>CAZSLS010000051.1:0-33235 GCA_964607575.1 uncultured Planctomycetaceae bacterium | reverse complement strand
ATCAAGAAGACGTTGTCGGCCTTGCACCGTGACGAGAAGGGTGCGGACATGGTCGAGTACATCTTGATCATTGCTGCGGTCGGCCTGCCGCTGCTGGCAGTGATAATCTGGTTCTGGCACGACATCTCCGAAGCCGTTGATAACTGGTGGGGCCAGATCAGAGGCGCCAGCGGAAGTGCTTCGGGCACGCTGGACCCGGGCGACCTGTAATCGTAGAGGGTAACGGCTTTGAACTCTGGGTATCGTGAGGGTGCTCGGAGGCAAGGAGAGTTATGCCGCCGCTGCAAGCGGAGATGTGGGCATACGGTGTTCTGGTTGTGGTCCTTGTTGCCGCTGCGATTGACGATATTCGCACCAGCAAGATCCACAACTGGATAACCTACCCGGGCGTGCTGGTCGGTCTGATCGGTCACTACTACTTCGGCGGGATCGATCTTCACGGGCAGCCGCTGGGGCTTGTCGGTGCGCTGATTGGTCTGGTAGCAGGTTTCGGTCCGATGTTCGTAATCTGGCGGATCGGTGGCGTGGGGGGGGGCGACGCCAAACTAATGGGCGCCGTTGGCGCTTTGGCTGGTTGGGAGTTCGCCCTGGCCTCGCTGTTCTATGGAATTGCCATTGCCGGTCTGATGGCGATCTTCGTGGTATTACGCCGGCGGATTTTCCGAAGGACACTGGGACGCATCTGGCAGTTTATCGTGCTGGTTATGATGCGGGCCAAACCTGGCGATCCCAGCGAAGCAGACAGTCCTACGATTGCGATAGGACTGGCTTTGTCGATCGGTGCGGCGCTTGAGCTGATCGATGTGTTGCTCGGTGGGCCGGTAACGGCCCGGTTGTTCGGAGTGGGCTGATGACAGATATTGTTGGACAATCAGACCGTTCTACCGGACTGAAAACCGTAGGGGCGGTGTCGATGTTGTGGCGGTGGTTGCTGGTGACGGTATGCGTTATCCTCCTGACGGTAGTGTTGGCTGTGGGTATGGCCTTATGGATAACGGGGGGCGGACCGGCGGCGTGGAGGTGGTTACCGCATGCCCTTGGTAGCGGGGGATTCATCAAGTACGCCTTGATCACAATGGCCCTTGCGATCGCGTTGTGTGTGACGTGCCACATGATGTGGCGAATCGGCGCCCGCGCCAGGGCCCGCCAGAGAAGCGAGGATGGCGGGGCGATGATCGAATTTGCGCTGGTCTTGCCCTTTGCGATGGCGCTGGTGCTGCTGCTTGCCCAGTCGTCGTTCCTCATGGTTGGACACTTGTGCGTTCAGTATTCGGCTTATTGTGCCGCCCGAACAGCGATAGTCGCGATCCCCGACGACCTGACCCGATTTGGAGGCGAGGCGCAGAACTACGTGGACATCGATCCGGACAGATCCGCCAAGCAGGGTCGGATATTCCGTTCGGCGGTATGGGCGGTCATGCCCGTATCCTGCTCCACCTCCGACCAGGAGAAAGCCGACCTGCCCGAACTGGTCAACGGGCTGGAAGAGTTTTTCACCGCATATGGGGCCGAAACTCCCGGGTGGGTACGGGCAAACCTGGAACGCAAGTGGAAGTATGCTTACAACCATACTTTCGTGGAACTTGCCCCGCCCATCAGTGGCGACCTGTACGGAGAAGCCGAAGACATACAGGTATCGGTGCGCCATACTTTCTACCTGTCTGTACCCGTGGCCAGGAGTGTGTTCCGCGCCCTCGACGACGGTGTCGAACTGGATATTGGCGACGGCGAATACGGGTTGATAATGCGGGCCACTTGCGCGCTGACCAACGAGGGCGTGCAGGATTACGTTGACGAAGAGACGTTTCCCAAAGACCGATAACCCCCCTGGGACAATCCCCCCGGCACCGGCGTGCGGAGCGGCGCGAATTTTGCTGTTTTCCTTGGCGTCGCTTTTGGTTATTATATAAGTAGATGGCGGCGTGCGGGTTTTGGTGTATTATTGCTCGTACTGGTCGTCGCTATAGCCGATTATGTTACTGGGCCCCAGCCGGGCCAGCCACTATGGATAGTGGCGAAATGGCGACCTTCCAACCGGCAGACCGGCTGCTGCCGATGAACCTGTAATTCTATGGTGTAGTGTTTGATGGCTAATACTGAAGAATCCAGCCTCGCAGAAGGGATCGGTTATCAGCCCGGTGAAGAAATCGGCCGGTATGAGGTGATCGCCAGGATTGCTATTGGCGGTCAGTCGATCATCTACAAATGTCACGATCCCGCGTTGGACCGTCTCGTGGCGATCAAGCAGATATCCACACACCTTGCCGAAGACAAGATGTTCCTCGACAGGTTCCGCACCGAAGCGCAGATCCTTGCGCGTCTGGGCGCCGAGCAGCCTGAAGTTGTCACCATCCACGACTTGCTGGAGAACAGGCAGGGGTTGTTTATCGTCATGGAGTTCATCGAGGGTATCAGCCTCGAGAAGACATTGTCGGGCAATCCCGGTCCGGTGGAACTCAAAGCTACCCTGCAGATACTCTGGCGGCTTTGTTCGGCGCTGCATACCGTGCATATCGCCGGTGTCATCCATCGCGACATCAAGCCCAGTAATATCATCATTGCCGACGGCTTGAGACCGATGATTACGGATTTCGGCGTCGCGGCGACTTCTTCGGGCGAAGCGTCGATGGTGATGGGCACCACGAAGTACATGGCGCCGGAGTTGTTCACCGGCGGATATGTCGACGGTCGGGCGGACATGTACTCGCTCGGTTTCATCGCATATGAAATGCTGGTCGGACGCGAGAAGTTCAACGAGATATTTACCGATATCGTCCGCGATCGTACGGCTGAGAAGGTGCGGTGGATGAAGTGGCACAGTAATCCGAAAGTCAGCGCCCCGCCCCCGCACGAGGTGAACGAGGCGGTACCGATTACCCTCTCGAATATCGTCCTTAGAATGATAGCCAAAGATTCCGAGCAGCGGTTTGCGGGCATGGAGGATTTGGGGCGGGCGATCAAGCAGACATTCAGGCCCGGCGCCAAAGCCGCCGGAGCGTCCGTACCGGTGGCGCCGGTGGAAGAAGAAATCGTGTCGACATCGGCCGGTCGGACCGTCGATGCGATGGCCTTCGACCTCGAAGAGGACGTCACCGCGCCGATCCCCAAGCGAAAACTCAGCCTTGGTGTGAAGATCTCTTTGGCGGTTGCGGCGATGCTTTTGATTGTTGGCGTCCTTGTCGTACGCGGAATAATGCAAAGCGGAGAAGAAGTAGACAGGAATAAGATAGCCAAGAAGGCCTATCAGTCCGCACGCGAAGTCTACAAGAACGCTGATTATTCAAAGGCCGAGGAGAACTTCCTGGCTGTACGCAAGAACTTCCCGGAAACCACGTTTGCCGACCCTTCGCAGGTTTATATCCATATGTGCAGGGCCTACCTCGCCGTCGCCAGCCGCGACTGGTCTCGCGCTCAGACCGAACAGGACCTCGCTTCGGACCTGACGTTGAAGATCCAGACGGCGAACCCCTCAGAGATAGTCTACGAATGGACCAGAACGATGAAGGACTCCATCAAGGGATTCGACTTGTGGAGGATCAATCAGAAAGCCTTTGACGAGACAATGGCAAAAGCCGAGAACTTGTTCAATGCGGGCAAGTATGACGACGCTGTCACATTGCTGAACGAAGAGTACGACGAGCCGAAGAGACTCGACGCCGACCAGCAGGTAGAACTCCGCAACTTCAAGAACAAGGTCACCAGGAGGCAGAGCCTCGACGAATGTGAATCGCTGATGGTTGCGGCGAGGAAAGCAAACTCGAGCGACACCGGGACGGCGCTGGCGGCTTGGGACAAGGCTTCGGCCGGTCTGCAAAGACTCAAACCGCATATCGATGCGGCGAAGTGGTTAAGAATGCAGACCGAGGTCGACAAGGCCCGAGCGAGCCTCACGAAGAACAAACGCCTCAGGGACATAATGTCCGTGGTTGACAGTGCCAGGCAGAGTGGTGACAAGGATCGCCTGCTAAGGGCCCTGAGAAACGCGATGCCCAAAGCCGGCGTACCGCCCAAGCTCGTGGAAAGCTGGGCCGCTGAGATCAAGTCCATTAAGGAAACCGTGGACTTCGCCAAAGTCACCAAGCTCCTGGTCAGTGGCGATACCAAGGGGGCAATCGACGCGCTGAATGCCTTTATCGAGCAGTACCCCAATAACCGCAAGGCCAAGGTCATCAAAGAAGGCTTGCTGAAGAAAGAAGCCGACATCCTCGCCGAGAAAGAGGCCTTCCGCCTGTTCGATCTCGGACGGTGGGGTCCGGCTTTGGAGAAGCTCCAGGTACTCAGGGTCAAGAAGCGCGGTCGCAGAGATATCAAGGAAAAGATGCTCCACTGCCAGTACAAGCTGGAGATGGTCGTATTTGAAGCGGCGGTAAAGGCATACGACCTCGACAAAGCCATAGCCTCAGGCGAACGGGCCAGAGTATTCAATCCTGACGCGTGGGATACTGTAATCGATCCCAAGTTGTCGGCATTGAGGGCTCGCGCGAAAGTTGCCGCCACGCTTGCCAAGGGTGCCGCTGCCCTGAAGAACACCCAGTACCCCGACGTTCGGAAGATACTCGACCACCTGAAGGACAGCTATCCCGAAGCGGCTACCATGATTCGCCAGAGCCGATATCGCGAGAACCTCGCAAAAGGCAACGCCGCAAAACAGGAAGACGATATCAAGACGGCGCTGGGACTCTACAAGATAGCCAGAAACTACGCCAAAGATCCCGCCGAACACACTGAGATTAACGCCCTGATTTCCGCCGCGACCCAGGCTCTTGGCGGTTCGTAGGGTATATAGGCAAGGTACCCGGGCCCGCGCTTGAGTGCGGCCGGGAGGTGCGAACATGATGAAGAGAATCACTGCAGGACCAAGCGGTTTTCACATTGGGCGCCGCCGCGGAAACGTGCTAATCGAGTTCGTGATGATCATCCCGCTGCTGGGGGCGATACTTGGCTTCACGTTCTTCTTCGGTTGGGCGATGGTCAACCAGCAGCACGTCAAGATCGCCGATCGATTCCAGACGTGGCGCAAAGTACGGGCGGGATCCCGTGTCGGCGCCAACACCCTGAACAACCGGATTTTCCAGGGACACCTCGACGAGGTAGCCTATCACCAGGAGGGCGGGACACACAGCACCGAGACGCTCAAGACTCTCGAAGAACTGGTAATGGCCGCCGACGCCCAATCTCCCGATGCCCGAGCACTGGCCGATACGATGGTCATGACGAGATCTCCCAGAGGTAGATGGACAACGGTCCACGGGCGTTTCCCGAGCGAAATAGGTATCTTCCAGCAGGTCGAAAACTATCGTGGCGATATCGAGCACACTCACATGCGCGACGGTAAGGAGTGGCGATGGCGCCAGATATGGTGCGAACCGGTAATCAGAGATGAGTTCCTTTTCGAGTTGGACAGTACACTACTGAGCGTTCCCTCACCCGGCGATGGTCTGGCAGCCATGGCCCGAAGACTTTATCTCTCCAGATGGTAGCTATCAGCTAACAGCTAATAGCTGATATTATGACTGGTCCCGATTTATCACAAAATTCTCTCAACGCCTCCGGCGACGCGTTCCGGAGTTCGGGCGGTCTTCTGAAGTTGCGGTGGTTATGGGCTCTCTCTATAGTGCTGATCGCGTTGGTCAGCTGCGCTATCTATATTGGGTTCTTTTGGAGCGGGACCGAATCTTCCGGTCCGCCGGTCTACGATTCCCTGCGTCGCAGTTTCGGACCGATAGGACCAGAGGAACCGCCCCCCGTTAAGGGACCCGGTGAAATGACCGGTAACCCACTTGCCGGTGTGGGAATGACGCCTCTCAAAGGCGATCCTGACGGGATTGCCCCCCCCAGGAACGCCGTAAGGCGGTCGGGATTTGTGCGGCGGTCGCACAAAGAGACTGAAATGATGGCGCGTTACGTCTGGACGGGTTCTACCGACCGGGCGATGGAATACTACAAAGAGTATCTGGTTGGAAAGTCGATGACGTTCATTGGCGAGCGAACCAGCACGAGGCGCAGACCCTCGACGCGTCCGGGCTCGTCGAGAGATGTTCGTCCTCGCCGGATACTTGTATTCCACGGGCCCAAAGGGCACGTTACTATTACGCTGCGTGAAATGACCGGAAACGACGGTATGCTGTCGATTAGCTTGAACCTTGTGTATCCGGACTCGTAATGGCTCGAATTCATTCTCTTGCCAAACGAGACCGAACAGCGCAATATAGAGAGATTGATTGGGTAGTTGTACGATTGTATAGATAATCGGTCGGACCGAAATTGAGGAGATACATCATGCCGGAAGAAGCTCCTACAGTACAGAACTGGAAACTGTTGATTGTCGCTTGCGTACTCGGCCTGGTAGTGATGGTCGTGTACAATCTGCATATCAGCAAGATCAAGGCGGGATTGGACCAGGAAAAGGTCACGGCTTTTCGTTACGCCCGCGACATCGACGCCGATGAAGTCCTTAAAGAGAACGATCTTATCCGAGAGCAGATTCCAAAGAAATTCGCCGACAGCATCGGAAGACTGCTCGGAGAAGAGGCCAAGGACTCTCTGGGCGTCGGCCGGAAAGTCAGGCGGGGCGTGAGCAAAGGGGAGTTCGCGATGATGGCGCACTTCGTTACTGCCATGAGCGCCTCATCAGCGGATGATTTGCGCAAAGATTATGTCGCCATAACGATCGCCGTTGACTCGAAAAATTCAGTGGGCAGGGTCCTGCGGATCGGGAACCACGTCAATATCCGTGGTGTGCTTCCGGGGAGAAAGAACCGCAACGGGTACGAGACATATCGCATTATTGAATGGCTTAGAGTGGTGGCGATCGGTGGACAGACCAACCGGTCGGGCCAGGCCGGTAGCTCAAGGGCCGGTGCCCAGGGTGGTGTGAGATCTTTCAGCACCATTACCGTCGAGGTAAGAAGGAGGCCTGTCGACGTGTCGCTGCAGTGGGGCAACCTTAAGACGCATTTGAGAGGACCCGCTACTATCGAGATATGCCCCAGCAGATACCGCCCCAAGGAGGGCACGGATGGTGTGATTGCAGATGAGTTGAAGCAGTATACCACCAAGGCCGCCGACGTCTCCGCCGGTGGAAGTGGATATGACGACGGGATTTAGTAGGGTCCGCCCGGTGGTTCGGGGCCGCCCGGACGGCGGGATGCTCGCTTTGCGGTGAATTTGAGGTTAGTGCGTGGAGATTTGGGTTTACAACCAGCTTGCCGACCAGCGTGACGTTCTCAAGATCGGCGACGATAACGTCGAGATAGGACGCGACGAGACCAATGCCGTCTGCCTTCGCAGTCCGTTCGTCTCCAGGCGCCATGCGAGGATTTTCTTCGAGGGGGGCAGTTTCTTCATCGAGGCGCTCGGGCTCAATGGCGCCGTGGTCGCCAACAAGGACATAGCCAAGGGCCAGAGGCGCAAGATCGACTACGGCGACGAGATTCGCATCGGCGAATTCTCGGTGTACATGATGGAGCCTTCCGTCCGTCGCGTGGGCGGTCAGCAGGCAGTGAGGTCGCCGCGAAGACAGGTCATCGAACTCGAGCAGAAACTTCATGCCGAACTGCTGGACCGCATGAACCTGCGCGTGACTTCCCAGGACGGTTCGGCCGACAGTCAGCAGGTGGCGATGATAAAGCAGCAGCTTGCCAATATCATCGAGGACGTTCGGGATGAAGTGAACGAAGGTATGGCTGGCTATCTCGTTCGAGAGTTTCTCTGGCGGATGATCGTCACTGAACTTGCCCGCAGATGCACCGGTAAAATGATGTATAGCTACGGGTTTGAAGACTCCGACGTGCTGGTCGTGAAATTCGAAGAGGCGATCACACGCATTACCAGCGACGTTATCAGCGACTTTCCGCTTCGTTTGCGTCCACAGACCGCCAAGGAAGACGTGGCGACCGTCGAGGCCGACTGGGACAACCAGTACAAGCGCATCTCGGGACAGATATCGCCCGAACTGCGGAGTTACATTGTCAGGCGGATGCTGTCCAAGGAAATCGAAGACGTGGTACTCGGGTACGGTCCGCTCCAGGACCTCCTGGAAATGCCAAACATCAACGAGATCATGGTTGTAGGCAAGGACCACATCTATATCGAGAAGGACGGCGCCCTACAGAACACCGGGCGAAGTTTCTTCTCCGACGAGATTGTACTGAGCGTTATCGAGCGGATAATCACCCCTGTCGGTCGGCGAATTGACCGGTCCAGCCCCCTGGTTGACGCTCGCCTTCCTGACGGTTCGCGAGTAAATGCGATCATCAATCCGCTGAGCCTCTCGGGCCCGGCGCTTACCATCCGTAAGTTCGCCCGCATTCCGTTCACCGTCGACGATCTGGTCGAGAGAAGTACGATCACCGAACCGGCTGCCAGTTTCCTGCGCGCCTGCGTGCTGGGGCGAAAGAATATGATGATTTCCGGTGGTACCGGCTCGGGCAAGACAACTACCCTGAACGTACTGGGCAGCTTCATATCGTCCGCCGAGCGGATCGTTACCATCGAGGACTCCGCCGAACTGCAACTGCCCCAAGATCACTTGGTGCGGTTGGAGACCAGGCCCGCGAATATCGAAGGCAAGGGCGCATACACCATACGAGATCTGGTCAAGAACGCCCTGAGAATGAGACCCGACCGTGTAATTGTCGGTGAATGCCGAGGCCCTGAAGCGCTCGATATGCTCCAGGCGATGAACACCGGACACGACGGTTCGCTGAGTACCGTTCACGCCAACAATCCCGACGACACGGTAATGCGTCTGGAGACAATGGTGCTGATGGCCGTCGAAATGCCCGTGCGCGCCATTCGCGAGCAGATAGTCGCCGCACTGGACGTGATAGTCCAGATAGCCAGGCTGGTCGACGGGCGGCGTCGCGTGACGCACATTTCGGAGATATGCGGTATCGATCCGGAAACCGACCAGGTTGTTACCGAGGACATATTCATCTTGCCCTCGCTGGTGGGTAAGACCGGCGGCGGCGATGACTCTCTGATGCATACCGGATACATCCCCAGATTCTCCGAGCAACTCATCAAGAACAAGTTCCTTGACGTGAAGGTATTCACATGATCCTCGGTGCAGAAAAAATCACGTTCGATATGAGCGAGCAGATCGTCTCCAGCGTGGCGATAATGGTGGGCACGGCGATCGCAATCCGCATAGGCGCCAGACCGCTTGGCGAGTTGATCGAACGTCGCGAGAGGCATTACGCCCAGGTCATCGGCGGTAGCCTGCTGATGTCGATCAAGCCTCGCAGCGTGACTATCATGTCGATTTTCATGATATTCTTCTTCTCGCTCGTTTTCTATCTGGTCGTCGGAAGCATTCTCGGCGGTCTTGTGGGCATGGTCATCGGACTGATGCTTCCGACGGTGCTTATAAAGCACCTCCGGGAGAAGAGGCTTCGTAAACTCAACGATCAACTCGTCCCGGGTATTCAGACGCTTTCATCGGGCGTGCGGGCGGGGTTGAACCTCATCCAGGCCCTCGAACTCGTTGCGCGCGACGGACCATCGCCGCTGCGACAGGAGTTCGCCCACCTGGTGCGGGAATACGAGTTCGGGTTGGGGCTGGAGGACGCGATGAGCAACGCCTCGGCGCGGATCGGCTCGGGCGATTTCGGTCTGCTCTTCGCCGCACTGCTGACCCACCGCGAAAGGGGCGGAAACCTCGGCGAGACCCTCGACAAGATATGCGAGGCGATTCGCGAGATACAGAGGCTCGAACACCGCGTTGACTCACTGACCGCACAGGGACGCGCCACCGCCAGGTTCCTCGGCGCCATGCCGATGGTGGTCCTGGCGATAGTCTATTTCATCGTAGATTCCAAGGGTGTCGAGAGGATGTTCGTCACCACTCCCGGGAAGGTTATCCTAGCCGCCATCTTAGTCCTCAATATCCTGGGCTTCCTGTGGATCAGGAAGATCATGGACATCGACATATAACTGCAAGAGTACACTGAAACATGCCCGCGTTGATAAATATAGTGACGATACTGGCTTCGGCGAGCTACCCCAACGAGGGGATATTCGACATCGCATTGTCTGGAGGGATATTCCTCGTCGTGACGTTGTTCGTGGTTGCGATCTTCCGCCAACCGTATGAGATCACCGTGTCCCATCAGAGGCAGTCGGCTATAGAGACCGGGCACGGGGATCGCCAAACCGTCTTCGAGAATACCTTGCTGCGTCCGATCCTGTGGATCATGCTGTCCGGTGCGTTCAGAATGGCGGTACCGCGGTTCAAGGAGTGGATTCGCAAAACGCTCGTATCCGCGGGCAACCCCAACTACTACTCGCCCGAGGAGTATCTTGCACTGTCGCTGTTCTACGGGGCGATGATAGCGGTGGCTGTTTCGCTGTTCTATATGATCACTCCTTTGGGGTTCAGCTTCGTGTCGATGATGCTGGGCTTCCTGGTCGGTATGGGGCTGACGATATACCAGTTGCGAGAGGCCGCCGGTAAACGTCTCCGCCTGATAGCGAAACGCGTGCCTTACGCACTGGACCTGATATCCCTGGCGATGGGCGCCGGTGCCACGTTTACCGAAGCGATCGCGACAGTCGTTCGCGAGAGAGGCGACGACCCGTTCAATGAAGAACTCAAAGTGGTTCTCGCCGAAATCGAACTCGGTACCACGCGCCGCCAGGCATTGCAGAACCTTGCGACTCGCATACCTATCGACATGCTCAGGAGCATTGTGGCGAGCGTTATCCAGGCCGAGGATCTGGGCACGCCCCTGGCCGACGTGCTGCACTCACAGGCTTCGCTGCTGCGACTGCAACGGTCGGTAAGGGCCGAAAATCTCGCCGCTGTCGCTTCGGTCCGCATCATGGTGCCCGCATCATTGATATTACTCAGCGTGATACTGGCGGTCTTCGGACCGGCGGTGGTAAGATTTATAGAGAGCGGAGGCATTTTCTAATGGCTGCAGGTCGGGCGGAACTAGTTTACGTTAGAGGGCCCCAGGCCGGACAAAGGGCCTCGTTGATGTCGGCCATCGTTACAGTCGGAAGGGGGCAGCAGGCCGACGTGCAACTTACCGAAGAACACGTGTCTCGGAAACATTTCCAACTCACGCTTACAGAAGACGGTTGGGTGTTCGAGAATATCTCTACCCTCAGGAGCCGCGTCAACGGAAAGAAGTACAAGTCCGGTAAGAAGATCATACTGGATACCGGCGACGTTATCGCCGTGGGCTCCGCAACTGAATTGCTGTTTGTGGCCACCGGCGATGATACCGAAGCTGCGCTGATAGCATACAGGCAGAGTGGCGCCCGGAAGGGCAAGCCCCGATCGGCCGCGGCGCCGGCGCCTGCGGCGGTGGCGGACCAGCAGATGGAACCGAGTGGAACCCCGCAGCCCGACGGCGCCGAAGTGCTCGAAGAGATCAAACCGGCGGCGGCGGTCGAAGAGGAAGAAGAAGCCGAACTTGATTCCGAAGAGCTTGCCGCCCTGGAACAGAAAGCCAAGTACAAGAAGTACGGGACTGTTTTTGGCGTTTACATAGCGCTGCTTGTCGTCTTTGTGGTGGTTCTCGTTACCCTGGTTCCCCGACGTGGACCTCGCCGGGAGGATGGTAAACCGGACCTGATGAATAGAGATCAGATCGAGAACGCCATCACCGTCAAACTCCGGAAAGACCGAAATCCCGTCGAAGCCGGTAACGCTCTGGACAAAGCACTTCTGGCTTTGGAGGATACGCACGAGATCGACTACCTTTACAGAAGTCTTTACTGGTTCAAACTCTCTCGAGCTTACGGTGCGGTGTTGAGTACCGAAGACGACAAGCATTTCAACTCCGTAAAGAAGTTACTGACCACGCAGGTGCAGGAGAGGTATTTCAACGCCTGTGCCCAGGAGGGAGATCACAAGTACGTGATAGCATTCAACCTTTTTCAAAGACTCCTGAAGATGCTCCCTTTGATAGATCGCCAGGATGAGAAGAACGAGTTCAGGAAGAACATCAGAGCGCACATGGCTTACATCAATCGCAAACAGCAGTCGGCAAACAGGAGAAGGTGACCTCTCGATCGATCTCGAACGCACGTCTCCACCAGTACGGATTATCGAAGCGTCGTCTTGACACTCCGCCCTTCTGCAAGCCGGGTGCAGGCAATTGGCTATTGCCATTGATCCCGTGATCTGCTATCTTCTCGCGCTTCTATTTGAATCATTGTGCGAGAGGACCACAGATGAGCCAGGAACTAGCTTACGCTCTGATCACACCATACAGCCTCCACAAAAGCCGTACCGGCGGTATTATCGGTCGTATCCTGGCTCATCCGAGCCTGGAACTCGTGGGCTCGCGAATGTTCGTGTTTTCCGACGAGTTCGTCGGCGCCTACCAGGAACTCATCTGCCCCGACGCGATGGACCAGAGGATCGAAGACGCATGGCACTGTTATATTGACGAATCCCTGCGGCGAGATAATCCGTGGGGCGTCCTGCCTCGCTGCATGCTGCTTCTGTTACGCGGGGAAAACGCCGTGCGATGCCTCAAGGAGCAGGTTATCGGCTCGTTTACCGAACAACCCGTTGGAGACACCGTCAGGGGGACTTTCGGAGACTTCATCTGTGACAGTGACGGGCAGATCCGCCACTTCGAACCGGCCGTCATCACCTGTCCCGAACCTAGCCTGAACGACCGGCATCTCAGATTGTTGGCGGACTATGCGGTTAATGACGGCGGAATCCTTGAAGGGCAATGTCGCCACGACGGGCCTAATGTGCAGTGCTCCCTGGTTATGCTCAAGCCCGACAACTTCTACCGACCCTCACGCAGGCCTGGGAACATCATCGATACCTTCAGCCGGACCGGCTTGAGAATCGTCGGGGTAAAACTGTTCAACATGACCGTCGCCAAGGGGCAGGAGTTCTACGGACCGCTGAAGGAAATATTCGTCAGCAGGCTCAAGTTCCTCGTTACCAGAGGAGTTATGGGCGCCCTGAGCGACGCGTTTGACTTCGAGTTCACAGAAGAGGACGCCGGCGTTCTCGCCGACCACCTTGCCGAACGTAACGCCACCTGCGAGTTCAACAAGATAGTCGAATACATGACGGGCATCGATCCCGAGTCGATCGAAGAAGCCGACAGGACCACCGCCTCGAACGCCAAGTGCATGGCCATGCTCTACGAGGGCCCTGACGCCATCGCGGAAATTCGCGATGCACTGGGCTCTACGGACCCCAGCAAGGCCGAACCCGGAACCGTCCGAAGCGATTTCGGACGCGACCTGATGAGGAACGGAGCCCATGCCAGCGACTCGCCCGAGAATGCGATTCGCGAACGCAGGATCGTGGGACTGGCTGAGAGCGAAACCGATACGTGCGATATTACCGAGCTGATAAACGCATATCTAAACGACAGGTGACTTGAATGCTGGCGATCAGAACCGTTCCACTGGGTCCCTTTCAGACCAACTGTGTAATACTGTCATGCCCGCAGGAGGGGGACTGTTGGGTTGTGGATCCGTCAATGCGCCCCGAACCGGCCATCGAATACGTGCGGGGCGACGGGCTCGTACCGAGCCGAATCCTGCTGACCCACGGGCACTGCGATCACATATGCGGCGCCGGGCAGTTCAAGAAGGCCTTTGGGGACATCGTAATCTGCTGCCCCGAGAAGGACGCGGATATGCTGGGCGATCCTGATACGAATCTTTCGGCCCCATTTGGGATGCCGATGACTATCCCGCCGGCCGATGAACTCATCCAACCGGGCCAGGAACTTATCCTCGGGCAGACCGTCTGGACCGTAATTGACACATCCGGTCACACGCCGGGAGGAGTAAGCTATTATTGCCCCGGGGAAAAGCTCGTTATCGCCGGGGACGCCCTGTTTGCCGGAAGCATCGGGCGGACCGATATCCCCGGCGCCAACCACCAGCAACTTATCGATAACATCCGCGAGGGACTGCTGACCCTCCCCGACGATACGCGGGTAATACCGGGTCACGGACCGGAAACTGTCATTGGACTCGAACGGGCTACAAACCCGTTTCTACAATAGCTTTCATTCTCGCAGAACTTTGTTGACAGTCAGACCGTAATAAGATACGATACTGTCATTCGATGTGTTCTACGGGCCAACGCCGATGCCCCAAAACGCAATTCATCCAATACGTCATAATACATATCATCAGGACACCAACAGCGGCCATGCCGTTGACCGGCTTGGTCTCTATCAGTGGTTAAAGGTACGTCCGGACGGATTTTTCGGGATTAAGGACTGCAATCCGTGGCTTCGATTCGTGTGATTCAGGGCCCAGACAAGGGCCGCATTTTTGATCTCCGTGACGGCGACAATGTCGTCGGACGAGAGAATGGCGCAACGATTGTGCTTAACGATCAGACCACTTCCCGCGCCCATGCGTGCATAAAGGTCGACAACGGAAAATCTTTGCTCAGCGACGTTGGTTCGGCCAATGGTACTTTCCTCAATGGCGTCAGAATCAGTCATCCCACCGGTTTGAAAAGGGGCGATCAGGTACGCTGCGGTTCGACTTTGCTGGTATACCAGGGCGACGCGGGGGCACCCTCCACGGCGCCCGCGGCAGGGGTCGATATCGACGAAAACGGCATGTTGGTGGATTCGGCGATTGTCGCTACCGTACCGTCCAGCGAGGACTCCGTTATTATTCCGACCCCCGAGGCCGGGGTTAAGGCCATCGATAATCTTCGCAGTCTTTACAAACTTATCGCTGATATCTCGACTTTCCTGAACCTGGACGACCTGGTGGAATACGCTCTGCAGCGCGTCTACGAACTGCTCGAGGCGGATCGCGGTTTCATCATGTTCATAGACGAAGCGGGCAAGATGTCCGTAATGGCTTCCAAGGGCGGAGAGGGTTCGCGGGGTGATGAAGTACCTCCGGTCTCGCACACGATTATCGAGGAAGTTGTCAGGGGTAGAGTTGGCGTGCTGAGTTCAAACGCCATGAGCGACAAGCGATTTGCCGCCGGTAAGAGCGTTCATAACTTTGGTATCCGTTCGGCGATTTGCGTGCCTCTGATGGGACGCGACCGGGTCCTGGGCGTGATACAGGTCGATTGCAGCGTTACCAGCAAGTCCTATTCCACCGAACAGTTGCGGTTGCTTACGGCAATTGGATACCAGGCGGGGCTTGCCATCGAAAACGTCCAGCTTTACCAGGCGGCAGTTCAGTCCGAACGTCTTGCCGCTGTCGGCGAGACCGTCGCGTTCCTCTCTCACCATATCAAGAACATACTCCAGGCCCTCGGCGCCGGTATCGATGTCGTTGAAATAGGCATCAATGCGGACGACATGACCAAGGTGCATGGTGCATGGCCTCTCGTTCAGAGGGGTCTGGACAGGATCAACGCCCTGATCCTGAACATGCTTGCGTTCTCAAAGGACCGCGAACCGCTGCTGAAGGGCGTCAATGTGGGCGAAGTGCTTCGCGAATGTGTCGAGTTGGCTTCGTCCGCCGCCGACGAGCGAAGAATCGCACTGATGACCGAACTGCCCGACGTGATGGAGATTCCCGCCGATTCCGCCGGTCTGAATCAGGCGTTCCTGAACCTCATCACCAACGCTATGGACGCCGTCGAAGACGAGACCGGCGCAATCACGGTATCCGTTCGCCTCGACACTATGAATCGATGCATAACGGTCCAGGTCGCTGACAACGGTACTGGGATCGATCCGGACCAGATCGACGACATATTCACGCCGTTCTTCTCATCCAAAGGGCAGAAGGGTACGGGACTCGGTCTGGCCGTTACGAAGAAAATCGTGGAAGAACACCACGGGCAGATCCTGGTATCCACCCAACCGACCAGCGGTACAACCTTCACCATCAACCTGCCCCTCCAGCGGAAAAACGACACCGTCACCGGGCAGCAGGTTCAGTAGCGCACCGTCGGGGACTACTCCTCAGCACTTTCATTTTCCAGCGGTAGTTCTGACTGCTTGGCGTCCTCGTCGATAGCCATGCTTGCGATGGCCACCAGCTTGTCGCCGGACCTCAACGAGATTACTCGTACTCCCTGCGTGGCGCGCCCGATCGTCCTGAGGCTGCTGATTGCCGCCCGAATGATCTTGCCCTTTTGACTGATGAGCATCATCTCGTCGGCGTTTCTGACGCTCTTGAGCCCCACGACGCTACCGTTGCGGTCGTTGGCCCTGATGTTGATTATGCCCATTCCGCCGCGGGTTTGGAGGCGATACTGCTCGAAGTCGGTCCGCTTACCGTATCCGTTCTCGCAGACGGTCAGGAGTGTGGCCATCGTGTCGACGATAATCATGTCGACCACTTCGTCATCCTTGCGCAGTTTTATGCCCTTGACGCCGGCGGCCGTTCTGCCCATTGTCCTGACGTCGGTTTCTCTGAACCGGATGGCCTGACCGTTTCTTGTACCCAAGACGATTTCGTCATTACCGCGCGTGATTGCCACGCCGATCACCTGATCGCCCGGGGCAAGTCCGGTGGCCTGTATACCGCCCTTGCGCGGTCTGGAGTAGGCTTCCAGGGCGGTCTTCTTGATCTGCCCTTTACGCGTGGCGGAGACCAGGAATCTGTCGTCGAATTCCCTGACTGACATCACTGCGCGTATTTTCTCGGACTTGTCCACTTTCAGGAGGTTGACGATCGCCCGTCCCTTGGATTGCCTGGCCATGGAGGGTATATCGTAGACCTTCAACCAGTGCATTCTCCCGTTGTCCAGGAAGACCAGCATGTAATCGTGCGTCGAGGCGACGAACAACTGCTCGATGAAGTCGCCTTCCTTGGCGTCCGAGCCGATCACGCCCTGTCCGCCTCGTCCCTGACGCCGGTAAGTTGTCAGCGGAATCCGCTTGATGTAGCCCTCGTGGCTGAGCGTTACAACCACGTCTTCGTCGGCGATCAGGTCCTCGATGTTGAAGTCGCCGACGTCGCCTATGATCAGCGTCCTGCGCGCATCGCCGTAGCGATCTCTGATTTCATGGATATCTTCCCGGATCACGTCCAGGAGCAGGTGTTCGTTGTTGAGAATGGCTTCGTAGCCTTCGATTTCATCGACGATGTCGGAGTAGTTTTTCGCCAGTTTCTCGATTTCCAGTCCGGTGAGGCGTTGCAACTGCATGGCGAGGATGGCGTCTGCCTGCACGCCCGTCAGGGTTTGCGCGTCTTTGGTGACGCGGGTGACGAATCTCTTGGGCAGCAGTTTTCGGACGGTGGCCTGTTCGGTCAGGCGGAGCTTGTGTGCCATCAAGCGTTCTTTGGCAGTGGGGACGTCGGGTGACGTTTTGATCAACTCGATGATCGTATCGATGTCCGCTACCGCGAGAATCAGCCCTTCGAGTATGTGGGCTCGCTGTCTGGCGCGTCTCAGGAGGAACATCGACCGCCTTCGGACGACTTCCTTCCTGTGGTCCAGGAAACAGCTCAGCATTTCCTTGAGAGTCAGCGTTCTCGGTCCGCGGTGTACCAGTGCGATATTGATAATGCTGAACGTGCTTTGCAGGGGCGTGTACTGGTAGAGTTGGTTCAGGACCACTTCCGGTTCGGCGCCGCGCTTGAGGTCCACCACTATCCGCATTCCCGTGCGGTCGCTGTGGTCCTGGATGTCGGCGATGTCCGGTATCCTGCCCGATTTCACCGTCTCGGCGATTCGCTCGATAATCGTACTCTTCAAGACCTGGTAGGGGATCTCTGTGATGATTATCAGGTTCTTGCCACCGCGGCCTTGCTCGGTATGGACCTTGCCCCGCACGAGTATTTTGCCCCGTCCCGTCGTGTATCCGTTGAATATACCGCCCCGTCCGCAGATCAGCCCGCCGGTGGGGAAGTCCGGACCCTGGACGATCTCCATCAGTTCCTCGATGGTGGTCTCCGGTTTGTTGATCAACGCCAGGAGCGCATCGCATATTTCATTGAGATTGTGCGGGGGGATGCTGGTTGCCATTCCTACCGCGATACCCTGGGAACCGTTTACCAGGAGCGCCGGGAACTTGGCGGGCAGGACCTTCGGTTCGTCGCGGGTGTCGTCGTAGTTGCGCTGCATGTCCACGGTGTCGAGGTTGAGGTCGTGGAGCATTTCGGTGGCGGGAGCGGTCATTCTCGCTTCGGTGTACCGCATTGCAGCGGGGGGATCACCGTCTATCGATCCGAAGTTACCCTGCGGATCGATCAGCGGATACCGTAGCGACCAGTGCTGTCCCATTCTCACCAGCGTCGGATAGACCACGCCCTCACCGTGCGGATGGTAGTTGCCCGAGGTGTCGCCGGCTATCTTGGCGCATTTGCGGTGTTTGGAGCGCGGTCCGAGGTTAAGGTCATTCATCGCCACCAGGACGCGCCTCTGGCTGGGCTTGAGCCCGTCGCGTACGTCCGGAAGGGCGCGATCCATGATAGTACTCATGGCGTAGGTCAGATACGAGTCGCGCATCTCCTGCTGTACGGGCAGGTCCTCGATCCGTTCGTTACCGAACAGTATGTCCGGAAGCGTCGGCGGGGCCGGCTCGTCCTGTGGAGGCTCATCCTGTGGAGGCTCATCCTGTGGAACCTCATCCTGTTGGGCCTCGTCCTGTGGAACTTCGTTTGATTGTTCGTCGGCGTGACTGTCGTCGCCTTGGTCCTTCTTTACCACCTGCTTACTCCATCAGCAAAAATTACTATGCGAAATTCACAAACTTAGAATACAAAACAATACGGACTTCCGCGGGCTGTCGCGACGCTCGCGGGAAAATGCTCTCAGGTCATTATGGTACCCGGCGGTGCGGTCTTGTCGTCCGATTCGTCGTCGGAGTCATCGGGCTCTCGATCCGGTCGGGCCGGCGCATCGGACGGAATATCGGAACCTTTCCCCAATCCCACGAGTTGTCGGACTCGGTACGTGCGGGCGCCGGTGGACTCGAAGTATATCCGCATCAGCATTTCCCCGATGAGTCCGGTCGCCAGTAGCAGCAATGCCGCAATTAGACTCATAAACCCGAGCGCCATCAGCGGGCCATGCACCGTGAAAAGATCGAATCCGTCACCGAACCAACCGATTATTTTGCGGATCAGACCGTAGGTCAGGATGATTGTTCCGAGGGCGAGCAGCGCCAGGCCCCATTTACCGAAGAAATGGAGCGGGCGGGTCAGATACGCTGTCGTAAACCGCAGCGTGATCAGATCCAGCGCGACGCGAAATGTCCGTCCGAGCCCGTACTTGCTCTGGCCCGCGGGGCGGTTTATGTGTTTGGTGACCATCTCGCAGATCCGGGCGCCGAGACGATTGCACACCGCCGGAACGAACCGGTGCATGTCGCCGTAGAGGCGGATGTCCTGAAGCACCTCGCGACGATATGCCTTGAACGTCACGCCGAAATCGTGCAATGGGATCCCCGAGACCTTTCTCAGCAGCCAGTTACCGGCAATGCTGGGAATACGGCGCAGCAACCACCCGTGCTGGCGGCGCTTGCGCCAACCGCTGACGATGTCGTAGCCTTCGGCGATCTTGTCGAGGAAGAGCGGGATCTCGAACGAGTCGTTCTCCATATCACCGTCCAGAGCGATGATTATTTCTCCGCGGGCATGGTCGAACCCCGCCTGGAGGGCAGGAGTCTGTCCGAAATTACGTTTGAAATCAACCAGCAGGACGTTCGGATCGCGCAGCGCGATCTGCTCGAGAATCTCGCCGGTCCGATCGGTGCTTCCGTCGTTGACCAGGATGATCTCGTAGCTCTTGTCCAGTTTCCGCATCACCTTGGCAAGGCGGTTGTAGAACCGTTCGACGAGTTCTTCCTCGTTGTAGAACGGTACGACAACGCTGCAATACAATACCTGCTGCGGTTGGGCGGGATGGTTACTTATATCCATATCCAATAGGTTCGCACATGGGTGTTTTCGCGGACCGGGGCTCCTTTCCCAGCCGGTGGCCCGCGGCGGTTGTCCCGCCCGGCCTCCAAGCCCCATATAATAGCGTTAGGGGCGTGCAAATACACGCGCAAATGCAGGAAAAACACCGGAAACAGGCGAAAAAAACATCTCGAATCGGCAGGGGCGTTCCTTTGCCCGATGAGTTGTGCGATGGGGTTATGGTTGCAGGCGAAACAGGTATAGTCTGCCCAGGTTGTCTTCGTCAATGATGCGGTTGACGTTCAATTCTATCGGGACGCCAACCCGCTCGAAATCGGGGTGGATATCTGTGTTTTCACCACGGTTGTCTTTCATGTCTCGGTTTGTGGGCTCCGGCGTGCAGGCGCCAAGGTGGATCAGGGCGAGATCGCACGTAACCAACCAGCGGACATCCGCATCGATCGATTTGAGTTGAGAGAGCTTGTTTATCCGCGTACCGAATCGTCCCCAGTACAGTTCGGTACCGGCTTTTTCCATCCCGCAGACGGCGAAGGCGTCGTCGCCCACTTTCTCTTTAGCGGCACGGGCGAATGCTATCATCGTCTCACCGTCTCCGGTCTGGGCGTGGCGGCTGATCATGTGGCGATCGATAAATAGAACGCCCAGCATCCCAACAATCATGACCGCCACCAGCGTGCCGATACGCCATCGAAGGCTCGCCCGGATCGCTATCGCAATCAAAGCCAGCCCCACCGGCGGTATACCGGCGAGTATCCACCAGGTTTCGGGCTTAACGCTGAGAGGTATGCGGATTGCGCTGCGCATATACTCGGGCAGATACTCGCAATATAGGTACACTATCGGTGCGCCCACATTGAACACGCAAACCGAGATCACCACAAATGCAAGAAAATGCCTGAGCCATGAAGCCCATTCACCGTGCCCGGGTCCCATGGAACTCAGGCGATCAACACCCGCGGCGCCCAGAATCGCCACAGACACGTAGCACGGCAGGAGGTAATCGGGGCGGAATCCGTGCGCCAGTGAGAAAGGTATGACTACCGCGATAATCCACCACAGGGGCAGGGCGGTTGGGGAACTATTGCCCAACCACTTCCGCAGGCGGGTTAACGTTAGCGCCCCGATCGCCAGCGCCGAACCCGGGAGCGTATAGAACAGCAGCCAGACCACCGTAGGCGCCGACGAGGGTTTCGGAGCGTTTTCACCACCGACTATACGTTTCCATATCTCCGTTTGGATGACCTTGGCGAAGTCTTCTCCGCCCACCCAGAACATCGCCGCCCAGATCGGTCCGAGAACCGCCGCAAACGCCAGCATTCCCCATAGCAGGCGGATTCTTCCGGCCGCCGCGCGCCATCGGCCCAACACCAGGGCGATCCCCCTCAAAATCCGCCGCGGTTTTCCGCTTGCATCACGGGCCTCCGCAAAGCCCGGTCCCAGGCCCGTCGTCAATGCGATCCATCCGGCGATAAGCGGAAGGTTGGCTACCCCCCAGCCCTTTGTCATTGCGCCCAGGATTATCGAAGCCCACAAGCCGATTACCCAACGTCTGCCCCTGTCCCGGTCCGTCCGGGCGAACAATATCCGATCGGCGCACAGGATCGCCAGCATTATCCAGAACGTATTGAGCATGTCAGTCGTGCCCAGGTACATGAGCTTGCCCATGTGTATGGAGGTCGTCCAGAGGATCGCCGCCAGCAGCCCCACACGGCGCCCGTACCACCTCAGGCCCAGCAGGTAGACCAGCACCGCGCAGCCCAGCGCCGCGGCCACCGAAGGCCAGCGAAACGTGAAGTCGTTGTAGGCACCCGTAGCCAGAAGGACCGGGGCGGTCAACCACGAATACAATTGCGGTTTGCGGGCAAGCCGTCCCTCGTGGTTGCGTGGAAGTACCCAGTTACCGCTTTCGATCATGCCCACCGTAGCGCCCATCTGGCGCATTTGTGCGTACGAGTACGAATGCCCCGGCGCGTGGATGCCTATGGAGATAACAATCGCCGCCACCGCCAGCACGATCGCCACGTCGCTGCGGCGCGCACGTTCGACCGAGCGGACGCCCTGGCTGGAGTTGTCTGGCGCGGTCTCTGTCATTTTCATGTCATGTCCGGCAGCTTCAAATAGCCTATTTACCTCGCGGGCGGGTGTCAAGACATCACTGGTCTCCAATGTCAACGTGAAGGGTCCCTCCAAACGCCGACACTATCGCCGCGGTGATAGTCATTGTATGATTGGCGCGACACGAGGAACGCTATGAACGACAGCGAGGCGTCAACACGCACTACCCGCCTGGCGCCGTCACCCACCGGCGCACTGCACCTGGGTAACGCCAGGACATTCCTGGTCAACTACCTCCTTGCGCGCAGGCGCGGTTGGCGGATTCTGATGCGGATGGAGGATCTCGACTCGCCGAGAGTCAAGCCCTGGGCCGCCCAGCAGGCCCTCGACGATCTGCAGTGGTTGTCAATTGACTGGGACTCGACGGTGGCAAAGCAGTCTGATCGCGCCGAGGACTATCAACGCGCACTTGACGAGCTTGTCGAAAGCTCAGACGCCTACCCGTGTATCTGCAGCCGCAAGGATATCCAACAGGCCGGAGCGGCGCCTCACCGCGACGACCACATCACGGTCTATCCCGGTTCGTGCAGGGGCAAATACGCCTCCGCCATGCAGGCCGAAAAACTCACCGGAAGACCGGCGGCATGGAGGGTGCGGGTCGATTCGACGCCGATTGTATTTGACGACCATCTCGCTGGGCACTGCGAAATCAATCTGGCTGAAACCTGTGGGGACTTCGTGATTTTTCGCAACGAGGGTCTAGCCGGCTACCAGTTGGCGGTCGTGGTCGACGATGCACACCAGGGTGTTGACGCGATCGTTCGCGGGGACGATCTGCTCGATTC
The DNA here is from genome assembly GCA_964607575.1 of uncultured Planctomycetaceae bacterium. Taxonomy (GTDB): domain Bacteria; phylum Planctomycetota; class Phycisphaerae; order SM23-33; family SM23-33; genus BS750m-G57. Next base: position 10,535 of record CAZSLS010000051.1, on the reverse strand, counting down.
GACCGCTCGGCAGATACACCTGCGGCGTCTCATGAACCTTGGGCTCGATCCGGAGTACTGGCACGTTCCACTGGTGACAGGGGCTGACGGGCGCCGGCTGGCCAAGCGCCACGGCGACACGAGGCTGTCTCACTACAGGCAAATGGGTGTCTCGCCGCGCAGGATACTGGGTCTGTTGGGCTTCTGGTGCGGTCTGGGTGACGAACCGCGGGAAATGGATATGCCCGAACTGATCGATACTTTCGACCTGTCCGGATTGTCCGGGGAGCCTGTAATATTCGACCAGGCCTGCGAGAGTTTTCTGACAAGCGGATAACGCCTTACGGGGAGTTGCGTTGTGTGTCTGGGACCGCTTTTTCGACGTGCTTGGGGCAACGGGTTCGGGCCCTTGAGATCGCATAAAAAAAGGGTACGCCGAGGTGGAGGGAGACCTCGGCGGTACCCCGCAATGCTGCTACCCGGGGACACAGGTGGAGGGAGACCTCTGTCACTTCCAAAGGGTGCAGCGGACAGTCCAATATCATTATAGAGAACCCGCGATTTCATCCCAAGTGTCCTGTTGAAAGCTGTTAACAACTCTCTTCTCACGCTTGTATGTCAAGTGGATTGGAAGCTGTCTGAGCGGGAGATCTTCTTCTGCTCCACGCTCTATTCCCGGTTGGACCTGGCCTGGTCGTGGGCCATTTGATACGCGGAACCCGCAATGTCGGCTTGAGTACGGTGTGACCGTCTTATTGTCGCCCGGGAGGGTATTGGAACCGGGCGATTGTCTGACTCGGATTGCACCCGACATTCCGAGCGGTGCGTATATGGGGGAAAAGGTGTTTGACTTGTCCGTATCGGTTTCTATAATCAGCGCTGCTACGGGTATTTGTCGCTGCTTGTGAGACAGACATGGATCTAAGACGTCATAGCAAACCTCTGAGCTTGCCATCGGCGGGGATATTGCTGGTTGTGCTGGCTGCGTGTGCGGCCGTTGCGGCACCGCTTGCCTATGTCTATGAAGATGCCCGGGTAAGCGGTCAGGAGATCCACACTTTCGTCGATGGCCAGGACAACGTTACGGTTGTCGTGGGGAAGTTCAGGTTGAAACTCGGCGGTAGGGTTATTTCCGGGCGTGATGCCGTGATCTGGGTCAAGAGTACAAATCTTGGGCGGATCGGGCGAAATGCCATGACCGTCTTCGTCCAGGGCGATGCAACCATAAAAGAGCCCGACGGCTCGGTGACCACCGACAGAACGACGCTGATTAAGCTGCATCACCAGGGGCGCCTCACCGCTTCGGGCAGGATGTCCAGGCATCTCCCGAAAGATTTCCCGCTCTACCAGACGGCGCTGGCGTACCGTCGTGCCGACAGCGTCCGCGCCAAAGCTACCACCCGTCCGAGCGACTCTGTCGGCCCGCCGCTGGTTCGCACCGACAAGGGTAAAGTCAGCCCGCCGCCCAAGACGGACAAGACCCCGGTGATCTACCAGCCCGTGTCGATGCGGGCCGATGGATTTACATCACACGAGATGGGCAAGGATACGCCCGGACACAGGCGGGTGACCATAGCACGCGGGAATGTGTATCTCAGCCAGGGCCACCCCGACAGCGACGAGTTCCTGGAACTTCGCAGCCAGTCGGCGGTCGTATTCAGCACGCCCGGTAAGCAGGGCGGGGGCGGTCCGGTCAGCGGTATCGCCGGCTCGAAGGAATCGGTCAGGGGCGTCTACCTCGAAGGCGACGTGGTGATTTCACGCGGCGAGCGATTTTTTCGCGGGCCCAGGGCATACTACGACTTCGTGACCAACCGGTCGATAATGACCAACGCCGTGTTCCGCACGATTCAGAAGCAGCGAAACATCCCGATCTACATCCGGGCAACGGAGGCCAGAACGCTCTCGGATCGCGAGATGTGGTTTAAGAACCCAAGGGTCTCCAGCAGCGACTTCTACTCGCCGACCTACCATATCGGCGCCAGCCGCGCCTACGTCAAGGACGTTACGATATACGAAGACAAGATCAACCCCAAGACCAATCGAAGGGTCCGCGGCGACCGGTTGAGCGAGCAGAGCTTCCTGGCCACGATGAAGCATTCGACCTTCAACGTCCGCTCACTTCCGGTGATGTACTGGCCATGGACGCGAAAAACGGTCACAGACGGTAACAGTGCGCTGCGAACCATCCAGGTGGGCTCCGACGCCGACCTGGGAACCGGCGTTAATACGAAGTGGCATCTGTTCCGTTTGTTGGGACTGGTCCGCCCCGAGGGTTTCGACGGACGGGCGAACTTCGGTATCTATGACAAGGGCGTTCTGGGCGGGGCCGACATCGACTACCTCAGGGAGAGCTTCAGCGGGTATATCAACGCCCACGGCGTGACCAACCAGGAAGGCAAAGACGACTTCGGCGACGTGCGGAAGAACGTCGCCGCTCCGCAAAATCGAAGCCGCCTTACCTGGCGACACAAGCAGTTCCTCAGCAACGATTGGCAGTTGCAGGCCGAGTTCAGCTATATCAGCGACCGGACGTACCTCGAGAAGTTCTTCCCGAGCGAATTCCACAGCGGTAAGGATCAGGAGACGCTGATCTACGCCAAGAAGCAGCGAGACAACTGGGTGTTCGATACCCTGTTGCAGGGAAGGGTCAATTCGTTCTATACGCGAACCGAATCGCTGCCCGATCTGGGTTTCTTCGTGATCGGACAGAAACTTGGCGACATGCCCCTGGTCTGGTTCTCCGAGCAGCACGCCGGGATCAAGCGATGGAGACCCGATACCGCCATCGCCGACATGACCCAGGGAAGCACGAGCCTGGTGCGGCTCGATACGCGTCAGGAAGTTAATCTGCCCGTTCACATCGGTCCGATAAATTTCCTGCCCTACCTCACCGGACGCATGACACACTGGACCGCGTCCAGGGCGCCCGACGGGGACAAGACCCGCCCCTACGGACAGGTCGGCGTGCGAGCCAGTACGCGAATATGGCGCCTCTACGAGAACGTGAAAAGCCGCTTGTGGGACCTCAATGGGCTGCGCCACGTTCTGACACCGGAGGTCACCGCGTTCCTTGCCGACGCACACGGTGTCGACCCCGCGGGCTTGTGGCCTTTCGATCCGGGCATCGAACCGAATATCTCCAGCCTCAGCGGTTTCAGCGCGGGCCTGACTCAGAGGCTCCAGACCAAGCGGGGGCGTCCGGGCAAGCGGCGCATTGTTGACTGGATGCGTTTCAAGGTCGAAGCCGGCGCGTTTTCCAATAGCAACAACACCCTGCCCGCCGATGGGCGAGTTTTTGGTTATGCGCCGGAGTACAGCCTCGGGCGGAATTTCGTCAATGCCGATTACGAATGGAATATCGCCGAAGGCACAACGATCGGCGCCGCGGGTAACTACGATGTGAACACCGGTAAACTCGGTCACTTCGGGGTGGGGTTGAGCGTCACACGCGACCCGCGGTTCAAGTACTATGTCGGGCTCTTCGCTCTGCCCGCGGTGGATAGTTCGGTCGGTACCGTGGGCTTTACCTACCAGATCAACAACAAGTACAGCCTCAGCGTTTTCGAACAGTACGACTTTGATTTCGACGGTCACAAGGCCGTTGCAACTTCTATAAGGGTGACTCGCAAGTTCCCGCGATGGTACGCGGGAGTTGCGTTCATTTTCGATCAGACCCGCGACGATGTGGGGTTGTATCTGACGTTCTGGCCTGAGGGTGTTCCGGAGTTCCGCGTCGCTACCGGGCGATTGAGTCCCCTGAGTTCCAGCGACAAGAACTGACCGCCTATACGGCGACGGAACAACATCCAACAGCCAACAAGAAACGCCCAATTCTCAAGTAACGGCAACGGCTTAACGACTTTGCCCTTTTTATATCAGGGGGTATCTCTTCTACTTCGCTCCCGTCGCCCTCGCTGAGGGTCTACGACGGGGCAAGCCGTGGACAAAAGCCGTTGCCGCGGGCGTTGTCGTTCACTTGGTTGTTGGGAGTTTCTTGCTGGTTGTTGGATGTTGTTCCGTCAACTTCAGGGTACTATCTGGACCTTGGACCATTTCTCGTACAGGCGGTCGTAGACTTCCTGGATATCGGCGTCCCGCATCCGGATGCAGCCCATCGACGCCTGCTTGCCGATGCTCGACTGGTCGTCGGTGCTGTGGATACCGTAGTCAGTCAGCTTCTTCGTGTTCTCGTCGAGCCCGACCAGGGAAATCCACATACCCTTTCGCCCGAAGGGATACCCGGGCATGTTGTATTCGATACGCAGTCGCTGGGTGCTGTTGGGAGGCGGGTTCCACGCGGCTTTCAGGAGCTTGCCCCGTTCGGGTTTCCCGCTCGCATCGGTCAGCGCCCCGCAGCCCAGACGCCACTTGCCCAACGGCGTGGAGTTGTTCTTCCCCAGGCCCACGTCATATCGCTTGATGAACACCGGGGGGAGGTTGTCCTCTTTGCGATACAGGTACAGGTCCATCTTGAATATGCTCTTGTAGACCACCGCGTGGAAGGGGCCCTTGATCAGCTTGTAGTCCACACCGGCAAGGAACTTCGACGCGTTGACCAGACCGTTTATCTTCACCATGAGTTGGTCGGGCACGTGGAGACGCTGCTGCCGCTCGACATGCGTGGGCAGATCGCCGGTCTTGAACTTGTATCTTATCGTGTACGGGTCTCGCGGATCGATGGTCCGTGCAAAGAGCGTCGCTCCGGCCAGGTAGGTCAGTTTTGCACGCGCTTCGTCAGCGAGTTTCTCCGCCAGTCCGCCGGCGAAGATCGCCTCGGACAGCAATCCACGCGCTTCGAGGTACTTATCTGCTTTGAAGGCGGCGTTTCCGGCGTTGAACTTCTTGAGTGCTTCGGGGCTCGATTTTGCGTCCGGGCGCGTCGCGGTGTTGTCGGTGCGAATGGTCCGGTTTGTCCGGATTACATTGTTTGCGCCGTCGTTTGTTGTCGAATCACCGTCCGGCCCGGTCCCGGGACCGGCTGCCTGTCCGTTACGTCCGCCAGGCCAGAAGTACCACGTAGCCGCGGTTGCAATGATGGCAAGAGTGATATATATCATCCAACTGGGGTCTTTGCGATTGCGATATTTCCTTGCCATGCGAGCTTGCTCCTGTGGGAAAAATTCTATCCGTTGCGGTCCCTGGCGAAGCGGAGGAATTCGACATTCGTCGCCAACATGTTCACCGGTTGGTCGTGCGGTTCGGCGGGGAGTTCGTCGAGTAACTGCCCGTCGAACGCCAGACCGCAGACCAGGCATCCACCGGTTTGGCTGATGAATCTGTCGTAATATCCGCCGCCTCTGCCCAAGCGGTTGCCCCGCCGATCGAACGCCAGGGCCGGTGCTACAATAAGGTCTAACTCGCTCGCTGCCAATACCTCATTTCCGATCGGTTCGAGGATATCCATTGCACCGGGGGCAAGGTCTTTGTCCAGCGAGTGGATTTCGATGGCGTCCATCACCCCGGGCGCGCGAATTTTCGGTACCGCCACCCGCTTACCGCTCGCCCATGCCGCACGGGCGATATCGAGGGCGTTGATCTCACCGGGTATGGGCAGGAATATCATTACGCTTCGGGCGTCGTTGAATTCTCGTTCGGCGATCAGTCTTGCCGCCGCCGCGCTGCTTTGGCGGGCTGCCTGATCGGGATCCATCGCCGCCAGGACGGCCTTGATTTCGGCGCGAAGCTGCTTCTTGTCTTTCATTTCTTACCGCCGGTAGTCCTGAGTTTCCTGGTCCAGTCGAGGTAGGCGGATATGTGTTTCTCGTAGCCGCGGTCGGTCGGCTGGTAGTATGTGGCGTCGACCCCGAGGTATTCCTGGTCCGGGCTCACCCCCCCGGGGTGATCGTGAGAATATTGATATCCCTCTCCTCGCCCGAGTTTCCCGGCCCCGTCGTAGTGGGCGTCTTTAATGCTCGCGGGCACCGGCACGGTGCGGTGGTTTTTTACGTCCTCAGTCGCCGTCCATATCGCCATTGCCGACGCGTTCGACTTCGGTGCACAGGCCATGTAGATCACCGCCTGGGCAAGGGTGAGTTGGCATTCGGGCATTCCGATCCGCTCGGTGATGCTGTACGCCGCCGCGGCCACCTGGATCGCCCGCGGGTCGGCGTTACCGATATCTTCCGAAGCCAGTATCGCCACCCGCCTGGCGATGAATCGCGGGTCCTCGCCGGCGGTGAGCATCCTGGCCAGCCAGTATACCGCCGCGTCCGGATCGCTGCCCCGCATCGATTTTATCAAGGCGCTGGCGGCGTCGTAGTGCCCGTCACCGTGCGAATCGTAGTTGATGACCCTGGCCTGGATCGACTCCTGGGCGGCCTGGAGGTCGAAGATAATCTTCTGACCCTTCCCGGTGCGCCGCTGGCTCATAACGCCGACTTCCAAAGCAGTAAGCGCCCTGCGGGCGTCGCCGTCGGATATCCCGGCGAGGTGTTCCAACGCGTCATCGTCGGCGTGGATGTTGAGTTCGCCCAGACCGCGCTGCTTGTCTGCTATTGCCCGCCTCAGCAGTTCGATGATGTGTTCTTCCCCGAGCGTGGCGAACTCGAAGATTGTCGATCGGGACAGCAGGGGGGTGTTGACCGTGAAATATGGATTCTCGGTAGTGGCTCCGACGAGGATGATGCATCCGTTTTCAACGTCGTTGAGCAGCACGTCCTGCTGTGCCCGGTTGAAGCGGTGCAGCTCGTCGATGAACGCGACCGTTCTCCGCCCGGTTGACGCCAGGGTCCCGCGGGCCTGCTCTATGATTGCCCGAACGTCTTTGACCGAAGTCGATGCCCCGTTCAACGTGTAGAATTCGCAGTCGCACTGCGCCGCTATCACGTGCGCCAAAGTCGTCTTTCCGGTTCCCGGAGGCCCGTAGAAGATCAGGCTCGACAGGCTCCCGGCCTGCAGTATCCGCCGCAGCATTTTGCCCGGGCCCAGGAACGCATCCTGCCCGAGTACGTCGTCTATGCATCGGGGGCGCATTCGCACCGCCAGCGGGGCGCAAGCGGCGATTGCGGCATCTTCAGATTCCCGGAAGAGATCCATGGGCGCATTGTACCCGATGGGCATCTTCGCCGAAACCCGCGCCGACGGGGTGCGGGGGAGGAAAAATATCAAAAAAAAATCCATAATTTCCTTCGTGCTGCTTGGCAATCTTGACGATTCGAGTTATACAGGGACCCAGCATGCACAACCGCGTGCCCGGAGGTTTCGAAAACATGCCCGCCAAGGTTACTGAACTTTTCTTTCTTGAGCATCTTGCTCCCAGGTTTGGCATACCCGTTCCCGAGTATCTCCCCGCCGACGCATCGGACGCCGACTTGCGCGATGCGCTCGATCGCTGGGGAGGGCGAGGGCTCGTCAAGGCCGACGTCCTGTCGGGCAAACGCGGTAAGTCGGGGGCCGTCGTGGAAGTCACCGATTACGTCGAGGCACAGAAGGAACTCAAACGCGTCCAGGGAATCGAAGTTGGCGGGCATCTGCCGCGGACCGCGTACATCGTTCAGTATATCGCGTCGGAACTGGAACTCTATACGGCCGTTACATATGACTCTCGCTTTGTCGGCCCGGCGATAACAATGTCCCTTGCCGGCGGAATGGATATCGAAGAGGTCACCGACGACAAGAAGATCACCTGGCCGATCGATATCTATAAGTGGCTGGATGCGTACCAGGCCTCGGACATACTCGAGAGACTCGGATGCCCCAAGGGCACGATCAGCCTCCTGTCGCGATCGATCGTTGACTTCGTTGACATGTTCAGGTCGACGGGTATGAAGATGTGCGAGGTGAATCCCTGGCGAATAAATCCGAAGGGCAAGCCCTTTGCCTGCGACTTCAAGGCCGTCTTCGACGAGGCAAACTTCAAGTTCCGAAACCTCGGTCTGGAACTTCACGAGTACCCGGCCAACAAGACCGCCTTCGAAGAGGAAATGAGCGAGTGGTCTGCATCGAGCCACCAGGGGCAGGCACACGTCGCCGACCTCGGCGGTGAACTTGTCTTGCCGATTCTCTTCGGCGGAGGCGCTTCGACCATCGTCGTCGAGACGCTCACGCAGAATGGAGGCAGCCCGCTGTTCCTGTCGGACTTCGGAGGCAATCCGACATACGAGCGGATGTTCGGGACCGCGAAGATCTGTTTCGAGCACAACCTGCCCAAGGCCACGGTCATTCTCATCCTCGGCGGCAAGGCGAACAACACGCTGATAGACGTGACCTTCAAAGCCATCGCCGACGCGCTGAGCGCATACGTCGACGAGCATGGGTCCATAAGCACACCCGTGGTTATCGGTCGCGGCGGACCGAGACTCGTTCAGGGATTGCTGACAATGAAGGAAACCCTGGATTCGCTGTCGCTGCCCTACGTGATCTTCGGGCCCGATACGCCCGTGACGCAAGTGGCTGAATATGCGGCTGGATTCGCCAAGATTTGCAGCGATATGGGAGTTGCCACATGAAGGCCGCACACCTTAGCGATCTCCTGAAATCCGGCGACCGCATAGCCGTCTCCAACATCACTGGACGAGAGGCACGCAGCGTTACAGTCGCCTCTCAGCAATACTGCCGAAACATCGTCGGCGGATGGGCGTTGGGCAAGGGCGGACAGACTATCGACGTTCCCGGGCAGGATCCAATACCGGTCTTCTCGACCGTCGAAGAACTGATGGAATCCCTGCCGAAGAAGCGGCGGCCCAACAAGGTGATCGTTTATTCTCCGCCGGCGGCTGTCTACGGAGAGGTCAAGGGGGTTGTCGAACACCGAAACGGATCGATCAAGACTGTGTTCATTATCACAGAGCATGTCTCGATCGAAGTCAGCGCCCGCATAGCCCAACTCTGCCGCGAAGCGAATATCGACGTGCTGGGCTGCAATTCGCTCGGCGTGATAAATACCCATGATGCCGTGCGAGCAGGCGCCGTCGGGGGCGATTCGCCCCTGGGCAGTTTCATCCCCGGAAGCACCACGATAATCTCCAACAGCGGTAATATGGTCAACACGATGGCCTCGTATCTGGCCAACGCGGGACTGGGCACGAGCTTTGGGATATCGACCGGAAAAGACGTCCTGATACTCACGCCGGTCAAGGACCTTCTGGACCTCGCCCTCAAGGATGATAAAACCAAATTAATCGTCCTCTATGTCGAACCGGGCGGACTCTACGAAAAAGCCGCCGTCGAGATGCTCGCCGACCGCAAGTCCGTCAAACCGATCATCGCCTATGTTACCGGTGGAATACTGGCCACCAGGGAACTATCTCTCGGACACGCAGGCGCCGTTGTCGACGGCGGACAGACCACCGCCGCGGCGAAAATGAAACTCTTTGACGATTACTTCGGAATCGGACCGTACGAGCCCGGGCGGAGGTATCACAAGACCGCCGAACTCTTCGATGCGCTGGGCCGGGGAATGCGGATATCATCGCTCCATCACCTGCCCGCGGTCGCCGGGCTGATATGCGATCGCCTGGGCATCCAACGCGACTTCAAACGACCAAAGCAATTCCGCCTGAACCCATGGTTTGTCGACTACAAGCATTTGGGCCAGACCCTGCCCACGCGAGTATTGCTTCACGCCGGGACTATTCCCAAACCGTATGCGTCCCAGTTCAAGGAAATCACGCGAACTACTCTGGGCGCCGCCCCGGCGAGGCGGGACATGAGGAACACCAGCCGCGTCTCTTCCAATGACGGAAAAGAGACGCGAATATACGGTCATCCGCTCACTGACCTGATGCGGGCCGGATCGTTCGCATCGTCGCTTATTCTGTCATGGACCGGTGAGACGCCGCGGGATTTCGAAGCCGTCCTGGTCGAGAAATGCCTCATCGCCGCCCTGACCAACGGTCCGGGAACGATATCCGCCCAGGGCGCCAAACTCTCTGCCGCCGCGGGCAACTCGCCCAACACCGCGATGATCGCCTCGCTGGCGTCTATCGGGCAGGTCCACGGCGGTAACGGGCGGCGAGCGGTGAAGTACTTGCTGCGCATCTTCAGGGAGGTCGAACTCAACGACCCGTTTGATTCCGACCACGGGTTAAATCTTGCCTGTCTTGCAAAGAAGGAAGTTAATAGATTCGCCAAAGTCCGCTCAGATGCCAAGGAAGCCGGTGCCGAATACGACCGCATTCCGTGCCTCGGGCATCCGGTGTTCAATACCGAGGCGGTAAACTACGATCCGAGGGAACGGGCCATCGCTGAATGCCTGGCCGAAAACGGAATCTGCAACGTCTTCCTGGACTTCTACCACTTGCTGACCGACAGGCTCAAAAAAGTCGGGATCGCCAGGAATGTCTGGGCGGTTAACCTCGACGGCGCCATAGCTTCGGTAACGCTGGGCATCTGCTGGCGGGCGCTGAGGGAAAGACGCATGACCGTGCAACGCGCGTGCGATATCGCGTTTCTGATGTTCGCGGTAGGGCGGTCCGCCGGAAGCGCCGGGGAGTTCCTCGACCACCAGGACCACGGAAACCCGATGGACATGCGAATACCCATAAGCGAGTGCGTCTCCCTGACCAGACGGAAAGATCGACCGCAGTAACGACTGACGGCGCGCGAAACCGCAA
>CAZSLS010000050.1:0-33687 GCA_964607575.1 uncultured Planctomycetaceae bacterium | reverse complement strand
CGGCCAGATCGCCCTTCTTACCGGAGAAGTCCTTGATCGCAACACCGGCGACGTACAGGTGAGGGCCCGCCTTGAGTAGTGCGCGCGGACGCATGTCCAGATCCGTGTCCCATACGGGCTTAGGTATCAGTCGATACTCCCAGTCCTTGCCCGAATCTCCCAGCTTCGGCGGATCCATCTTCTGGCAGAAGAGGTTCAGGGCGTCTCGCAGCCCGCCGCTTCGTTCAAGGTGTTTCATTCCCCATGTCATCCTCTCGTTGAAAACCAGCATCTTACCGAAGGGCACGACGAACTGCCCGAAATTCTTGTGACGCGGCTTGGTCATCCACTGATAGGAGGATTTGGGCAGTTTCCTGAAGTCGCCTCCACCGATCATCCAATGTAATCGTTCCCCCGCAGTTCGATCCAGCAGCGTGGCCGTTGATTGAAGATGGGCTCCGTAGCCCTCCTGGCGAACCAGCGACGTGTCGAACTTCATATGCCGCAGGTAGATCGACGACCCGTCGGTCACCAGGATGTCCGCAATGTTCCCTTCCATGAAGAACGCATCGCTCTTATCCGGTGCATGCACGGTCTTGTAATCGATCTTGGTTTTCTTCTTCGCCTCCCGCGGGACCGGCGGTTCATCGATCACGCCTGCGTGTTTGCTCTGCAAGACGGTCTCATGCTTGACCGCGCCGGTGAAGGGGTCAAGACCATAAAGCCGAAGCCCACCGTCCAGATACGACGATCGCCCTGATACGAAGTAGCATATCCCGTTTTTCACCAAGACACTGCCCGACACCGGCCAGAGCGACTCAAGTCGCTCCTGCACCACGGTCCGCTCCGTACCCAGGGCCGCGTGGAAACTCCAGACCAACCTGCCGTCTGACGCGCGGAGGCAGTAGACCTTGCCGTCCGACGAACCGAACAGAGCCAGCCCAGCGTGGAGCGTGGGCGGGGAATCCACCCGACCTCCTGTAGTGAAGGACCACAGGCTCTTGCCGGTTTCGGCATTGAAGGCGTGAACCTGATGCGAGGATCTCGATGCCGCGATTACAATGCCGCCCGCGACAACGGGGGCAGTAAGGTCCCTCACAGCCCGGGTCCGCCAGGCCTCAGTGAGAGTCGCGCCGACTTTGTGGGGCGTGACTCCGCTTCGCACCTCATCACGCCTGTACATCGGCCAGGAATCCCCGCGCGCCGCCACGTCTGCGCCTTCGACGGCGGCGATCCCATAAGCAGGCCCCCGCGAAAGCCTCTCCTTGGCGGGTACAACATTGATGCGTCTTTCCGGAGCCAATGCCCAGAAGCCAAACAGCTTGGCTTCCTTGTAGCAACCGCACTGGTGAGGCGGCACGTACAGCAGGCCATTGCAGGGCAGCATGCCGTACTGGCAAACGCCACGAATCCAGTTATTCCTCGAATGGGCGTCACCGGTGAGGTCGAGGAACTCCGCGCCGCGTTTCGACATGATCACGAAACGGCTCGTGCCCTTGTTCCGATAGCATCGATGGTGGTGGTTGGCTGTCAGAAGCGAGCGCGTCAGATCGTTGACCCTGGTGACCTTGCCTGTCCGCAGATCCAGGCTTTGTGTGAAATACGACCCCAGCCAGACCTGCCCGTCGTTCACCAGAACGTCCACCCCGCCGGCCAGGAATGTAGGTGTCGTCCCGGTTCGCCACAGCACCTTCCCGGAATCGCAGGCCATGGCGACCAGCTCCTGGCCGTTCGTCGACAGCACGACGCCATCGGAGACCACCAGTGTCGCAACAGACCAACCCAATCGCCGGGCCACGCCTCGCGGGCCAGGCCTGCTCTTGGACGGATCCACGGGCTTAGTCGCGGTAGTCCATCGCTCACGGCCCGTGCGCCGGTCAAGACGAACGACGCTATCGCCCTTCTGAAGATACACCGAATCGGCCGAAGCGGCCAGGGTCATCGGTATGATGTTGGTCGTACCGTTCTTGGGCCACCGCCAAAGTCCGGCGCCGGTCTTTGCGTCGATCACCTTGACGCATTTGGCGCTGGCGACCTTGGTCGGCACGCTGCGCCGGGCGTCCTTCGCGCCATATGCCTGTTCGGTCTTCTCCGCGGCCACGACAGCAAACACAACACCGTCATGTACGACAAACTCCTCGGTCTTCTTCGTTCCGGGCAAAACGCGGACAAGGCACCCTGTTCGCGCGTCCAAAACGCTCACCGGGCCGTTGAGGGAAAGTACGGCGTAGACGTATTGCGAGTCGGTGACCAGAACCCTCTGCACCTGAGTAGGCCCACTTCTGAATCCCCTGGTGAAGTCCGTCCAGGTGGGGATACGCTTGTCCCAAAGCCATTTCCCGTTGAAGGCGTCCCTGGCCACCAGGCGCCAGTCCGGCGCATTGGTCGTGGCGCCCATCCAGACCTTGTCCATGATGTAATACAGCCTGCCGGCCGCCGAAACCGGAGCCTGCACGCTGGCGAGCATACCGTGATGCCGTAACCACAGCGGATCGGCCAGCCACTGCATGTGACGCGGCGGGCCAACGACGGAATCATTGCAAACAGCGTTGTTATCCGGCCCGTGGAGGAAATGCGTCCACTCGCCGATGTTCTTGGGCCAGGGCTTCGTGATTGTCTTGCCTGTGACAATGGCGACGCCCAGGGGAACAAGCACACGCTGGATCTCCTTGGCTGACACCTTGCCTTGCTCCCGACCCACGATCAGGTTCACAACGTTATCGGCGTACGGCAGGTGCTCGCCATCGAATGCATCGACTGAGATCTTACCGTAGAGTCCCAGCGACTGGATGTGCTTTCGGGCCTTGTCCACACTGGCGACATTCGTGTCAATGCCGTTGACAAGGAAGCTGTCAGATACAAGAAACGCCGCTGTCTCCCTGCCGTCACCGCAACCAAGGTGGACAACCAGCCCGCCCCGAACTCCGCTCCTGGCCAGGACGTCGTGAGTCACCCTCTCGGCACACAAACTTGATATCGGAGCAATCAAGAGCACAACAGCGGCGACTGCGATACAGACCCGGTTGCACCAGACGCCAGTATTTGCGTTAGCGGTGTCTATTCTCATCACCATCTATCCTTACCCCCCCCTTGCTGTTATGCCAGGCATTTCACGATACTAACGCCGTCGTTACGGTTTGGCGCCTCGTGCTACGGCGACGTAGACTACAACATCGTCTGACCGCGTTACGCCGCCTTGAGTCACGGTAGCCGTAATGCACGCCCGACCGTTCCCTTTGAGGGTTACCTCTCCCTGATCAGAAACAGTGGCGACCTTGGGGTCGTCGACCGAGTAGCGGATATTCGCCTTGGACAGGTCGGCAACATACCACTGCTTTGTGCGAGCAGTAACCCGGAGCTTAATAGCGCCACCCTTCGGTGCCTCGAGGTAAACATCTTTGCCGTTTGCCTTGAGAAACACTGTCCGCAGCGGATCGTTTTTCAGTGCAAATGGGAAATCTTCAAGCAACCCGATCGAAAAGGTGTCGATCGACGATATGCCCAGATCAAGCGCAGGCGAGGTCTCGCGCAAGCGATAGTCACGCGCCGATACATCAACGAACTGCGGATCTGCAATTCGGCTATTCGCGTCGAAGTCGCCTTTGTCCTTGATGGTCTGTCGCCACTGATCGAAAGACATATCCTTGAACTTGTTCTTACCAGCCCCTATCGAAAACAGTAGGGGGCCCTGGGCGTTATAGTAGACATTGTTGTCCATCTTCCCCATTGTTCCGAGCCCTTTGGTAAGGGTGAACATACGGCGGGTTCCGTCTTTCTCTGGTCCTATCGCACCATCAAGGTGTGACTTCAACGAACAGTCCGCATAAGCGATATTCCTGCTGAAGTCATGATTGCCTTGACCCTGATTCTCCATGCTTCCCAGGCTATTGAAGCTTATGTCAAACACGTTGTTGCGAACGACCATATCAACGCCTTTGGTTACACAGCCGGAATTGCCCGCAGGAGTGCGAGTATTCCACATGATGTTGTTCGTCACAGTTGCGTAAGCCATACCATTGTCGAACATGATGGCGCGGCCCCTCCAGCCGTTCTTTGGGCCATGATTGTAAGCATTGAAGATGATATTGTTATTAATATCAGTGTCTCTGCCCGCCCCCCATAACTCGATTGGCCCGGCATCACTGGAATCTTTGACGCAATCATACAGATAGTTATGCGATATGAGGTTCCGGTTTGAATGGATGACTTTTGTGTACCACTCTTCGTAGGGGACCTTTTTGAGTCCGACCTTGGTTTCCATGCCGCGGGGTAGTCCCTTTGTCGAGATGGCGTAACGCTTTGAAGTGTGGATCATGTTGTTCTGGATCTTGTTGTCACCGCTTTGGTAAATGCCTACTCCTGCCGGATGATTCACTCCTTTGGTGAGATTCCTGATGAGGCAATTCCGGACAGTGTTGTTGTTATTGATGTTGGGAGCCCGCTGGGCAACCCACGGGCCGATAAGGCAGACACCCATGTATCCAATGTTGTCTATTCGGCATCCGTAAACTGTGTTCTTTGCGGCATGTCGATAGATGGATATTCCGTTTATTGGCGCTTGGCCCAGATCGCAGTATCTGACCTGGATGTTGTTGGCATTTTCGATCGCCACCAGAGCGGTTCTGATCGTGCTGGGGTAGTCTCCGCCATGGTTCTCAATACCTGTTTTCCTGTCCCTCCCTGCGTAACATCGCATATTCGCATTGAAATCGGTCAGAAGCAGTCGGAGTCCTTCAATCACCACGTTTCGGACTTGCTGAGAATCACGTCTACCGCGTATTTGAAACACCGCCTTGACCGTAGGACGTACAATGTTCTTCAGCTCAGCGGGAGACTTTGGCAGGTAGTACAGCGTTCCTGAGTCGGAATCCACCGCCCACTGGCCAGGGGCGTTTATGAACGTATACGATCCGCGCATATAGACGCCTTTGCCGGCCCAAGGACTTCTATCAAATTCCAAAGTTACTTTCTTTGATGCGGCGTCAAAGGAAGTAACCCTGAGATACTCGGACATCCATACTTTCTGGGAATAGATCTGAAGGTTACGCACTGACTTCGGCGGCTTGTCGTACCAAACCTTTTCCCCGGCCATGGTGGCGAGCTTATCGCCAACCAGCAGAGACCAGAACTCAATGTCTTTGCCTACATCGGCCTTCATGATCCCGCCCTTGTACGGAGTCCAGCCGGTGACCGGAACCCCGCCGATGATGACGGGCTTCTCATCTTTGTAGTTCTTGTAGATGACATTGTGCTTGCCCGCCCCCCCATCGCGATCATCAAGCTCGATGCTCTGACTCAGGTGATACCTGCCGCCGCGAATCCATACCGTGATGTCGTTCTCCATTGTGCGGGTCAAAGGGCGCACGGCATCGCGAGCGCGGGCAATCGTCGCAAACGGCTTGGCGAGCGTTCCGGGGTTGTCGTCGGACCCGTTGGGGGCGACGTAGAAGTCGAGGCCAAATGTAGTAGTCGCTGTGACGGCAATAAAGAGGCAACAATAGGCTATCTTTCTGACTGAGCTACTCATCATATCGTCTCCTGTATCAAGTGTATTAAGCACTTCTGTCCTGATCGGACCAAGCACTCTAATATCCACAGTACTCCATGCGACCCCGTTCGCAGAAGTGTTGTTTTCCTATTGCGTTCTGTTTTGGTCAGGGTAACTACTCACTTCCGTTGTCATCTGTTCTCACTCGACAACGCCGTTCTGGCGGCAAGGGTGCTCAATTCCACCTTAGTTCCGTCCGAATTGGACCGATCAGTAAGTTGCAGGATCTGCACTCCGAGGATAACGGCACGGCCCCCTGCACGAGTGGGTGAGCGTTCTCTGTCTTTGCTTGTGATGATCGTCATGTACTGGTCAGGACCGTCGATCTCGACATCGGTGACCACGTGCGTCTGGCCCGCGACCCAGCGGCCGGCGTCAGGATCGTCCAACGGCGCCATGTTCAGCAGCGGAGCCTCGATGCCCGAAAGGTCCAAACCGACAGACGCCACGTGGGCCTTCTCGACAAGGTAGTTGCCCCAGTTGGGGTGATCCAGCGATAACCGTGCGAGCACATAAATCCGATACTTGCCTCTGGGAAGTCCCCGAAATCGCAGCCCGAGAAGGCCTGTGCCCGGGATCGACGGCGTGCTGACGGCGTCACGCCCCAATGCCGTCTTGAAAACACCGCGCGTCTTGCCCTGGGGTCCGGTCATCGTGTCAACTTCGGCGGCCCAGTCGATAGCCTTCTTGCCATGCCCGAGGTCCACCTCGATTCGATGCGGCGAGACACTGCCGTCAGCAAGGACAAGTCCGCCGACTTGATCGGCCACGAGAAGGTTCCAGTACTTCTCGTGGAGGCGCATATCTCCTGCGGCGTGCGCAGGCGCCTGAGAGCCTTGATAGAGGCCGGACCGATTCCCGCAGTCGAACTGGATCTTCAGCGGCTGGGTGCGGCGGAGGGTAGCCGCTCGGATCGGCTCAAACATCGCCTGATCGAAAGAGGCTTCGCGGATCAATTTCTTCTGCGAACGGATGACGGCGGCCTGCTTGGCGAGCAATGTCTTCCGCGTCCCGGACTGCTCACTGCCCCCCTTGAGCGCCACCTCGACCTGGCCGTCCAGCACGTGCACGTCCATATCACCCGATTCTCCCACAACCAGGCCAAACTCGGTTCCGAGATCAATGACCTCTGAGGAGGATGATCTGACCGTGAAATTCGCTGCCGACGGCGGGGCAAGAACAGTTAACTTCCCTGCCTGGACAAAACACGCTGACTCAGAGTCGAGCCGAAGTTGTGCGGGTCCTTCCAGCGTTACACGGGCGCCGCTGCGAAACTCGATTTGCACAACGCCCACCTGGAGCTTAACCCACTGCCTGGTCAGCGGTTGTCCGGGAACGATCGCCTCGAAGCCATCGGCCCATTCGGGACGGATCGCTCGAGTGATCACTGCAAAGCCCGACTCTTGGCGAATCCCTCCCCGGTTCGGTCGGGAAGCCGCACCAGGATCGCTCGCGGCGCGGCTGGGCTCCTTGTCACGAGCACCGCCTAGCAATATGAACGCCCATATTCCCGCAGACACTATCAGGGTCGCGGCGGCAATCCACGTCAGAGCGAGCGGCTTTCGACTCCGCCAGGTTGTTGAGCGTCTGTCTCGTTTGGAGTCTGCCATCGACCCTGTTGCTGCATTACGAAATTGCGTATCTTCATCATCAGATGCGTCCACACCGCAGTTCAGATTGGGCGAACCGCTGAATTGGTCGTCCAGCAGAGCGTGCAGGATCATCATCTCGCGATAGCGAGCCCGGGCGGCAGGGTCGTCGCTCAGCAGTTCGCCGAGACGTTCGTTCTTGTCCGCGTCCCATTGGCCGTCCAGCAATTCCAGGAACAGTTGGTCGAGTTCATCGTTTGGTTTGTGTTTTTCAATCATGACAATCACCTTGCCGCTAACTTGCGTGTTACACAGTCTCGCAGAACGCCGCGAATACGATAGATCGCCGTCGTCACGGCGCCGACGGACTTGCCGGTCATCTCCGCGATCACGCCAATTGAGTTCTCAGAACCGTACCGCTGGGCGACAAGCCAGCGCTGGCGAGGCGGAAGTTTGGACAGACATCCCTGGAGTGCGTCACGACGGTCCTCGATGGCGTCAAGATCTTGCTCTACCTCTTGGGCCAACTGGGCCATCAACTCTGCGCTGAACATATGCCGATCCCGCCCCCTGTCGCGGCGATAGGCAAGTACTTGATAGAACGCCACCTTTGACGCCCAGGCCACGAAACTCGTTCCTGTAGCAAAGTCCGCCCGAGAGCGCCACAAGACGAGGTTGGTCTCCTGCAGGATGTCTCTGGCCACCGTACGATCCGGCGCGAGCGTCAGGATGTAGGCTAGAAGCCGACCCTGATGCCGCGTGATCTCCTGTACGATATGCTCTTGGTGTTCTTCCAAAGACACTATGCACTTCTCCAAACCGACTACCGCCGAAAACTGGCCGAACTATTCGGGCCTATGTAGTTAAACACCAGAAAACGCGAGAATCTCACCGAAATTCAGAAAATTGCGACAAAAATACCCGCCATCGGCCGGACCAGAATCCTCGCAACATATTATTGAGCCCGGATTTCCGGCGTGGCAGGAGGTCATTAAGACTAGTCCAGCAGGACACTTAGAGGCTCGCGGAGGGGGTGGACACTTTTTGTTTGAAATGGTAGACACTTTTCGCGATTTCGGCGTGGCAAAGGCGATCTTCATGCCAAGGCAGCTATTGACGCAAGACACTTAGGTAAAAGAAGATACCGCCAAATAAAAACCTTTCCGGCGAAACGTTTTACTCCTGCTCGACACGCAGGAGGTCACTAGTTCAAGTCCAGTACGGCTTAGTGATTAAATATGAAGCACTTAGGGAAAATCCCAGGTCCTTCATATTCTCATAAAACGTCACAAGATTTGCGGGATAGCGGGGTAGACACTTTTTGGCGTTCATGCAATTGTCATCGCGGGCGTCAGCCTGGACGTCAGTCGCGAAATGTAATATCGCAAAATCCTTCCCTAAAGGCGTTTACGGCGGTCGACCTGCGGTCTACGGAACCGGAGGTTGCAGGTTCGAGTCCTGCCACGCGCGAGCGTTACCCCTTACAAGGTCGGCGGCTTCCCGCTGGTCTTGTTGTTTGTGGAACAGAGGCTGGGCGCGGGCGAGCAACATACCCGGCGTTTCGTCGATAGCTCTTATTTGATCAGACGGGCTTCTATGGTTGCGATCTGGCGGTTGGCGAACTTGTCTGTGAAGAACCACTGCTGATAGAGGCCTTCGATCTGTCTCAAATACCAGTCCACCTGTGACTTTCTCAACGTGCGTTTCTCACCCTTGGGTCTGTCGGCGTCACGGATCGGCGGGCGCACGCGATCGGCCGGCGGGCGGTAGGATGGGTTGTAGACCATGACCGGCAGATCTTCGGCGGGCAGCAGATGGCGCCACAGGAAGGCCTGCATTCTGTCTTCGGCGGGAACTGCCCGCTGGGCGACTTCCCGGTCTCCAATTGTCGCAGTGCCCACGACGGTGAGGTTGACCGGTTTGTCCATCTCCATCAGGCTGGTTTTGATGCCCAAACGCACGACCTCTTTCTTGGCCCCCAGCGTGGCGCCGGGCGATTCGAGCCCCTTGGGCAAGCCTTTGAAGCTCAGCTTGATCGGCCCGTTGAATCCGTCCTTGCGTATGGCGTAGACGATCACCGAGGCGGACGACTTGCTGCGGATGACGATCCGTGAGGGGATGAGGCGCAACTCGAAATCGGGCTGCGGTCGGCTGATGCGGAGCCGGTAAGCATACTCCTTCCCCGCGTGCCGTCTGGTGTCGCCGAGATGGATGAAGTACTTTCCGTCAGCGGGCAACTTGACCATGAGGTAGGAATCGGCGTGGTCGGTGTTCAACCCCGATGCCGCGTCGTAATGATCGTCGTTCAGCGCGATGATCCTGCCGTCGGCGCCGGTGACTTTGATGAAGGAATCGAACGGGGAACCGAGCCGGCGCGCATGCACTTCGGCGACGATTGTCTGACCGGCTTTTCCTTGCACCTCGAAGACATCCCAGTCACCCGGGCGATCCGCTCGCCCGTTGACGATGATTGGAAGACTCACTTTCTGCGCTTTGGACGGCTCGTTGTTGGGTTCCTTCTCCAGGCACTCGGGCAGCGTGTCCAGTGCAAACGGCACGTAGTTTGAAACGAGTTTCCCGTTGGTGGCGGCAAGCAGATGTCGCCCCGGTTTTGCGTCTTTGGACGGCGGCGCCAGCGTGGTTTTTCCCAAGTTCCATCCGCTGACCTCGATCTTGACCGGTTGGCCCACGCGGGCGCCCAACGGGAATATGCTGGTTACAAACGGCAGCTCGCCGATGGTGATCCGATACACAAAGCTCTCGCGGCCGCGGAAGATCGCCTCGTTGATGGTGAGTATGTAGTCGCCGTCGGCGGGGACCTCGAAAAAGAGCACGGGATCCGGGTTGAAACGGAAATCATCGTTGTACGCCAGCTCCCTGCCTTTGGCGTCGTGGAGCCTCAGCACGGCTTGAAACCAACCGGGAACACCGTCCGCGACGTAGGGGACCAACTGCCGAGCTTTGGCGGAGATGAGCAGGCGCTGCCCCTTGCTCGCCGGAAAACGGTACCGGTTCACCTCGCCGGCGGCGATCTGGCCGTTCATCGTACACGGCACTGTGATGCGCATTTGTACTTCTCCCGGCGGTCTTTTGCGCTGGGCGAGATGCTCCTTACCGAGAACCGGTTTCCTGCAGGTTTTCATCGGCCTGCGGGCGACTTCGGGCGTTTGGCCCACGTAGAAGGGCATCGCGTTAGAGATACCCCGTTTGGTGATTACCCTGATCTCTCGCCGACCGGGTTTTGCGTCGTGGGCGACCGTGACCTCGGCAAAGACGAGTTCCATGTGGGCACGAACCGCCGGGGTGCGCTCGTCGGCGGCGAACCTCCTTTGGATCCGTTCGATCATGTTCTGTTTTGCCACTTCTTTATCGGACTTTGGAGGTGCTTTCTTCGCGTTCGTTTTACCGGGTTTCGGGGCTTTAGGTTTCTCCAGATTCGCATTGCAATTGCTGCAGGCGGTGGCGGAAAGCGGGTTGAGACGACCGCACGCCAGGCATATCAGACCGCGGACCTCGGGTGGCTTAACAATCGCGGGAAACTCAAAGTAGGCCATCTTGGCGGTCATCACGTCGCTCACCGTCGTTTCCTTCTTCCGCAACTGATTGAGTTGCTGCCGGAGCAACCCGAACTCCTGGTTGTTCATCACCCTGTAGTAATCGACCAACCGAACGGAAACCCCTTCACCGCTGACAACCACGGCAGAAGCATAGATAAACCCCTGTCCACCCAACCTGATCGGGAAGGTGCTGCCCTGCCGCCCGCCGGCGGGATAGACATAGCCAATATACTGCCTCTGCGCCCGGGCCGAAGATACCGCGGTCGCAAGGACGACCAATCCCAAGATCGAAAGCCTATTGAATCTACTCATGAGCTTCTCCGCTTTTTGCCATTACGGTCACATAATCTCTTCCAGAAGTCCGGTCGATTTCATTCCTTCTTTTTCGGCGTCCAGGACGCGGGCGTCGAACCCCAGGGGATGGGGCAGTTTGGCGGCAGGGTCGATACCGGCCAGCAGATAAAAGCTGCCCAGCAGATCCGCCGGATAGACGGGCCTTTCCTTGAACTTCTCACCTTTTGCATCGGACGATCCGACGACGCGGCCGCCCTTGAATCCGCCGCCTGCGACCAGCACGGTGAAGACAGCCCCGTGGTGATGGCGACCGCCGTTCCAGGGCGGTTCCCAGGAGACCTTCGGCGTCCTGCCGAACTCGCCGGTACACCAGACCAGGGTGCTGTCCAGCAGGCCCTTCTCGCTCAGGTCTGCCAGCAGGGTTGCGAGTCCCTGGTCCAACCAGGGACACTGTCGCCTCATCGTCGCGAAGTGGTTTCCGTGCGTATCCCAACCGCCCGGGAAGCTGATGGTGACGTAGGGCACACCCGCCTCGACCATCCGCCGCGCCGCCAGGCATTCCTGCCCGAACGTGTTGCGACCGTAGCGATCCCTGAGCACCGTAGGTTCGTTTGCGAGATTGAATACTTCCTTCCCCTTGCCCAGGATCAACCCGTAGGCTTTCTGCCTGGCCTTCTCGGCGGCGGCCATCTCCGGAACGTTCGCAAGACCGTAGCCCATGAGATTGATCTTATCCACCAATTCACGGCGGGCCTTTTGCCTCGCGTTGTTGATTCCCCTATTGACGATCCCCTGCACTTCGAAGCGGGCGGCGTTTGGATCGCCTCCCGTGGCGAAAGGTTTGTACCCGGGGCCCAGAAAGCCCTCCTCGGAAAACCGCCCCGCTGCTCGCAGCATCACGACATAAGGCGGAAGCAGCCCTTTGTACTGCTTTTTCTTGAAGTAGGTGAATATGGCTCCCACACTGGGGTAAGCCAACCGCCCGCCGGGCTTGTGACCGGTTTGCATCAGATAGGCCGCCGTCTCGTGCCCGTTGATGCCGTGGGTCATGCTGCGGATCAAGGAGTACTTGTCGGCCTGTTTGGCCAAGTGGGGGAACAGCGCGCCGAGTTGGATTCCCTTCACGTTGGTGGGGATGAATTTATCAAACTGACCCAGGTAGTCGTAGCCCGTGCCCGGCTTGGGGTCCCAGGTATCGTTGTGCGACATACCGCCCCACAAGAATATCTGGATGACCGACTTGATCTTGCCCTTCTTCTTGGCCTTGGCTATCGCCGCGGTATCTCGGGCAGCTTTCTGCCTGGCGGCTACCTGCCTGGCGGCTTCCTGTTCGGCGGCTATCTGCTTGGGCGTCTTCTTGGCAGGTTTGGGTTTCTTCTTGGCGGGCTTGGGCGTCTTCTTAGCCACTGCCGCCAAGGCGCGGGAGCTCAAACTGCCTGCCGCGATGATACCCGCCGTACCCAACGCGCCGCGCCGCATGACCTCGCGCCGGGACACATGCTCCTGGTTGTCTGAATTGTTGTTTGTATTCATAATTTCAACCATCCTTTGATTTCCCTTTGATTGTCGTACCGGGAAACCGACCGTTTCGCGTTATGTTCTATCGCTTCGATAACAATCAATGCCGCATAAGAAACTCGGGGCTGTTGATCAGCGCCCAGGCAAGATCGACCCAGACGTCGCGCCCTTTCGCCACTCCGTTCCTGGCGTGTGCCTCGGCGGCCTTTACGTCGGCGTC
The DNA here is from genome assembly GCA_964607575.1 of uncultured Planctomycetaceae bacterium. GTDB lineage: Bacteria > Planctomycetota > Phycisphaerae > SM23-33 > SM23-33 > BS750m-G57. Next base: position 20,982 of record CAZSLS010000050.1, on the reverse strand, counting down.
CGTTGGAAGCCGCGAGAGGATCGTCAGGTAAAGTCTCTCGGCGATTTCATTCGGTTTGCCGCCCGCCGAGAGTATCGCCGCAAGCTTCGGGCCTCTCTGAAGCTTGCTCTGTATTGTGACCGAATTCAGCATGTGCAACCACTGGGTCGAGGCAAGCTCGCTGACTCGCTCGTTTTCCATCCCTGTAGCTCGCGCGGAACGTCCGAACAATGTCAGGAAGGAACTTGTGACGCTTCCGTCGGCCAGCGCCACCGCGGACATACTCTTGGGAATATAAGTAAAAGGTTCCGGGACAGCGCTGGTGTACAGGTCCGAACTACCGGTGATTTCGTTCAGGGCATCGATCAACACCTCGGCCTCCACTCGCCGCAACCGGTAGCTGGCGAAGTTGGCTCTCGCTTTGGGGTTCCCGGACCTCGGGATCGAAGAGAACTGGTACGCGGTCGAGGTCAGGATCAACCGCTTCAGATGCTTCAGATCGTATCCGCTGGAGATTAGTTCCTTCTCCAGATAGGCCAGAAGTTCCGGGTTACCGGGCGGGTTGCCCGGGCGAATATCGTCCGGTTCGTGGATAATGCCTCGGCCCATCACCCACGCCCAGGTGCGGTTGACGATGGCTTTGGCAAACCATGGATTCTTCGGTCCAATCAGCCACTCGGAAAACACCTCCCGCGGATCGCGGTTCGGCGGAATCGTGGTCTTGACGCCGTCGGGAAAGACGGTCGCCAGCGGCTTGTTCTCGCTCAAAGGTTTGGCCAGCGCGCGGGGAATCTTGTTGGTAGCGGTCACCGACTTGGCGACGGCCTTTATTCCAGGCGCGATGCTGCCTGGCACGGCGGTCGATTTCAGGGGATCCCAGAAGATGATCTCCTCTTTCCATTCGCTGGTAGGCTTGTATCCAACCTGCGAGAAGAACACCGCCATACCGGCGAGGCGGTCTTTCTCCCAGGCGTGGACGCGCGCGCCCATGAACGTCAATCCCACGGTCGCGGCGATGCTCTCGGGACTCTTGTTTGGGATGGCGCGGTAGAAGTTGACCGATCCAACGCGGAAATTGCTTCCGCTGGAGGTCAGCAGTTCCCGGGCGAATTTGTTGTACGGCTTGTTTCGCGCGATCGATTCCCATATCCAGCGGTGATATGCCTGCGCCGCGTTGGGCCAAACCTTGACGGGAAACTCCGCCTTGACCCTCAGGATATCACTCCATTTCATCGCCCAGTAATCGAAATGCTCGGACCGGTCGAGGAGACGACCGATCAGGGCGATGCGTTTCTTCTTGTCCGAACTCTGAATGAACGCCTTGGCCTCTTTCGCCCGCGGCAGCGTGCCGGTCATATCCAAATAGGCGCGACGGAGAAATACCGCGTCGGAGCAGAGGATCGGCTTGATGCCCAACGTCTTCAATTTCGCAAAGATAATCTCATCAATCCGGTTCGCCGGTTTCGGCGGGTCAGAACTCTCCATGATGCTCGCCACCTGCCTGGCGGCGACCAACCGGTATAGCGCGGCTTTGGCCTGCTCGGCCAGCGAACGCTTATCGTCGGCGACGTTCCTGGCAGCGACATACGCCGCCCGCGTTTTTTCTGCATTCACTTTCAACGGAGCGGCCACCGCTTCGGCGGCCTTGGCTGCTTTTTCGTCCGCCAGGTGAGTCTGTTTGGAAGCGGCGATCCGCTTCTTGAGGTTCGCGAGGCGTGCTTCGGCCGACTTCTTCCGCGCTTGGGCCCGGGCCAACTTCTGCGCCGCGGCATTGGCCTTAATCGCCGCTTGCTCGAGCGTCTTGGCCTTTGGGGCCAGAACTGCCTTGGCTGCATTGGCCACTTTACGCTTGGCGGCGGCGTCGGCTGCTGCCCGCCTGCTTGCCGCATCGAGCCCGATGAGTTCCCCCGCTGCTTTATGGGCCGCCTGGCTTGCCGTGGTCGCCGCAGCGGTCCTGGTTTTGGCGCCGGCCAGAGCAGCGTCGATCGATTTCTTCTGCGCCTGCGCTTCGGTCAGCTTTTTACCCGCCGCCGTAACCCGGGCCAACGCCGTTTTCTCGCCCTGTTGGGTTTGAGCCAGGGCAGCTCTCGCCGCGTCGGCTGCTTTGCGCCAGGCAGCGGCTTCATCGGTTGCCTGTTTCTTCTCAGCGACCGACTTGCTTGCATCGGCGGCGACTTGCTTCGCCTTGGTCGCGGCGTTCTGTGCGGCTTGCCCCGCCGCCTGAGAAGCCGCGACGGCTGCGACCATCTGTCTTCTGGCGTTGGCCAAGGCAGCGTCGGCTGCCTTCTTCCGCGCCTGAACGCCGGTCAGCGTTTGGACCCGGGCCCGCACTTGCTGCTCGTTTTTCCGTGCCTGGGCCAGTGCAACCGCGGTAGCAACAACCGCTTTGCGTTTGGCGGTAGCTTGAGCTGCCGCCTGCTTCTTGACGTTCGCGATCTTCTCGAAATCCCCCGCCACCTTCTCGGCTGCCGCCGAAACCGGTATGGCAGCGGCGACCTGCTTCTTGACGTTCGCCAAAGCAGCATTGGCCAGTTTCTTCTGCGCCGTCGCACGGAGCAGCTTCTGCGCCGCGGCGTCGGCCTGGCTCTGCGGATTTTGCTGGGCTGCCTGTGCTTTGGCAAGGGTCACCCTGGCCGCGTCGGCCGCTTTGCGCTTGGCGGCGGCGTCGGCGACGGCCTGTTTCATCTGCTCCTCGGACCTGCCGGTACGCCGTGCCATCGCTTTGGCGGTTGCGTCGGCTCTTTTGGCGGCCCGCTCGGCGGTCTGGAAAGTTGTATTGGCTGCGACCGCTTGTTTCTTCGCGTTCGCCAGGGCCGCGTCGGCCGCTTTTTTCTGCGGTCCCGCTTCGGACAGTTTTTTTCCGGCCGCCGCAACCTGAGCCTCTGCCGTTCTCTCGCCCTGTTGCGATTGAGCCAGGGCAGCCCTCGCCGCATCGGCCGCTCTGCGCCAGGCAGCGGCTTCATCTGTCGCCTGTTTCTTCTCCGCGGCCGGCTTGCCTGCATTCGCTGCGACTTGCTTCGCCCTGCCCGCGGCGCGCTGTGCGGCTTGCTCGGCGGACTGAGAAGCCGTAACGGCTGCGGCCATCTGCTTCCTGGCGCTGGCCAAGGCAGCGTCGGCCGCTTTCTTCTGCGCCGGGGCGCCGGCCAGCTTTTGGGCGGCAGCGGTGGCGCGGGCCTGCGCTTGCTGCTGCTTCTTCTGTGCCAGGGTCAAGGCGGTTTTCGCCGCGTCGGACACCTTGCGCTTGGCGACCGCTTGGGCTGCGGCGTGCTGCTTCTGTGCCTCGGAAACCACTTTGGCGTTGGCCTCGGCAGCCAACGCAGCCTTCTCGGCTGCCTGGTGAGCAGTCCCAGCCGCAGCTACTTGTTTCTTGACGTTCGCCAGGACCGCGTCGGCTGCCTTCTTCTGCATCTCGGCTTCGGCGAGCTTCTTGGGCGCGGCGTTGACCTGGTTCTGGAAATTCTGCTCGCCTTGTCGTGCTCGGGCCAGGGCGGACTTGGCAGTGTCAGCGACTCTGCGCTTGGCGGCCGCCTGGGCGGTGGCTCTCTTGGCGTCCGTAGCGAGCTTGCTGGCCGCGCCGAGGGCGGTCTTCGCCACGGCCTCGGCCTGCCGAGCTATTTTCTCGGCCGCATCGTAAGCTTGCTGTAGTGGGCTCGCGGCGGACTTGGCGGCGGTTAGCGCCTTGTCCAGAGGGGGCTTGGCGTTGGTCGCGGCGGTCAGGGCCTTGATGGCGGCGGGCAAGTTGGCCTCGGCCTGCTTCAACTCTTTTACGCCCGGCTCGCCCGCCAGATTCTTCGCATCAGTAGCCTTCTGTCGCTTCGCGTTGGCCACGTTCCTCGCGCCGGCGTATGCCTTGTCGGCCTTTTGCATGGCAACTCTTTTTGGGGCGACCGCAGCTTCCGCCGCCCTGGCTGCCTTCCCGGCCGCATCGTAGGTAGCCTTCGCCTTGGCCTCGGCGCTTCTCTTGGCCCCGGCGTTCGCCTTGGCCTCGGCTCCAAACGATAGCGAGCCTGACGATGCCAGCATGAACACGACAATTGCAATCGCCTTTGTCTTCATCACGAGTCACCTCAACCGGGATTTCCCAGATGGAGTTGCGCCCGCGGTCATCGCGGAACTTCCGCAATGATTGTATCCGATGCGGTGCGTTGGTCAAACCGAATATGTCGTACTGCTTCTCAGAACCAGCATTCCCCTGTTGCCCGAAGAACAGTCGTGTGACCGTTGACAAGCAGGTTGCGGGCCGGGACAATCGCTATTCTTACTGTTTTATTGCCGCGGGTGACCCGCGGCGTTCGGAGGGAGGAAGATTATGATGAGTAGACCGCATAGAACGGTGCTGCGCCGGCTTAGGGTACAGGGAGTTTTCATTTGTGCGGTTCTTCTTACAATTCACTGCGGACATGCCCGGGCTTCCAAACCGGATTACCTGAAGCAGGCCAACGACCGTCTGGAGTTGGCGCGCAAGACGATGGCGCTGGTTCAGAAGACCGCGTCGCGCCCGGAAATGGCTAAAGAACTCAAAGGGCTCGAAAAACGTTTTTCCGCTTTGGGGTCTGCTTCGCCCGACTCGGCGCCCGCGAAAGAGCTCTTTGAAGCTGCAGTTGCGCTGCGTCGACGAATCATTTTCTCCCATCCCCTGCTGGACTTCGACCGCATCTTGCTGACCAAACGTCCGCCGCCGGTACTCTGCGCGCCGGGAGACAACTACTTCGCCATCAACAACGGAATCGGGCCCGGGCTGACGATCGTTGACGGGTGGAAGAGTAAGAAACCTGTAGAAACGGTGTTGCTCGAAGACAAGTTGCCCAAGGGCTGCATGATGCACCCTGACCTCTCGTTCGACGGCAAGCGTGTGGTGCTGGCCTATTGCGATTTCTCTCGGCCCAAGAGGGAGCGACAGTTTTTCTTGTATGAGGCCAATATCGATGGCACGGGCCTGCGCCGGCTCACCGGCGGTAAGAACGATCGTCAGGAAGGCCTGCGGGGCAGGATGACGGTAGTCACCGAAGATTACGACCCATGTTATCTGCCCGACGGCGGGATTGCGTTCATTTCCACCCGCAATCAAGGCGGTGTACGATGCCACTGGGGAGGGCGATATTGTCCGACGTATCTGCTGTATCGCTGCGATGCGGATGGATCCAATATCCGTCAGCTCTCTTTTGGCGAGGCGAGCGAATGGGATCCTGCTGTCATGCCCGACGGCCAGATCCTCTGGACGCGATGGGACTATGTGAACAGACCGGTGATACCAACAATGGGGCTCTGGACCATCGGGGCGGACGGAACAGCCCCCGCGCATTACTTCGGCAATTATACGAAGAGCCCAGTGAAGATATGCCAAGCCAGGCCCATTCCCGGTTCGAGCAAGGTCGTCGCGACGACGGCCCCGCATCACAATATGCAGGCCGGTTGTCTCATACTGATCGACCGCCGAAAAGCCGAAGATGGGCTCAAAGCGATCGCTCGATTGACGCCGGAAGCCACCTTCCCGGAATCAGAACGCACGACACCGGTGTCCTTCTCAACTCCTTATCCATTGAGTGAAGATCTTTGTCTTGCCGCATACTCGCCAAGCCCGCATCCGGCTAGGATGAACTTCATCCCGAAGAAAAACGCTTTTGGAATCTACCTGGTCGATTCGCTGGGCGGGCGCGAACTGATCTATCGCGACAAAGAGATATCGTGTTTCGCTCCGCTACCGGTCAGACCGCGGACGAAGCCGTTTGTGCGTCCGGCCGCTCTCAAGAACACGCCGGGCAAAGGGGTATTCTATATCCAGGATGTCAACCGCAGCAGCCAGCCCATCAAGCGCGGTTCGATCAAGAGCATTCGCGTCAACGAGATGCTGCTGCAGCCGACGCAGCGTGCTCCTCGCTCCAGCGTGGTCACCTTCGAGATTCTCAAGCGCGTTATCGGGACTGTGCCCGTCAAAGCGGACGGTTCGGCGATCTTCGAGGCGCCGTCCGGTATGCCCATTCAGCTCCAGGCGCTGGACGAAAACGGTATGGCGGTGTTAACGATGCGGACGATTACCCAATTGCAGCCTGGTGAGGTAGCCAGTTGTGTCGGGTGTCATGAACCGCGCACAGCGACGCCCAAAGTACAGCGAAAGGAGCTCCCGGGTAAACCGGCGAAGCTCACCCCGCCCGACGGTCCGCAGTACGAGGGCGGATTGAGTTTTGCCAAAACAGTGCAGCCCGTGCTCGATCGCTACTGTATTAGCTGCCATGGCCTGGGGCCCAAGAAGAACAAGGCCAACCTGCTGGGGACGATAGCCCCCCCGGGTGATCTGAATCGAACCTTACAGAAGATGCATGCCAGCAAGGCCTATCTCGCATTGGCGCGGCCGCCTTACGTTAAGGTCGCGCAATACTTCAAGGAGAGCTGGTACAGTGTTCCGAAGGACTATTTCGCTCATGCCGGAAAACTCGCGCCCATGTTGCTGAAAGGGCACGAGAAGGTTCAACTGGATCGATCGAGCATGCAGCGGATCATCAACTGGCTCGACCTGAACGCGCAGTTCTTCGGGACCTATTCGTGGAACAAGGATGAATGGCGCCAAAGCGATCGGGACGCGGAGAAGCTCCTGCGCGATCGCATCCGTCGTGTGTTTGGTGAAAAGCTGGCGAAACAACCTTTTGCGGCGTTGGTGAATGTTGCGATCCCCGGTGAGAGTCGCATCCTGAAAGCACCACTGGCGATTTCGGGCGGAGGATGGGGGCAAATTGGCGAAGGCAAATGGAAAACCACCGATGAGGCCGGATACAAGCGGATGTACGAACTCGTACAAAAAACCATAAAGCCATTGCCTCACCGGGACATCGCCGGGACGTGCGGGCGAGACAAAGGCTGCCTCTGCCGCAGTTGTTGGATTCGCATCATCAAGGCGAAACGCAATGAAGGAGTATCAAGATGAGGGGGCGCCGTATATCCCGCACCGCTCTTTCCATTCTCTGCGCGCTATTGTGCCTGAACCTCGCTGCCGCAGCAGCCGATCGAGGGTCGGTACTACCGGCACCGCTGACTACCTCCAAACCGGTGATCGATGGCAAATTGGACGATCAGTGTTGGGAGAATGCGGCAAAGACGTCCTCGCTCAAGGTTATTAGCGGACAGGCATCAGGGGCGAGCACCCGAGTTCTTTTCCTGCGTGACGCGGATCATCTCTACGTCGGTGTTAAATGTGTTTGCGCAAAAGCTGAACGACGTGTGGGCAAAGAATCGCTTGAACTGCTGATCGACTCGAATGGTGATGGAAACTCTTACTATCTGATCAAGATCACGGACGGGAAGAAAGGGTTCACCAGTTCGTACAATGAACGGGACCCGCACTGGAATGACGTAACATGGCGGCCGGGATTTACATTCGCCACGGCCGGAGCCGACAAGGGATGGGCTGCCGAGTTCAAGCTTCCGCTCAGGATATTCTCGAAGAACAAAACGGTTGCAACTGAGATCGGATTCGACGTGAAACGTTCGGGACTGGCCGGTAAGGAAGTGCATTGCTGGCAGGGAGGATTCAGCGATGTCGCCAGGAGTGGAATTCTCAAAGGCGTTGCCGCGCTGCGCAACGTGCCTGGCCCGGAATATTCAACGGCTGCAATATCGGATTTCAGGAAAAGATTTGTTCGCCCTCTGAACAAAGCTGGTAGAGACTTCTTGACCAAAGAAGGGACGCGGACAATAAAGCTCGGACCCGGTTCGTCGCATCCGTGTACGACCGGCGAAGTGACGTTGGCGTTGGAGAAGATGCTGATGGCGGGCAGTCCGCATGCCCGTGGGATTATCTGGGACCTCGCGGTCGACAAGGAGAAGGGCGAGCTTTATGTGCTTTCGGATACCAGATTGGTGCGCGGCGTGGCTGAATTGAGGGTGTTCGATCGGAAGGGACGATATCTGCGGACGATCATGCCGATCAACCCGACGCTTCCAAAACCCAAAGTACAGGACATCTGTCGCAAGACCGCCCGCGAAGGCGGCGTGGACTTGATCGTTCCTAAACACTTCCTCCCCTGGGGTGAACCGTCAATGTATGGCGACTGGTGGCATCACCCTCAAAAGCTTGTGCTGGCGCCCGGCGGCGACCTGATCATGTCCAACCTGTACAAAGGCGTCTTATGGCGCCTCAAGCCTGATGGAAGCTTTCCGGCGGCCGGCTGGACCTCCGCTTATAACTCCAAGCGTAATGAACCCTTCGAAAGCACGGTTTGGACCAAGAATTTCTGGCAATGTTACGGGCTGAAGAATCACTTGCCTTTCCGCACGCTGCGGTATCCCTATTTCTGTTTTGGCCCGGATGGGTCGCTGTACATATCAGCAGGACAGAGTGCCCGCCCAACAAAACGCTACGCCTATCATTATGAGGTACTGGAAAAGCAGGTCGAGTACCAGTGGCAAATGGATGGAGACCGAGGCGGCGCCGTGTGGAAATGCGGGCTGAAGCCCGGACCGAAGGTTGAGCCGAAAGGTGTCTTCAGCGGTTTTGCGGAGCCCAGCGGCCTCGTCGTTGAAGGGAATAACCTGATCGTCGCCGACGCGGGCCACGACCGCCTGCAGGTTCTCGACAAGGAGGGAAAAACGGTCGCATCGATAACACATTATGAGCATGAGGGAACCAAGAAGCCTCTTTACGGTCCGACCGCATTGGCGATCGGTCGCGACAAGAGTCTCTACGTGCTTAGTGGCGCCGAAAATCGCCGGACGGAGTCCGCTCGCAAACACGGGCTCAAGGTCGGACGTCCACCGGCGGGGAAGGCTCCTTCCGAGCTGCCGCGAAGAGCGATCAAACTGAGAAGTTGGAAGACCCCGGAGTTGCTGGCCGCCTCTGAGCCCCTGGGCCCGCACACACTACAGATCGCAGTTGACTCTGGCGTAAAGCCCGCGCTGGTTTGGGTCGCCAACGCGTCAGGACCGGGGAATCTGCAGCAATTGTCAGGTGATGACCTTTCCCTCAAAGGCGCATGGCAGGATGATGGCGAGACGTTGTCCAATCCAAGGCAGAGCGGGGATCAACCCGTTCTGAATATAGATCCGCAAACGGGTCACGTGTATGTGGAAGACGACTCCAACTATCGTTTGTTGCAGTATGGGACGGTGTATCGACTCGATCAGCAGGGAAAGGTGCTGAAGAAATTCGAGCCGATCTATTTTGATAAACGAGCAGTGAAGATACTCTCGCCATGGGGTAGCTTGAATCACAAACCCCACTTCCGCTACCCGGAAGAACCCCTGTTTATCGATTCCGTATTTGGAAAAGACGGAAGGGTCTACCGGTGGAAACTGGGCAAGGCCGGCGTGGAAATTCTGCGATTCGACCGCGCGGGGAAACCGATACCGTTCAAGGCCACCGGGACAAACACATTGTTCGTCGATCGCGCGATGCAGGTCAACTTCTGGCATGACGTCTATCATGGCATGGATGTCGACCGAAACGGAAATATCTACTACGTCGCGAAAGCGGACGTCGATGCCAAACGTCGCCCGGTAAGCGCATACAACGCCTTGCGTCACCAGGTGAACGTATACGACGCCGATGGGAAGCTGAAGAAGAAAGCTTTGCTGGTTCTGGACAGTGTCCGAGGGATTCAGGTTGATAAAGAGGGAAACCTGTATGCCTTCCACCGTCCGTCCAAAAGGCCGTGGGAGGATTATGTGGCCATATCAAAGTTTGCTCCTTCCGGCGGTAAGCCGCTATGGAGGCGACGGTGGGATGGTAATCCGGGATGGGCCCAACTCGCAAATCCGCCATGTCACTGCACCACCACCCGATTTCACCAGACGCTGGATGGTAAGGGCTACCTGTACGCGGCAGGGAAATACAGCATTCAAGTGATCAAGTGCGAGACGGGCGAACTGGTGGGTGAATTTGGCAGTTATGGCAATATGGACTGCAAAGGAAAGGGCAGCAAGTTTCCGCACCCCGAGCTGCCGTTCGGAGCCATTTCCGGAATATCAATATGGAAGGACCGGCTGTTCGTCCTGGATGAGGTCAATCGTCGCATCGTAAAATGCCGAATCACCTACGGGTCAGTATCGGTTAGTCGGTATCAAGAGCGCGCAAAACGACCGTAAGCGGAAGGGTTTGGCTTGCCTCGACTCTTCAGATTTTGTCTAGAGAGCGTAAATCTCTTCGCCAAAGGTGTGAACCCAGTTTTGTTTCAAGACGTCGATAGCTTCGGGGCCTTTGTCGATACCAACGATAACTATAGGCTGACCGCTTTGGCCTCTACCGAGATACGGGTACAGATAAAGCACATTGATTTCCGCCTGCTTCAAAGGCTTCAGCACGGCCTGAAGGGCGCCGGGGTGATCGGGGATTTCAACCGCGACCACATCTGTTTCCTTTACTGAATAACCCTTGCTTTTCAAAACGGTCAGGGTTTTCTGGGGATCATCGGGGACAAACCTCACAGTACTGATGTCTGATGTGTCAGCTACCGAGATCGCCCTGATATTTATTCCTTCATGGCCCAAACAGTCACTTACAGCAAGAAACATCCCCGGCGTATTGTCCAGGCTAACGGAAATCTGTTTTACAAACATAGCCATAATTCACTCCATCTCGCCCTATGCAGGGCCCCAATAGAAACTTGGGTTAGAATAACTCATACCCGTTTGTCAGGGCCTTTGTGTTCAGTGGGATCAGCTTCGGCTTCTTTTTAAATGACTCTTCGAGCCCTTTGATAAGAGTGGGAAGGGAAACCACTTCGCTCTTCTTTATAAAGGCCCCAAGCATAACCATGTTGGCGCATTTCAGATTGCCCAGCTCTTCGGCCATGTCGTTTGCGGGCACTTCAACCATATCAACATCTTCTCTGGAAATATTGGCCTCCATCAGAGAAGAATTGATAAAGAAGACGCCTCCCGATCTAACCTGATTTTGAAATCTGACAAGAGAAGGCCAGTTCATCGCGACCAGAAACTCCGGTGACGAGGCGACTGGAGATGCGATCTCTTCGTCAGATATCGCCACGGTGCAATTGGCCGTTCCGCCCCTCATCTCGGCGCCGTAAGCGGGCAGATAGGTCACGCTCTTGTCCTCGAGCATCGCCGCCTGGGCCAGATTGAGGCCCATCGAGAGAACACCTTGACCGCCGAATCCTGCAAATATTGTTTTAGATGCCATATTTAAAGCCCGGTTGTGTCTTTTATTACTCCCAAAGGAAACTCTTTGACCATAACTTCGTCAATCCATTTCCAGGACTCGAGTACACCCATTTTCCAGTTGGTGGGGCAGGCGGCGAGAATCTCCACCAAAGCATAACCAAGGTTGTCAATTTGAACCTGAAAAGCTTTGCGAAGCGCTTTCTTCGTCTTTCTAATGCCCGCCGGGGTGGTCACGGCGGTGCGCTCGATATATACCGCGCCCTTCACCATCGCCAACATTTCACTTATCTTGATCGGGGCGCCTTCTGTGGCTTCATCTCTTCCATAAGGGCTGGTGGTGGTCTTCATATCCAACAGCGTGGTCGGCGCCATCTGTCCACCGGTCATTCCATAAACCGCATTGTTGATGAAGATCGCGGTGATCTTTTCACCCCTGTTTGCAGCATGTATTGTTTCGGCGGTACCGATGGCGGCAAGGTCTCCGTCGCCTTGATACGTGAATACCAGCACATCCGGGTTGGCCCGTTTGATGCCTGTGGCGACAGCGGCGCCCCTGCCATGGGCCGATTCCAGCATGTCCACATCCAGGTAGTTGTATGCGAACACCGAACATCCCGGCGGAGGAATACCAATAACGTTGTCCTGGATATCCATCTCGTCAACCAACTCGGCGATAAGCCTGTGGATTATCGAGTGCCCGCATCCGGGACAGTAATGAAATACCGCCTTCTTCAGTGCTTTCGGTCTGGCGTATACTTTTTTCATTCGACTATTTCAAACCCTTCTGAAGATAAGTGCGTGAGATTACGCGGGCGAACTCGCTGGGGGTCGGAATAACGCCCCCCGGTCTTCCGTAGAATTCCACATCCGCGGCGCCTTCAACAGCAAATTGCACGTCTTCGACCATCTGGCCCATGTTCATTTCAAAAACAAGGAAAGTTTTTGTTTTCTTGGCAGCCTGCTTGATTTGTTCATAGGGAAAAGGCCACAACGTTATGGGCCTTATCATTCCAACCTTCAAGCCGTTTGCTCGCGCGGATTTTATGGCGCCTTTGGCAATTCTTGCTGATATTCCAAAAGCAACAACTGTCATTTTTGCATCTTCGGTCATGAAGGTCTCAAAAGCGGTTTCATTGCTCTTGATCAGTTGATATCTTCTGTACAAACTCCAGTTGATCTCTTCTAACTCAGTGGGCTTTGAAGTGAAGGTCTTTACGATCTTGCTGGAACGCCCCTTTGCGCCTCTTAACGCGTCGCTTCTAACCGGAGGCGTTGAAGGGGCTTTATGCTTGAACTCGACGGGCTCCATCATCTGCCCGAGCATTCCGTCGCCAAGGATCATTACCGGGACTCTGTACTTGTCGGTGAGATCGAAAGCCTTGTGCGTAAGGTCCGCCAACTCCTGCACCGACGCCGGAGCGAGAACTATGGTCCTGTAATCTCCATGACCCCCGCCGCGCGTTGACTGGAAGTAGTCTGACTGGGCGGCAATGATGCTTCCCAGTCCGGGCCCGCCCCTTGACATATTGACGATAACCGCGGGAAGCTGACAGGCGGCGATGTAGGATATTCCCTCCTGCTTCAGACTGATCCCGGGACTGGAGGACGAGGTCATCACTCTCACTCCCGCCGCGGCGGCGCCGTGGACCATGTTGATCGCGGAGACCTCGCTTTCGGCCTGGACAAAGGAGCATCCCTTTTTGGGGCCCAGATGCGCCGCCATATATTCGGTAAGCTCATTTTGAGGCGTAATGGGATACCCAAAATAGCACTGGCAGCCGGCCCTTATCGCGGCCTCCGCGATTGCGGTGTTACCGTACATTAGTACTTTACTCACGATACACCTCTATCACCACCTCCGGGCAGACCACAGCACAGGTGGTGCAGCCCGTACACTCTCCGTTATCTGTGAAAGAAGCCGGCAAGTAACCGCTCGCGTTTAATTTGTCAGAGTGGGAAATCACATCCTTCGGACAAAATTCCATGCACATTTCACACCCCTTGCAAAGCTCCTGGTTAATCTCAATGTATCCTTTTTTCATATTCAAGCCCATGCCTTTAAAAGCAGCTTCTTTATATCCATGCAACGTAACGTCAGGATTATAAGAGAAGGATCTATATTTTTTGGACGTTACTCTATGCCAGAAATGCGTTTGAATGTCAAGAAAATTGTTGCACACCCCAACACGAACAAACAACGCCGGCGGAGAGTACAATCAAGGATTGCATCATCCTGCCAAATCGCCACAGACTCTTTCCCCACTCAATCAGGGGCGGGATTCGACAGTCGCGGAATGTTCTCTATACCGATCGGTATCCTGTTCTTCGGAGCGCTGCGGCCGGTCTCTTTCAGCTTCTTGAGCAGCATCTGCAACTGCTGACGTCTCGCCGATTCCTTGACGAACAGGTTCTTCGTTTCGCCCGGGTCCTTCTCGAGATCGTAAAGCTGCCCCGGCGCCTCGGGCTCTGTCTCGGGGAGGGCGTATTTCTTCATCGCTCCCCGGGCATAGTTGTTCCCGCCCGATCCCTTGTGATCGAGGTACTTCCACTTTCCCTGGCGAATCTGGAACTCTCCCCGGAAGCTCTGGGTCAGAAGGTGCGGGCGGATGGACTTCTTCGGATCCTGGGTCCCGAGCATCGCCGGCAGCATGTCGAAGCTGTCTCTCGCCGCATCGTCGGGAAGTTTATAACCGACCACCGACGCGAGGGTTGCGAAAATGTCGGTCGTGTTCGTCATCTGGTCGGAGACCTTACCCATGCCAATTCGTCCGGGCCACCTGGCGATAAACGGAACCCGATGCCCGCCTTCCCACGCATCGCGCTTCACGCCCCGCCATCCTCCAGCGGGATCGTGATTGTGGTCCTGTCGCATCCAGGCCACGTGCATTGTTTCGGGACCGTTGTCGGAGTTGAAGAGGACAAGCGTCTCGTCATCGATTTTCAGATCGGCCAGGAGATCGAGTACCCGTCCGACCAGGGTATCGAGCTGGCGGACGAAATCGCCCCGCGGGCCCGCTTTCGTTGCTCCGTTGAACTCCGGCGCCGGTAGGACGGGCGCATGGCAGATCTGGGTGGAAAGGACCGCGAAGAAGGGTTTCTTAGTGTCAGAAAATTTCTTTCGATGCCCGGTGATGAACTTCCGCATCTTATCGTAGAAAAGAAGGTCTGCTTTGACGAACTGGTACCCCTTGGCCATCCACCCCTCGTCATTATCCCATCGCCACTTGCCGCCGGGGTTGGGGAGGTTCGAACGCTTGTGTCGCCGGTCGGCCGGTACCGGAACCATCCCGTTTTCAATATAGACGTAGAGGGGATCGGTAGTGGGGCAGTTCGGGGTGATGAACGATTCGTCGAAGCCTCGCTTGTTGGGACCATCGACCAGGGGCGTACTCTTTTCGTAGTCGATGAGCAGCGAGTTCTTGAATCCCCCGCCGAGGCGCTTTCCGTTCTTGTCGAGCCAGGTCAGCCCGACGTGCCACTTGCCGAAAACGCCGGTGCGGTATCCCTTTTTCTTCAGCATGTCGCCAAGGGTGAGTGTTCCGGGTTTCAGATAGCTCGGACCGCCGGGCCCTTCGAACGCCCCGCCCCCCCGCCCGGTCGATCGGTAAATCTGCTGCCCGGAGTAGAGCCCGTAGCGCGAGGGGGAACAGATGGTCGACGGACTGTGGGCGTCGGCAAACCTGACGCCCTCTCTAGCCATCCGATCGAGTCGCGGCGTTTTGTAAGCCGACTTGGGGTTGTAGCACGACAAATCTCCACAGCCCAGGTCGTCGGCGTATATGATCACGATGTTGGGTAAACCGGCGAGGCGTTTGGGCACATCGGCGGCCCGGGCCCGTCCAAGAGCAACACCTGCACCCGCCAATGCGGACAGTCTCAGAAACCGGCGGCGTGAAAGATTCATGTTGTTCTCCTGGTGTTTACCGACAAGCTGCCAAGCAGCAGGCAGGCCGATAATCCTTGTCTCATTTTCCTGAGGGCTTGGCGGCCTTGAGTTTTTCGATCAGCTTGTCCGCATCGGCGGGAGTGATGTGGAAGGCGCCGTAGCGGATTACGCCCTTCTTATCGATAATCATTGTCCAGGGCGTGCCCCGGGTCTTGTACGCCCGCATCAGTTTGGATTTATTCTCGCGGCTTCCGCTTTGTGCAAAGGGCATCGCCAGGCCATACTTTTTAGCGATCTTCTTGAGGTTCTCAAAGGTATTGACAGGCTTGCTTGCCCTATCTTCAAACACCGTCTGGAACACGACAAACCTAACGCTGTCGTCGTCTTTGTATTTCGTGGCGACCTGCTTCAGTGTGGGAAACCCCCGTTTGTGGCAGCCCGGGCACCAGCTCTGGAAGCAATACATGTAGAGGACCTTGCCCTTGAAATCGGAGATGTCCAGCGAAGTCTTGCCTTCGGGCAGTTGATACCACGGCCCGACATCCCACTTAGGCGCCTCCTTGCCGAGCATCGGATTCGGCGCCCGCGCCGGAGACGTGACATACTTTGAGCAGACACCGCTGGCCTTTTTGAGTTCTTCAAGAGTATAGGCCGGCTCTTCGTTCTCGAGGCCCGCGTTAAGCCCCTCGACCGCCTTGCGCTGTTCCAAATAGGGAAACCGATGCTTTCCAAAATCGGCGAAC
Source organism: uncultured Planctomycetaceae bacterium (assembly GCA_964607575.1). Taxonomy (GTDB): domain Bacteria; phylum Planctomycetota; class Phycisphaerae; order SM23-33; family SM23-33; genus BS750m-G57. The sequence continues at coordinate 5,265 of CAZSLS010000050.1, read as the reverse complement.
CGAGTACCGAAAGCAGCGCCTTTCCGGTAATCAGCATTGTCCTTATCCGCAGTCCGGAATTCCTCAATACCGAGCGCGACGCTCACTCCGCGCAGAAAGGCGTCATTGTCGGCGGGCCTCTGTTTGGAATTGGCCGCAATAGCTTTGCCATTGCGATAGCCCAGATAATAGCTGAACTTCTCGGCGTCTTCTTTGGCGGGTCTGGCTGCCTTCTTGACGGGCGCCGCCGGTTTGGACGCACCCGCGCCCCGGGCTTCGGCCTCAAGGATCGCTTCGGCAAGCGCCTTCCCGAAGCGAACAAACGTCTTACCGCTGCCCAGGTAATGGTATTCGGAGTTCGATGCGCATAGATCCCAGGTCTTCTGCTCCCTGGCGGTCAGTTCGCCGTCGCCGAAACCGTACCGGGCGAATTCCTTCTTCATCTGATCCGGCGTCATCTTTCCTTGCTTAACCTGCCGCTTCAAGTGGCCGGTCATTCGCCGCTTCCAGTAAATATCACTGAGCTTCAGTTCGTAGTACGGACCGCTGTCGACGGCGATCACACCGCCGCGATACTTCGCGGGCGCTTTGCGGTCGTATTGCTCCACCGCGGCGAACTGGACCTTCCTGAACGCGGTTACCGGCAGGCCCTTGTCGAACTTCCGGCTGTTCGGGTCCGTACCGTAAACGCCCAGAATTCCTACGATGAAAGGCAGTTTCGGGGCATCGAGCTCCTTTCGAACATCGGTGATAAAGTGAATCATGTTCCCGGTGTATTGCTCGATATGGTGTCGGTTGCACATATCGTTCCAGCCCTGGAACCAGACAAAGCCGGCAAGTTCATAGCCCTTCTTTGCATCGTAGTTCGGAACCACCTTCCTGATGCTCTCGGCGTCCTTCAGTGTCGCCCGAACGAATTTGATCATCTCGCGGTAGTAGTGACCGACCTTCTCCTTTGTCGGGACCTTGCCGCGCTCCTTCTCTTTCGCACTGGGCATATATGGCCCGGCGCCCGGCGGGCGGAAGTCCACCGCCAGCGATTTTCCGCCCCAGGCGGTCTTGATGATCAGGACCGGTTCCTCCAGCGCCTTGTCCATGTAGAGGCCAAACCCGTATTCCGGGCCAATTCGCTCGCCGTCAAAACCGTAACCCACCTTCACCTTGCCGTGCAGGAGCTTCTCGCCATCGCGGCCCCCGGTCAGATATGTGATCCAGGCGTTGCTGCAAACGATCGGATCACCGTTCTTGTCCTGGATATCTTTCAGAAGCGAGGCGGTCTTGGGGTCGTCGCCAATAGCCGCAAAGGTGCGCTTGTGCGCCGAGCCCTGCATATTTGACTGCCCGGCCAGGATGTAGACCTTGAGTGGTTTGGCGGCTGCCAGGACGCTGCTGCAGCAAAGCGCCACAAGGACTGCGGTCATAATTGTTGTTCTTTTGCCCATCTGTTTTACTTTCTCCAGTTGCCTTGAATCCTCAGGCCCGGTCGTGACATGCCCAGGACAAGCACCATAGCAGCGGTAGGATGGATGCGCGATGACATATAATAGCCTTTGTCGCCCGAGTTCCGCCCGGGCTGGGCGACAAATGACCCATCATGCGTCCTTGCCATATTGATGAACGCCTTGTTGTAATCGAACATTTCCCGAGTGGCTGCTTTGTCGCCCGACAATTGAATCCCCAGCAGCGCCCACAATACCGCCAGCACATTGTCACCGTGCCCGTCGTTCAGACGGGTTTTCGATTTGGCCAGGTGTGCGGTCACTCTTCGGACATATTCTTCAGTTCCCTTATCCTTCGCGAGCTTGTGCGCGATAATCGCCAGGCCCTGCCTGCCAACGGGACTATAGGCGCCTCTGGCATGGCGGTATCCCATGTATCCGCTCTTATTTGTATTATTGCGGACACACTGAAAGGCGCGATCCACATACCGCTGGTCCAGTTTCACCCCGCAATCTTCAGCCAATTCCCACGCCAACAATGCCATCAAGGTAGTGATCGCCATCGTTCCGTAACCGTCAATCTTGACAACGTGCCCTAGGCCGCCTTTCAAAAAGTTCCTGCCCTGCGGCCGGCCGCCATGCATCCGGTCCTTGTACATCGCGGGGTCCGTGACCTGTGCTTCATACAGACGTTTCACCAACAACCCAATCGTTCTGAGGACACTCTTGTCCCGGGTCTTCAGATAGTACTCACTGAGGAAGATGCATTGATAGGCGACCGGCCAGGTCCATGTCCTTGCGCCCGGGGCCTTGTTCCAGGAAGCTGCCATAGCCCTGGCCTCCTTCAATTTCCCCTGTGACAGCAACGCCAGCCCTACAGTTCCCCTCTTGTGACACGGAGAACGGAATTCCCTGTTGTGCTTCAAGAGGTACTGCATCGCCGAAGAGACCAGCTTAGCTGACTTTGGGCATTTGATCGGGTAAGTCTTGCTGAACCTGCCGATCGCACGCAGACGCACTTTGACCGCCATCTTCTTACCCTTGCGAATTACAGTCAGTTTCAGGATCCCGTCGCGACCCTCGCTGTCTTCAATCGCATTCCCGAAATCCATTATCGGCCCTTCATAGCCGACCTTGTAACCCATCCCGTACTGTTTTCCGAAGATGTGCTTTGTCGTGAAGATCTTGTCGTTGACGCCGATTATCTCGTCGTCGATATTAAGTTTCTTGTCCGCCGGTGACTTCGGGAAGACATACTTTACGACAAATGATTTTTCCTTCAGTACCGCCCTGGCGCCGGTCGGACCAAGGTTGACCAGGAAACCGGGAACGTCTTTGTCCGGGCCTCTATTGGTCGGCTTGGCCCATTGCCCTCTGTTGTCAGGGTCGACAATGGCCCACCCGGATTCAACAAACAAGAGCGATATCAGGATGCCCGCCAGCAGCATCGCTGGTTTTGCGTTTCTCATATGTCATATCTCCTAAGATGTTCTATTAGCGTAATCTCTATCTCCCTGAGGCGATTACAGGCAATATAGCACCCGATTCCGGATCAGTCAAAGACGGGGATCGACAATCCAATCCGCCGGACTGCCGCCCACTATCCGGGCTCGTCCGGGCGTCGGCGGTGCGCGGGCGCTAGTGGCTGAGGAAGCGGCAGATGTGGGCACAGAAGATACCCAGGAACGTGCCCAGGATCGAGCCCAGAACGGCAAGCAGGAGCCCCACGGGCGCCAGCCCCGGATGGTAGATCTCGGCGACCACCGGCGCCGATGCCGTCCCGCCCATGTTGGCTTGGCTGGCGGCCGCTAGCAGCGCCATCGGCGCGCGGAACAGGCGCCCGGCGGCGAGGATGAGCGCGCCGTGGATCAGCACCCACACGACCCCCACGACAATCATCAGCGGCGCGTCGGCGAGGCTGGTCAGGCTGGTCCGTGCCCCAATGGACGCGAGCACGAAGTACAACAACCCGTACCCGATAGTCGAGGCGCCGAACCGCTCCAACCGGCGGACGGGGGTAAATGACAACACCAGGCCCAGCGTGGTCGCCAATATGATCGCCCACGCCGACGTGCTGACCACTTGCGGTATAGCGGGCAGGAGCCCGGCAAGTTGGATTGCCCCATACGTCCCCGCCGCCGCGACGGCGAAAATCACGACGACGTGTCGCAACGTGATGGGCTCGCTCTCAGACACGCCCCCGCCCGCGGTGCGACGCTTGAGGTCGTCGAGAATGTCGGTCTTGGCGCGGTTCCAGCGGTCGAGCTTCGCCTGGTGGGCCGACAGGAAGATCAGCAGGCCCATCCACGCATAGGGGATGATCGTGTCAACCACGATCATCGTGCTGTATATCTTCTCCGGCGTGCCGACGGCCTCCTTCACGGCGATCATGTTGAGGCTGCCGCCCATCCACGAGGCGGACAATGCTCCGATACCCGACCAACTGTCCGGCGGTAGCCAGCGCCCGAAGATCAGCATCACGACGACACCGCCGATCAGCGTCCCGAGGCTCCCGGCGAGCATGACCGCAATCGCCACCTTGCCCAACCGGCATATCGCACGCAGGTCCACACTGATAAGCAGCAGCACCAGACATGCGGGAAGGCAGTACGTCGTGATCGCGCCGTGGACGTCGCCGGCGATGTTCTCCCTCGGCGGGATCAGACCGATCGTGTTGGCCAGCATCGGAAGGAAGTAGATCCAAAACATCGCGGGTACGTACTTGAACAGCCTCTTGGCGCCGCGATGCCCGGCGGCGTAAAGGATCGCGCCCTCGATCACCAGCAGCACCATGATGATCCCCATCGGATCGTGGATCATGCGCCTGACTCCAGGATGTATTCATCCCCCGCGACAGTTATCGGACCGAATCGGCGGCGGGAGAACAGAAAGTGTACGCCGTCGAGGTCCACGTAATCGAACGCCCCGGTGCCCGCGGCGAAGTATATACCCGCCGACAGGCCGACCATCGTCTCGGTCATGCATCCGATCATGAGCTTCAGGCCCGCCGATCGGGCCAGCTTGCATATGGCCGCCGAGCCGGCGATACCGCTCTTGGCGATCTTGATGTTCACGCCGTCGCCCAGCCCATCGTCGATGACGCGCCGGCACGCATCGGCGTCGAAGACGGTCTCGTCCAGGATCACCGGAACCTCGGAGTAGCCGCGGATACGCTTCAACCCCGCAAAGTCGTCCCATCGCAGCGGCTGCTCGAACAGCTCGACGGCGATCTTCGCCCTGTCCAGACCGTCCAGCATCCGGCGGTACGTCGCGGCGGTATAGCCCTGGTTACCGTCCAGGCGGATCGTGAACTCGCCCACCCTTCGCCCGAGTTGCGCCGAGACCCACCGCAGGAAGGTCAGGTCCGCCTCGACATTACCGCTGACCTTAACCTTGAACATCCTGAACCCCTTGCCCGTGGCGCGGTCCAACCACGGGCCCAGAGACGCACCGCCCGGCGTAAAGGGGATGGTGATGTCGGTTTCCAGCCGCCCCAACCTCCCGCCCCAGTGAGCAAACTCGCTCCGCCCGCCGGACGCCAACGCCGCGCGGAACAGCGCCACCTCCAGACCGCTCAGTGTCATGTGAAACTCGCGGTGACTTTCCCGCAGCCTGGTCAGGGCGCCGGGGTAATCCTCTATCGCCATGCCCCGCATCACCGAGCGCGCTTCGGTGAGTACGCGTTTGATGGCTTGGGGCGTCTCGCGCGGGAACGAGAAGCTTGTGGGGACCTCGCCGACGCCCGAGACGCCGTCGTCGAGTACGGCTTGGACGAGTATGCTGGTGATGACCGACTTGCTGCCCAGCGATGTGGCGAAGACCGTTCGCGTCGGGCGCGTGATCTTCC
>CAZSLS010000049.1:0-34358 GCA_964607575.1 uncultured Planctomycetaceae bacterium | reverse complement strand
ACGTAAGTCGCCGACCGCATGGAATGGACGGCCATACCTTTCTCGTCGAGGAGTTGGAAGTAGATCGCCTTGCCCACAGGCGCTTCGCAATAGACGCTGCCGTCAGCTTCGACGGGCACCACGCCCAGCGGAATTCGCCCGATCGAATCGGAGGTGAAGGCGATCTGCCTGACCGTCTGCCCGGAGAACCGGTTATTGAGCATCTGGGGTATCACCTGGACGATACGCATATGCTTGACTTTGATACCCTTGGGCAGGGTGGCTACTTTGTCGGATGTGTAGACGTTCCGAACGCTGATAACCGCCCTGCGATGCCCGGGCAGGCCCGCTCGCTTGCCCTGGAAAGTCATCACCGGCAGCGCTGGGGGCATGCGGCGAGATCTCAGCGGGAATGGATCCCGCACGCGATAGGCGCCTCTGCCCGGTTCGTAGATCACGTCGCGATTCCCGAAACGGTCGAGAAGATAGAGCCCGTAGTTGTAATTGCAGAGATAGAAGTCCTCACTCAGCGGCCAGGCCGTACCGTACGTGTGCTTGGCGCCGCGCTCGACCTCAGGAAACGTGTATTCCGGGGTGATCCGCTTGAGCTGAGCCATCTTACCATCGTCGGGAATACGCGGGTCGAGCAGGATAAGACTGCCCGAAAAGCCCTGGTGGTGCCCTACCGCCGTGCCCGTATACTTCTGCGAACCGGGTATCGGACGGAATGACAATTCCGCATCCGGGCGGAGGCGACGACCGTAGACAAACTTGCGTTTTCCGTAATCCTTGGGCGTGGCGTCCTTGGGAAACGACGAATGGGGCAGCGGGTAGTTACCGTGGAAGTTCCGCGGGTCGCGTCCGTCGGGATAAGACTCCCAATAGTGATGCGCCACGCCCCAGTGGCGATCGACGTAGTCCCAGCGCGTGTAGACGAGTTTTCCGTAGTGGCTGACGGTCGGGGCCCATTCGTTGGTCTCGTGGAAGCTGAGGCAGATGAGATCCGAACCGTCCGGTTCGATCGAGTGCAGCGTGTAAGTCAATGCCTGCGGGACGATAACGCACCGCCCCACCCCGCCGCGACGCGTCGAGGTGAAAACAATTCGCCCGGAGGGAAGCTGGTGCGGGTCGAAATCGTCATCCGGTCCGTCAGTCAGTTGCTCGAGTTTCTTTGTCGCGAAGTTGAATCTGAATACGTGCCAGACATCGGCAACTGTTGTCGCGGCGAACAGAAGATCCTTTCCGTCGTAATTCAACTCCAGACCGGAGAATTTCCCTACAAGCGTCTTACCCTTCCACGGTCCAGTAGCGACTTTGACTCCCGCCAACACGTCGCTGACGCTTGTCTTGGACTTGAAGCCGCTTACGATAATCGGACCGCCACCCTTGCTGTGTCCGCGATAGGAGGCTCGGGCCTGTTCGATAATGCGATGACCACCGGGCTGCTCGAGCATGCAGACGATCTTGTCGAAGTCGACCAGTGGATTGGAGAATGCTATCCTGCGCCGCAACGCACAAACCTTCTTGAAAAGCTCCTTGCGCGCATCGACCTTCGCCTTGATCGCGGATTTGTCCGCGGCGGTCTTGGGCTTCTTCGCGGGCTTGTCCATAGCCAACACCTTCGCCGCAGTCGACAGGGCAAGCAACTCGTTGGCAAACCTGATCGACTTGCCCGCCGGAAGCATCTTGCGGGTATTGAAGTATCCGACCAGAGCGATCGTCCGCCTCAGGACAACGTCAAGCGGATCGACATCGTCCGGGGTGACCATCGCCTGCGGATCGAGCGCCTGGCTCTTGATCCGGGCTCGCCAGTCCTTATTCGCTCTCTTGGCATTACGGATGTGGCCGGTGATCTCCCCGTATTCCTCATCCAGCGTCTTATCTATCGACTGCGGCGCGGCGGGCACGGTCGGCGCGACTTTCGCCGCCGGCGCGGACCATACGGGCGAAACCAGAACCGCCAGGGCGACCGCCGCAAGGACAGCCAGATTCAAAGGGCGGTACAGTCCGGGTAATATTTCGGATTTCTTCATTCTACTGACCTCATCTTCTTGGTTTGTTCGATTCTGCTATTATACATCCAATTCGGCTGCATAAGTGTCTTCGTATGTCTCGCGCCTGCGGATAACGCGATATTCCGACCCTTCGACGAGTACTTCGACGCTGCGCGGGCGAGAGTTGTACTGGCTGGACATCACGAAACCATACGCGCCCGCCGAGAACACGATTATCAGGTCGCCCCGCACGATCGGAGGCAGGATGCGATCCTTCGCCAGGAAATCGCTGCCCTCGCAGACACCGCCGACGATATCAACCTTCCTTCCGTCCGGCGCCGCGAAGGCAATCTTGCGCTGCGGCGGGTCGGCTTGGGGAGCCAGATTCGCCGGGTACGCAAAATGCTCCGATCCGTAGAGCGCCGGTCTGAACAGGTCCGTCATCGCCGCATCCACGATCACAAAGTTCTTCTCGCCACCGGTCTTGACGTACTGAACCTGCGTCGCCAGGATCCCGGCGTTGCACGATATCTGCCTGCCCGGTTCGAGGATCACCGAAAGCCCGGTGTCCTTCAACAGCGGTACAATAGCCGCCGCATAATCACCGGCCACCGGAGAGGTACCGGTTTCGTAGTCGGCAGCAAAGCCTCCGCCAATGTCCAGCGTGCTGACTTCAAAACCCTTTTCTCTAAGGCGTCCGACCAGCGTCAGAGTCTTACCGATCGCCTCGACGTACGGCTGGGCCGAGTAGATCGGCGATCCGATGTGAAGATGGATACCGTCGAGGATAACGTTCTGGTCGCTTCCGTAGGCATCGAAGAACCGCTCAGCACGTTCGATATCGACGCCGAACTTCGTTTCCTTCTTGCCCGTGGCGGTGTACGTGTGCGTTTTGGGATCGTACACGTCGGGGTTCAACCGTAATGCCGCATGAGGTCTGGCGCCCGCCCGGGCGGCAAGGCGGGAGAGATTCTCGAACTCCGCCTCCGACTCGATATTGAACACGCCAATGCCTGCCGCCAAGCCGTCGATGAGTTCGCGGTCGGTCTTACCGACACCGGCGAACACGACCTTCGAGGCGTCTCCGCCCGCGAGTATCGCGCGCGCCAGTTCTCCACCGCTGGTGACGTCAAAGCTACAGCCCGCCTCGGCGAGCAACTTCAGGATGTTCACGTTGGAAAGCGACTTGATCGAATAGCATATCGTGGGATTAAGTTCCGCGAACGCCTCGGCGATCGCGTTGTAGTGGTGCAGCAGCGTCGCCGAGGAGTAGATGTAGGCCGGCGTACCGACCTGGGCGACGATATCGCTCACCGCAACCTGCTCGCAAAACAACGATCCGTTTCTATACTCAAAATGGTCCATTTGTGTTCCCGTATCAAGCGCTGATAAACGCTCGCGTTGCTTCGATGGCCCGGGCCTTCAACAGGGGCTCTGGATTCCGCATTGCCGCCGAAGCCGTAATCTCCTCGTCAACCAGCGATCGCACGTCGCTGAACATATCTCTAGGTGCATCGTGCGCGACCTGGCCGGCTATGCAGGCAACTTTCACGCCGATTTCGCGTGCGTATCTCGCCACCGCCGATACAGTCTTACCCGAAACGCTCTGGGCGTCAAGCCTGCCTTCTCCGGTGATGCACAGGTCCGCACCGATCAACCGCCGCTTGAGACCTACCGCAGAGGCCACCAGTTCGGCGCCGCTTTCGAGCGTCGCGCCGGTAAATGCCACCAACCCCGCCCCCAACCCCCCCGCCGCACCACCGCCGGGAAGCACCGAAACGTCAATACCGAGATCGCGCATGATGATATCGGTCAGCCTGCTCAATCCCGCCTCGAGTTCGTCGACCATTTCGGAGGTGGCGCCTTTCTGGGGCCCGTAGACCGCCGCGGCGCCGCAGGGACCGATCAGCGGATTCGTAACGTCGCAGGCCACCCGAATACGCGCCTCACCCGCCGGTGCGTAGAGGTCCGAAATATCAATCGAGCCCAGAGTCGAAAGGGCTCCACCACCCATACCGCAGATGCACCCCTCGCCGTCCACGTCGACAAACGACACGCCAAGGGCCTGTGCGGCGCCACAACCGCCGTCTACCGTAGCCGAACCCCCTATACCCACGATGACTTCGACAGCGCCCGCTTCCAACGCGGCCATTATCAGCAATCCCGTACCGAACGTAGTGGTGCGCAGCGGGTCGCGGTCTTCCGGCCGGACCAGGCACAAGCCCGAAGCAGACGCCATTTCCACCACGGCGATACGCCCGCTACCGGGGGCGCCCTGCCCATCGGCATGCATCTCCGCGGTGACCAGGCCAAGTTCGCCCGGTAGAGAATTCTGCACCCCGGCGCCCAGCAAACCGAAACGGGCCCTTATCGACGAACCAAGCGGGTCGATCACATCGGCCGTCGCAAACGTACCGCCGGTGGCGGTAACCATCGCTTCAACCGTACCGTCTCCACCGTCAGCCATCGGGCAAACGTCGATCTGCGCGTTACCGCACACGTCGAGTACGCCTTCGGCGAGTGCGGTTGCGGCATCTCTGGCCGATATGCTCTCCTTGAACGTATCGGGGGCAATAACAACTTTCATCTGCGGTTTATCCTTTCACGTGCGGATCGGGCGTCCGGGCGGGCGGCTTTTATCGCGGTCCAGTATCGTACGTAACCCCGCGCCCCACCGATGCGAACGGTGTCGCCCGGTTTGACGTCCTCGAGGACCACTCCCAGCGTATCGAAGTCGGTCACGTAAAACCGTCCGACCTGAAAGATGATGTCCTTCAGATCAATACCAAGTTTGTGGGCCGGGCTACCGGCCTCGATGCCTACCACGACCAATCCGCGGGATGCAGACAGGGACAGTTCCCTAGCCAGTTCGCGGTCGATCTTCCTGAGCGTCAGACCAAAGAGCTTGCGTGCCAGCTTCTTCCCGTCGGGTTTCGGGCGGACCGTCAGCTTGAGCGACCGCTCGAGACGCTTACCTCCGCGCGAGACGGTCAGAGAAATCTTGTCGCCGGCTTTGGCGCCGGTCATTCCGCAAACGAAGTCCGGAATCTGGCGGACGGGTTTTCCGTTGAGCGAAACGATCGCGTCACCCTTCTGAAGCACACCGTCGGCGGGAGTTTTTGAACGAACTTCAGTTACCGTAAGCGCCACACCTTTCTTATCGCGTTTCTGGGCGACCGATGCGCCGAACACGACGCGGTTGATCCGCTCGAAGTCCATCAGCTTGGAGAACTGCTCGGTGACGGTATCGGCGGCTATGGCAAAACCGATGTTCTGTGCGTCGGCCCGGATGGCGGTATTAATACCGATGAGTTCGCCGCGGATATTCAACAACGGTCCGCCACTGTTGCCCGGATTGATCGGCGCGTCGGTCTGGATGAGCCCGCCATACTCGACGTTTCCGGCAAAGGTGAGCTTGCGATCGGTGGCACTTATCACGCCGGTAGTCAGGGTACTCGCAAAGCCCAGCGGGTTACCGATAGCAATCACGGTCTCTCCGACCATCAGGTCATCGCTGCGACCGAGTGGGAGATACGGGAGGGTCTTGCCCTTGGGCAACTCAACCTTGAGTATCGCCAGGTCGTGAGTCGAGTCGGAACTTATGACCTTTGCGGCGTAACGGGTCTTGTCGGAGAGCTGAATGGTTATCTGCATTGCGCGGCTGACGACGTGCGCGTTGGTTACAACGTACCCGTCGCCATGGATAATTACGCCCGAACCGGCGGACTTCTGCCGCACCGGCCTGCGGAAGATGTTGGCAAACGGATCCCCGCCGAACAGACCGAACCGCTCAGTAACGATTTTTTCGGCGGAAATATTCACGACGGCGGGTCCGGCCTTGCGGTGGGCAATCACTACCGGAGTGATGCGCGATACTTCGCCCGATGCCCGGACGGCGCAGAGCGGTCCGGCTCGCAGCCCGGCGAGAGTAACAACGCACAGTAACAAGCGTTTAACCATCTCAATCTCCCAATACCCGCCACAGGCGCAGGGGGGCGGTAGCCTCACAAGGCGGTTCCAAACGCGCATACCAATAGTGACATCGCCTATTCTGACAGGTTCTTACTGTCCTTTCAACTCTCCGGCGGGAGGACTTAGAGACGATAATTCCGGAATTGGTGCTTTGATATCTCACTCCCGCTCGCTAATATGCTCCAATCGCCGGTTGTAACGGTTGCAGACAAATCGCACTATGGCAAAAGAACACGCGACATTTGACGCCGAACTCCTGGCAACCTGCCTGAGTCATTACGACTTGGGTATCATCAAAGGTATCAGGAAGTTTCCCGCCGGTTCGCGCCGCGCACCGAAAGTGGTCATCAAGTCCGAGAAAGGTTCTTTCCTGTTCAAGCGCCGCGCCCAGGGACGCGACCACCAGGCCAAGGTAGCCTTCACGCATCAGCTTCAGTTGCACCTGGCTGCGCAGAACTTCCCGCTCCCGCACCTGATAGGCACTTGCGACACCAACAACTCCATGCTCGTACTCGACGAACACGTCTACGAGATGTTCGAGTACATAAAGGGCAAGGGCTACGATTCGTCCCTGGATGCTACGTTCAACTCCGGTCGGATCCTGGGACTTTATCACAAGTTGCTCGCGGATTTCCGCAGCGATTACACCCCCCCCACCGGTAGCTACCACAATGCCCCCGCCATCCACCAGGCGATACGTAAGACAGTCGGTTCGCTACCGATCGACACGCGTCCGTCCGGAGAGGAAGTTCCCGCGACCGTCCAGCGGATCGAAGAGACCTACGCGTACTGTTCCGCACAGGTCGAACAGATAGGTCTGCCCGACTGGCCGACGCAGATCGTCCACGGCGACTGGCATCCGGGCAACATGTTGTTCCGGGACAGGCATGTGGTGGCGGTGATAGACTACGACGCCGCCCGCGTTCAGCAGCGCGTAATCGATTTCGCCAATGGTGCTTTACAGTTTTCGATCATCGGCGGCGGCGATGACCCCACCGAGTGGCCCGAATACGTCGATGTTACCCGCTTCAAGCGTTTCGCACTGGGATACGACAGCGTAAACGTGATATCCAAACAGGAACTGCAGTGCGTTCCCCACCTGATGTGCGAAGCGATGATCGCCGAGGGCGTTCTTCCGATCGCGGCGACCGGAAGCTTCGGGCGAATTCAGGGATACCCGTTCCTCAAGATGGTCCATCGCAAGATCAACTGGATACAGACTAACGTCACGGAGCTTTCGTCCGTACTGGACGATTGAGCGCCGGGGCGGGGGATTTGCCAGGAGGCACTATCGAACGGGTCGCGGCTTTCTCGCCACTGATGATCCGCACTACGATCCGACGGTTCCATTGTTTGGCCTTGACCAGAGGTGCAATGTACTGCGCAACGAAGCTCGCCGTTCCGCTGGTCAGATGCATTCCAACGTTCCCGGTCCGGGCCATCTCCGAACGCCACGGAACCTGGTAGAGCTTGTCGTACTCCCGGGGACGCAGCTTGCCCGGCGGGACGGAGAAACCGACGTTACCTGCCGACGTGCTGTGCTTACCGTCCATCGTTCCGTATATTTTCGTTCCGGCCCAGAGCAACAGTACGTCGCGGGACGAGTAGAAGTTGACAATTCCCCTATTGGTGCTGTCCAATGCCGTCGTCAACCTGTATCCCGGGGACAGCGCCGCAGCGAGCATTACCACGCCGTCGACCTTTCTGCCCCATCGCATGGCCTCACAAGTCCAGGTGGCAATCGCGCAGCCTCCGCTCTGACCGACCAAGACCACAGGCCGGTCTGGATGGTTCAACTGGTATCGCGAGATTCTCTCGGCGATGTTGCCCGCCTCTCGGCGGTTTCGCTGTTCAGACCAGAGATTCCAGATGAATCCAAGCGGTACACCGCTGGTCCAGTCGTGCAATTCGATCGCGCAGGTGACCCCCCCGGCGTTGAGTCCGCGGCATATTTCCTCGTTAAACAGGCTTCGCCCTTCGATACCCGGAAGGACGATAACCAGCCCCCGCTCCAGGCGCGATTCACTGACGTACGGTTGGGAGGGCGCAGCGCACCCGCCGAGGAAGAACAGGAAGACGCTTACGACACCCAGTACTCGCATTAGTCTCATATCAGTCAGTCTACCGCCTTATCTCCAACATTTCTCCGTCCGCGCGAGACGGGCCTTACTCCTTAACCTCGAATTCCGCGTCGATGACGTCGTCACCACCACCGCCGCCCCCCTGTTCGGCGCCCTGGTCGCCCTGGTCGGGCCCCGGCGCGGATGCTTGTGGATCCTGGGCCGCGGTCTGGTACATCTGCTCCGCCACTTTGTGGCTGGCTTGTTCCAGAGTCTGCATGGCGCGCCTGATCACCTCGCGATCGTCCCCCGCCAGTGCGTCCCGAAGACTCCTGACGCCCGATTCAACGGCGCTGCGATCGGCGGGCTGGACCTTATCGCCCTGGTCGGTCAGCATCTTCTCCATCTGGAACGCCATCGCGTCACCCTGGTTCTTGAGGTCGACCAGTTCTCGGCGTTGGCGGTCATCTTCGGCATGGAGTTCGGCGTCCTTCTTCATCTTCTCGATCTCGCCCTCGTCCAGTCCCGAGGTGCCCTTGATCTCGATTGACTGCTGCTTGCTGGTTCCCATATCCATCGCCGACACATTCATAATACCGTTTGCATCGATCGCAAAGGTCACTTCGACCTTTGGCATGTTTCGCGGGGCGGGGGGAATGTCGGTAAGGTTGAACTGACCGAGCGACCTGTTGTCGGAGGCAAACTCGCGCTCGCCCTGAAGCACGTGGATCGTCACTTCGGTCTGGTTATCGGCGGCCGTCGAGAATACCTCCTTCTTCTCGGTCGGAATCGTCGTGTTGCGTTCGATCAGGCGTGTCATCACGCCGCCAAGAGTCTCCACGCCGAGGCTCAGGGGTGTAACGTCCAGCAGCACCATCTGCTCTTCAACTTCGCCCGCCAGGATCGCACCCTGAATCGCGGCGCCCATCGCCACGACCTCGTCGGGATTGACCGACTGGTTCGGGTCCTTTCCGAAAGACTGCCTGGCAATGTCGCGCACCTTTGGGATACGCGTCGAACCGCCAACGAGGATGACCTCGTCGATATCGCTGCTGCTCAACTTTGAATCGGACAGCGCCTGCATGCAGGGGCCCCCGAGCCGGTCGAATACCGCGGCGCCCAACTGCTCGAACTTCGCACGCGTAACGGTCGTCGTCAGGTGCTTGGCGCCGTCGGCGGTAGCGGAAATGAACGGTAGGTTGATGTTCGCTTCCATCGCCGTCGAAAGTTCACACTTTGACTTTTCACAGGCTTCCTTGAGCCGCTGCAATGCCATCGGATCTTCGCGAAGATTGATGCCCTCGGTCTTCTGAAACTCACCGGCTACGTACGAAATCAAAGCTTCATCAAGGTCGTCGCCACCGAGGTGTCCGTCACCATTGGTAGCCAAGACCTCAAAAACGTTGTCGCCGATGTCCAGAATCGAGATATCAAACGTACCACCGCCGAAATCGAAGACGGCGACCTTCTCGTTCTTCTTGCCCGCCAGCCCATATGCCAGCGCCGCGGCGGTCGGTTCGTTGATGATGCGCTCGACAGTCAGCCCGGCGATCTCGCCGGCTTCCTTGGTGGCGGTACGCTGCGAATCGTTGAAGTATGCAGGCACGGTAATAACCGCCCGCGTAACTTCCTCGCCCAGGTAGTCCTCCGCAGTACGCTTGAGGTTCTGCAGGACCATCGAACTGATCTCCTGGGGCGTGTATTCCGCATCGCGCACCGAAACTTTGACGAGTTCTTCCGGTCCGCCGGTGACACTGTAGGCGACCTGCTTTTCTTCGCTGGTCACTTCGTTGTGATGCCGGCCCATGAACCGCTTGATCGAGAAAACGGTGTTCTGGGGATTCGTCACCTGCTGGTGCCTGGCAGGCTGACCGACCAGGCGCTCGCCCTTGTCGGTGAAACCGACCACAGACGGCGTTGTGCGGCTGCCCTGTTGGTTGATAAGCACCTTAGGTTCAGCACCTTCCATAACAGCAACAACAGAGTTCGTTGTCCCGAGGTCAATACCTATAATCTTATTTGAAGCCATGTCGCACTCACTTTCCTTGCTATCTCGTAGCTAACATACGCTTTACAGTTCTCTAGCCTCACGGGGCTCGCCCGTCAAGACACACGGGGCAAGACTGCGTCCTGCAGTCTGTTTGCAACGGACGTGCCACGGTCGCAACTTCCCATACATCGGACAGTTATCACTCTCAGGCAAGTATATAATCATGCCATTTCGACCGACCGAATCCGCGGACCGGCGCAGTTTGGCAGACACGAAGCTTGATCTACCGGAGTAAAGCAGTTATCGTCGGCGTCCCATGAAACCTGACAGCAATATCCCCGCAGTTATATTCGACATGGACGGCGTACTCGTTGACAGCTACCAGGCCCATTTCGAGTCGTGGCGCCAAACTGCCCGCACCCGCGGTCTGGGCATGACCGAGCAGCAGTTCGCCGAATACTTCGGGCGGACTACACGCGAAATCATCTCAACACTCTGGGGCGAGACGGTCTCCGGCGACGGCGTAGGGCAATGGGAGGATCATAAAGAACTGGCTTATCGTGACATCCTGGACGCCGATTTCCCCGAAATGCACGGGGCGCATGAATTGCTCTCTGCGCTGCAGGCGGCGGGTTTCAAACTGGCCATCGGCTCGTCGGGCCCGCCCGAAAATGTCGAACTCGTCCTCCAGCACCTTGGTAGCGATCTGTTTTCCGCGGCGGTTACGGGCGTCGATGTAACCCACGGAAAACCGCATCCTGAAGTATTCCTGAAAGCCGCAGCCAAACTCCAGGTCGCACCGATCAATTGCGCCGTGGTCGAAGACGCCCCCGCGGGTCTCCAGGCCGCCCGACGCGCAGGAATGACCGCCGTCGCCATTACAGGCACCGCCCCGCGCGAAGAACTTGCCCGTGAAGCCCACATGGTGGTCGATTCGCTCGACGAACTGTCCCCCGGGATAATCACCTCGCTGATCAGCGATTCCACTCGCCGGTGAACACCTCTACCGCCGGTCCGGTCATGTAGACGTGTCCGTCATCCTGGCGCCATTCCAATTCGAGGTCGCCACCACATAGGTGGGCGGTGATTTTCCTGTCGGTTTTTCCGGCGAGCGCGCCGGCGACGCACACCGCCGAGGCCCCCGTCCCGCAAGCCAGAGTAAACCCCGTACCCCGCTCCCACGTCCGCACGGTGACTTCCCCGCCGGAATGCACCTGCACGAAGTGAACGTTGATCCGCTCGGGGAACAGCGCATTGGTTTCCAACTCCGGACCGACTTCTTCGAGCGGAATGCCCGCCACGTCGTCTACAAATATCACCGCGTGCGGATTGCCCATCGATACGCACGTCATCGAGAACGCCTGCTTGGACGTGCGAATCGGAAGGTCCACAATCCGCTTCTGCGGAATGTTCACCGGAATCTCAGGCGGGTCGAGGATTGGCTCGCCCATATCGACAGTAGCGCCGAGGGCCTTATCGTCTTCGCCCAGAACCAGGTCTATCGTCTTGATCCCCGACATCGTTTCCACACGAAGCGGGTTCGCCTTCGACCGATCGTGATCCCACGTGTATTTCGCCACACACCGAATCCCGTTACCGCACATCTCGCCTTCCGACCCGTCAGAATTGAACATGCGCATGCGCACCTCAGCGGACTCGCTGGGCATTATCAGGATAAGCCCGTCGCCGCCCACGCCGAAATGCCTGTCGGATATCTCCCTCGCCAGCGCTACCGGATCGTCTACCTGCTCATCAAAGCAGTCGACGTACACGTAATCATTTCCCGCACCGTGCATTTTCGTGAATCTCATATCGCAGTCCTTTCAGATAGCGGTTGGAATTATACCGCCCGATCAGTTACTTGTCCCGCTGTTTTGCGAAAAGACCGCCCCGGACCGACGCACCAGCAAACAACAGAGCCCCCCTTGCGGGAGGCTCCGGATATGTCTATTGGAATTCTGACAGGCAAAGGGTGTCAACCGGCGGCCAGCTCCTTTTTGCGCCGTTCCAACTGGCCCTTGAGACGAATGAGAATCGCCGAGTGCATCTGGCTGACGCGAGACTCACTGAGATCGAGAGTCTCGCCGATCTCTTTCATTGTCATCTCTTCAAAGTAGTACAGGATGATAATCAGGCGTTCGGCCCGGCTCAGACCGCGCGTCACCAGGCTCTTGATATCCTTCTTCTGAGCGCACTTGAACGGGTCCTCGCTGCGCGCGTCCTGAAGAACGTCGATCTCGCGAACATCCTTGTTACCGTCAGTTTCGTACCACTTACGACTCAACGAGACCAGGCCCGTCGCGTGCGCATCGCGCTGAAGCTTGTTGAAATCCTTCTTCGTGAGCTTCATGGTCTTGGCCAGTTCCTTCGCGGTCGGTTTCCGCCCGAGTTGCGCCTCGAGCAGATGCGTGGCGTTGTTCAACTTCGATGCGCGGCTTCTGACAAGTCGCGGAACCCAGTCCATCGCCCGCAATTCATCGAGAATCGCACCACGCACCCTCGGCGCACAGTACGTCTCAAACTTCACTCCGCGCTCCGGATCGTAGGCCTTCAGCGCGTCCATCAGCCCAAAAACACCCGCAGAGATCAGATCGTCGACGTCCACCTCGTCAGGCAGGCGGACACGCAAACGCTCGGCAGCGTACTTCACAATCGGTAGATAGTTCTCCAACAACCGGTTGCGAGATTCTTCGTCCCGTTTGGCCAAATACGTCTTCCACCATTTCTGGACTTGTTCGATTGGTGTCTTATCGGAAGGCGTCTTCATCGTACAGCTCCTTTCGCGCACATTAGTGCACTTGTCCTCAGCGGATCTCCCAGCGACCCATAACTAATTGCTAAATAATCTATTATCGTAATAATCACGCTAACCTTGAGCCCTTCGGTACAATCTATCGTGCAGGAACAAGCAAGTATTTCCTCGGTACAGACTATTCGGATCGGCAATCGACTTACTTATACTCCATATATTATTTTTTTTGCCCACCTTATGCAGTTTAGCTATCTTTTGTACTTTATCAAGCAGGTTCCCCACTTCTCTTCCGTCTTTCTCCGTCCCAGCACCAGTTCGTCTTCGGTCGTCCCAAAGACCGTCCCGACCGTCAGCCGGCACATCTGTTGAGCCTATCTCATTTACTGCTATGCCTTTATGGATCATGCAAACAGCCTCACCATGCGGCGAAAGAAGCCTTCCTTCTGCCTTACCAACGCCCCGCCTGGGGAAAGTTTGTTGACCAGGGCGGCGATGGCCCTACTCGCTGGACACTTGGGATATGCCAGCACGAACGCCTGACGACGCCTGACAGCTTGGCGAACCTTCGGATCCTCGCTGATATAGCCCGCATCGAAAATGCGAATGTCCAAAAATCGTCTTGCGACCTCCGCCAATCGCTGATATGTCGCCCGTCCTTCCTGGCGGTTGTCGGCCTGGTTCGTCAGGACGCTGAGACTACCAAGATATCCCCGCCGCGAGAGTGCCTTGATCATCCCATATGCGTCGGTGATCGCCGTAGGCTCGGGTGTTGTCACTACCAATACGATGTCGGCGCCCGAAGCGAACTGTAGCACGCTGGGCCCGATCCCTGCCGCACAGTCGATGATGATCAGATCGTTGTCGGCCTCGAGTTGCGTCAACTCTTCGGCCAGACGCGTCCTCTGGAACTCGCTGAGATTCGCCAGCCTCGCCAGCCCGCTGGCTCCCGCGACGAACTGCACTCCGCTGGGCAGGTCAACTACGACCTCTTCCAACCGCTTCGTACCGGCGACAACGTGCGAGATATCGCCCTGGATATCCGCATTGAGAAGCACGTCGAGATTGGCCATTCCCATATCCGCGTCGACAAGGGCAACCCGGTTTCCGGCGCCCGACAGGAGTATAGAGAGATTCAGCGCAACATTCGATTTGCCCACCCCGCCCTTTCCGGAACACACCGCGATCGTCTTTGTCAGGCGTCCCGCGGGGGAGGGCGGAACGTCTCTGACCCGGCTGTTGGGGCGAGACATCATCCGCCTGAGTTTCGTTGCTTGATCGTTATGCATCTTCGCGCCCCCCCATTATCTTCCATGCCAGGTCCTCGGCGATTGCCGGTGCAATATCGTCTGGTACCTCCTGGCCGCTGGTCACGTAAGCCATCGGTCCGACATCGGCCTGTGCCATGCTCAGTATTGCCCCGTACGTTGAGGTCTCATCGAGCTTGGTCACCAGAAGCCGGTTTGCTCCCAGCGGCGAGAATCGTTCGAGGATGCCCCGGATACATCGCGGATTTGAAGCAGCCGAGACCACGACGTGGACCTCGTCAGCATCGGCGGCATCGAGGAAGCTTCGCAACTGGCTCAACCGCAACAGATCGTTCTGGCTTCGTCCGGTGGTATCTACGAGTACGACGTCCATGCCTCGCAGAGCGTATACTCCCTGTCGGAGTTCAGGGGGACTCAGGACGGTTCTCAGGGGCACTTCCACAATCTCGGCGTATGTCTGCAATTGATCGACAGCAGCTACCCGGTAGGTATCGATGGTGATCATCCCCACCCGCAGGCCTTGGCGAAGTTTGAAGTTCGCCGCGAGCTTTGCGATTGTCGTGGTCTTGCCCACACCGGTAGGCCCTATCAGGGCAATCACCCTGCACTGCCTGCTGTTGGTGCCCAGTTGCTCCGACGGATCGACTGTCTTGATGCGGTTGGCGATCCTGTCGCACAACTCCTGCCTGACAACAGGCTCGTCGCACTGCTGGCGCCCGGTCAGGTCCATTCGCAAACTGTCGATAAGCTCTTTAGCGATACAGGCTTCCACATCTTGGGCCAGGAGGTTCGCGTAGAACCGTCCCAGCGGTTCTGTAGCGGGTGAGAGCGAAGGGTTTCCCTGGTGGAGCAGCATGCTGACCATCTGTTTGAGATCAGAGACCTCTCCTGCCAGACCGGTCGCTCCATTTCCGCCCCCCGGCGATGCCGCTGCCAGTTGGGCAAGGGCCCTGGCGGTATGAGGACGGACCGCCGCGTGATCCTTGATTTCGGATTCGTCGCCCAGGGGCTCGTCGGAGCGTTCGAGCAGAATCTGCGGGACGTACTGTCCCCGATCGTCGTCTCCGCCCATCTCCGAAGCGGCGCACGCGGTAATCTCCCACATCGGCTTTCCGCCGATCAATCCCAGGAGCCCGCCTTTGCGGAAGCTGCGGGTCTTGAGTATTACCGCGTCGCGTCCGAGGTCGTGTTTGACCTCGCCCAGGACATTTGCCATTGTGTCGGACTGGTAGATTCGTTCGGTCATAGGTCTATCCCTACATGTTCGAGACTCTGGACCTCAAGTGATTCGATTTCGTTATATCCCAGTACGGCTGCATCGGGATCGCTGGTTCGCAGCATTTGCTTCAGGTGCAATCGAACGTCGGGACCACAGAGTACTACGGGGCGGCGTCCGGACTTTCTGAGACGCCCCAGGGCATCGCTGACGGCGCTGGATATTCTTGCCGTCAACTCCGGTCCTGCCGTCATCACGATCCCCTCAGGTCCGCGAGTGACGTGTTCCTGCAGGACGCTTTCCGTCCCGGACGCCAGACTAACGCACCACAACTTCCCGTCGCGGGCGCAATACTGCTGGCTCAGTGACATGCCTAAATCAGCGCGGACGTACTCGGTGAGCAGTTCGCCGCAAGTGGTGCCCGGCGCCCTTTCACACAGGCTCTCGAGGATCGACTCCAGGTCGCGGATGGAGACCCGTTCGGAAAGGAGGTTGCTCAGCACCTTCTGTATCACGTGGGCAGACAGTTTCCCGGTCACCTCGTCGACGAGCCCCTGGTCCCGTGTCCCAACGGCCTGCAGCATCTCTGTCACCTGTCGCCTCGACAGGAGTTTCGGTGCGTTGTCGCCGATAACCTCGGCCAGGTGATTCATCAGTACAGTCGCCGGAGCGACCACCGTATAGCCCATCTTCCGGGCCCGCTCCTGTTGCGGTTCGGTTATCCAGATCGCATGGCGCCCGGTTGCGGGATCCTCGGTCTCCCGACCGACCAGTTTTCCGGAAATGGTCCCTTCCGCCACCGCCAGCAACTGCGCGGGATATATCCGCCCCCGTGCCACAGTTACCCCGCGTATCTGCATCGCGTAGTTATGGGCGCCCAACCGCATGTTGTCGCGAACGACTACCGATGGCACGAGCAGACCCAGTTCCATCCCTATCCGGCGGCGGAGGGCGGCTATCTGTTTGAGCAAATCGTCCTGGGAAGAGTCATCCAGCAGGCGAACCAGCGCGTAACCGATTTCGATCCGCAGCGGATCGACCGATACGAGGTCCGCCACCGCGACGTCTGACGAATTGTCCCCAGAGGCCCCGCCGGCGGTAATTTCGGACGCGGAGGCGTCTTGCCCTCCCCGTACCCTGCGTGAGAGCATCCAGGCCAGGCCCGCGCACCCGACACCCAGGATAACCAGGGGCATTTTCGGTAGTGCGGTTAACGTCAACGCCAACAGGAACACCGCCGTTATGCCCAGCACTACCGGACGGGCAGTGAGTTGGGCGACGACCTCTTCGCCAAGGTTCGTTCGAGCGGTGTTTCGCGAAACCAGCAATGCCGCCGATATCGATATCAGGAAAGCGGGAATCTGCGTTACCAGCCCGTCTCCGATGGTCAGTCGCGTGAACGCGTCGGCGGTCTCGGACAACTCCCAACCGTACTGGACCATGCCCACATAGAATCCGCCGAGCACGTTAACCACCGTGATGATCATCGCCGCCAGCGCATCTCCGCGAATGAATTTCGACGCGCCGTCCATGGCCCCGTAGAAATCAGCCCTGTTCGATACTTCCTCGCGGCGGGAGCGGGCTTCGTCCTTGTCGATCAGACCGCCTTTGAGGTCCGAATCGATCGCCATCTGCTTACCGGGCATGGCGTCCAGGACGAATCTGGCGGCGACCTCGCTAATCCGGGCGGCGCCCTTGGTGACCACCACGAACTGAATGACCACCAGGATAACGAACAGGATCACTCCAACCGCCAGTGAACCGGAAGTCACGAACGAACTGAAGGCATAGATCACGCCTCCGGCGGCTTGAGTGGCCCCGACCGGACCGGCTCCCCCGTCGCCGGCGGTGAGGATCAGCCTGGTAGTCGCGACGTTCAATACGAGGCGGAACAACGTGGCGCCCAGCAGCAGCGACGGGAACACGTTGAATTCGAGCGGGCTGCGTACGTGGATCGTCGTCAGCAGTATCACCGCCGCCAGGGCGATATTCGTCGCCAGGAGGATGTCTATCAGCAGCGGCGGGATCGGGACGAGGATCACGAAGATCAGCGACGCGGCACCCACGGGCAGGATCAGACCGCGATGGCGGTTGATGAATCTACCTGCGGTATGAAATGTCCCTGCAAGCTCACTCACGATGCATCTCCTGCCTGCGGCGAGTCGTTTTGCATTTCTGCCTGGCGCCCTTTTCGCTGCCTCAAACGCATCAGCGGGTCGCCTTCGGTCTTCCGCAGGTCTTCGAGGACCTCCCTGCGGGTCATCATCAGATCGTGGCGATGCCTGCGCCATTGGAACGCCCAATCGATCGCGCCGAGTGCGGCCAGCACGAACACAATCCTCCATGCCATCTGTCCGATCATCGCCCATGCACCGGCCCCCTGCTGCTCGATACCAAACCCGCAGGCCGATGCAATCTGTGGAAGCTGCCCGCAGATGGTTACCGTCGCCACGAGCCCTACCGCTGCGATCTTGCCCAGGGCAAGTGTAAACCGGACCAGACCGCGCGATGAGAAGACCCGCTTCAGACCGTGACCCGGCGAGAGCCTGTCCAACCGCGGAGCGATCGCCTCTCCGCTAATATGCAGACCAACCTGCGCGATACCCGCAAGCGCGGCAATGAATGCGATCACGCCGCAGAAGCACACCGCGATCCAGACCACAGATCCCGCTGCCGACCAAA
The DNA here is from genome assembly GCA_964607575.1 of uncultured Planctomycetaceae bacterium. Lineage (GTDB taxonomy): Bacteria > Planctomycetota > Phycisphaerae > SM23-33 > SM23-33 > BS750m-G57. Next base: position 16,448 of record CAZSLS010000049.1, on the reverse strand, counting down.
TCGGCCCGCCGGTGGCGCTTCGGAGATCCGGGGCAACGCGACCGAAACTCAGCATCCCCCCGACCATCTCGGTCAATTCTCGCAGCAGTACACCGCCGGCCAGCCAGCCTGCAACCACCCCCGCCAGAAGAACCGCCACACCGGTAAGGTCGGCGCTTCTGGCAACCTGTCCCTGCCGCCTGGCCTCGGCCAGCCGCAGCACTGTCGGCTGCTCGGTTCGTTGGTCTGTATCGCTTCGTGTCGCCATCTGTTTATCAGCCTATTGCGCCGCAGGCGCTATGGCCTGTCCGATTGAATTCAGAATCATCTGCGTGCCCGACTCCACGAACGCCGCCAGCGTGACCAGCGCCCCTGCCAGCACGACCAGCGTCAATATCGCCCGCACCGGTAAGGCCACCGAGAGAATGTGGCATTGCGGGAGCGACCGCTGGAGCATTCCCATCGCCACGCCGGCAAGCAGCAGCGTAACCAGCACCGGGGCCGCCACTTTCAGCGCCAGTACGAAACTGACGCCCACCAGGGAAATCATCGCCTCGAATACTCCGGGGCTCGGGGCCATACCGACCAGCGGAACGGCGTTGAAAGTATTCAGCACGGCGGATATCACCGCCCTGTGCCCCCCGATCCCAAGGAATACAACTACCGCAAGCAGACCGAAGAACTGGCGCATGATCCCAGGCGCCGACGGGCTCAGCGGATTGAACATCTCGCCCAACGACAGGCCCATCTGCGACGCGATGTGGTAGGCGCCGAGTTCCACGCCAACGAACACCAGCCCCGCCGTCCAGCCAATCGCCACGCCGATAAGCAGCTCGCCGCCAATAGCGACAAGGAGACCGCCCCACCCGCCGACAACCGCCACCGGCGCCGCCACGCGCCCGGTTACCGCGACGGCAACCGCAACGGCCAGGAAGTAACGCAGCTTCCCCGGTACGGTTGGGTGGCTGAAAACCGGGCTCACCGCGAACATCCCGCCAAGCCGCACGAGAACCAGCAGCATCGTCAGGTTCCAGGTTGTCAGTACGGTATCTTCCACTATTAATCCACACGGTCATGGCAGGGAGCAGGTGAACATCTCCCGGCCGAATTCGACGAGTTTCGACAGCATCCAGGGGGCCGTCAGCGCCAGGGCCAGCAGCATCGCAAGTATCCTGGGCACGAGGCTCAGGGTCTGGTCCTGGACCTGCGTAACGGCCTGCAGCATGCTGACCACCAACGCCACGATCAGACCGGTCAGCAGCACCGGTAGCGACAGGAAGATCAACAGCATGATCGCCTGCCTGGCAAGTTCGATTCCTTGATCAGCGTTCATCAGTTATCCAAAGCTATTCATCAGTGTTCCAACAACCAGATGCCATCCGTCAGCCAGCACGAACAGCAACAGCTTGAACGGTAGCGATATCAGCGACGGCGGGAGCATGAGCATTCCCATCGACACCAGGAACGTCGCCACCAGCATGTCAATCACCAGGAACGGGAGGAAGATTCTGAATCCCATCCAGAATGCGACCTTCAATTCGCTGACTACAAACGCGGGTATGAGCGAGACCGTCGGTACGTCGCCCCAGGCGAGGTTCTTCTTCTCGGCGACCTCGTCGCTCAGGAACAGGTATACGTCCGAACCGTTCCCGGCGGCCTCTATCTGGGTGGTCATGAACTCCCGGATATGCGTCTCGCCGGTGGAGATCGCAGTGGTCCGATCCATCTGCCCGTTGAGATACGGGCTGATCGCTCCGTTGTGGATCTTGTTGTACGTTGGGGCCATCACCACCGCGGTCATCAGCAGCGACAGACCGAAAATTACCTGGTTGGGAGGCAACTGGGGCGAACCGAGGGCCTGCCTGAGCAGTCCGAGTACGACCACTATTCGCGTAAAGCACGTGACCATTACCAGCAGCGCCGGCGCTACGGAAAGAACCGTCACCATCACCACCCACGTGATGAGCGTGCCTGTCCCGCCAGGCGTTTCGATGTTGGGCAATGACTTGACCAAATCTCCGGGCCCGCCCGCGGGCGCCTCGGCGCCCGATGCGATCGCGGCGGTCAGCAGTATCAGCAACACGCACGGGATGATCCGGGAGGTTTTCATGCATCTGCCTCCCGGCTTTTGTCGCTGTCGACAGCCTTTTTCAGCCCCACACGGGAAACGGCCTCGATCAGCGCCGCAACTTCGTCCGCATCGGTCACCTCGCTAAGCGTTGTCAGCGACGAGGGCCCCTGCCCGACGAGCACCACGCGGCGTCCTACCCTGACCAGCAGCAGTTGATGCCGCGGCGAAACTGACGCCCTGGCCAGCACGTCGAGCACCTCGCGCCTCTGCGGACCGGATACCGGGCCGAAACGCTTGAGCATTATTCTGGCTACGAAAATCAGCAGAACGACCACCGCCAGGGCCCCCAGCGTTCGCCCCCACTGTTCCCATGGCCCCTGTGGTGTAGCTTCGATTCTATTACCGTCGGACGGACCGACCAGTCGCCTGAACGTTTCGGTCACCCCGCCCCGGGTGGTCGGCTGGGTAGTCGGTCGGGAGGTCTGGGCCCCTGCAGAAGCGCAGAGTACCACCGCGGTAACCAGCATTGCGGCCGCGGATTGTTTCAGCATAGCGATCATCTATTGACTCTTGCCTTCCGGTGCGTCCGTGGGGACAAGTTCGGATACTTCAACGCCCAATTTTCCGCCGACGACCACCGTATGGCCAAGTGCGATGAGACGGTGGTCGAGGTAGACCCCCGCGTCCTGGTCGCCGCACGTGTCGAGTTGGACGGTGGAACCGACGACGAGTTCGGGCACCTCGCCGGGCCACAGCCACGTCTTTCCGACTTCCACTCTCAATGGTTGTGCGCTAATAGACATCCGGTGACTCCAACGAATCGTCAGGTTCGTCCTGGTAAGGCGAGCGGGCGAGTCCGGCCTGTTTATCGAGTTCGACCGAGCGTCTGAGTGCAATCATCCGGACGAGTCGGCGGTGATACTGGTCGGCGGACTTCCTGGCCTTGTGGGCCTCGAGCAGTACCGCCTCGTAATGCAGCAGCGACCTGTTCTGATGATGCCTTTCATCTTCGAGCCGGGTGAGTTCCTTGCGGATGTCTGCAGTGACGCGTGCGTACCGTCCGAGTACTCCGGCCGATCCGCCGGTCAGAAGTTCATCTCTCGCCGCCGCATCGTATTGACCTAGCGTTTGGTTGAGGATGGCGATACGGCTTTCGGTGGCCTGCAGGCTGCAGAGGCTTTCGGCCTGGCTTCTCCGGGCGATGTTCTCATCCTGCATCCGCATTCGCAGGAGCACTCGGCTTCGTTTTGCAGTTCTGGTATCGTTCAAAGGTCTATCCGTGTAAGGTCATGTTGGGGGCATATGCATCGGTTTGATCGCCGTCGTAGTCGATCCGATCGCAGAGCCCCAGCAGTGCTTCAACGGTCTGTGGTAGTTGCGTTTCGGGACTGTCGAAGGCGTTCTGGGCTGTAAACTGGCGCACCAGAGGCATCGCCTCGACCGCGGAGTCAAACTGGGATGAGTTTCCTTTGCGATAGGCGCCGATGTTGACCATGTCTTCGATCTCGCGGTAAAGGGCTGTCAGGCGTCTGATCTTGCCCACCGCTTCGGTGTGCTCGGCGCAGGTTACCTCGCCCATGACGCGCGAGATGCTCTCGAGAAAGTCGATAGCGGGGAATTCTCCACGGTTGGCCATTTCAGCCGACAGAACGATATGTCCGTCGGCAACGGCCCGTACCGCGTCGCTGATCGGTCCGGCGGTCTCGGGCCCTTCGGTCAGGACGGAGTAGAAGCCCGTTATCGATCCGGCGTCTGTCCGCCCGACACGTTCGAGCAGTTCGGGCAGCAGCCCGAAGACGCTGGGCGTGTATCCACCAGCCGTCGGCGGTTCGCCGGCGACCAGGCCTATCTGCCGCTGGGCGGTTGCCAATCGCGTCAACGAGTCCATCACGAGTACTACATTCTTGCCCTCGTCGCGGAAGTATTCAGCTATGCAGGTGGCCACCGCGCCGGCCTGAACGCGAACCAGGGGCGGTTGGTCGCTGGTCGACGCGACGACTACCGCCCTTTTCAGACCGTCGGCGCCGAGTTCCTTCTCGACGAAGTCACGGACCTCCCGCCCGCGCTCGCCTATCAGCGCTATTACGACCACGTCGGCGGAGCAGTAGCGGCTGATCATGCCCATCAGGACGCTTTTTCCCGCCCCTGACGGAGAGAATATTCCCATTCGCTGCCCTCGCCCGACTGTCAGCATCGCGTCGATGGCCCGCACACCGGTCACCAGCGGTTCGGAAATCCGGCGCCTCAGCATTGGTGGGATCGGCTCGGGCCAGAGGGGCATGTGCGTTTCGGGCTCCAGGTCGCTTAGTCCGTCGATGGGCCTGGCCATCCCGTCGACCACGCGTCCCAGCATCTTGTTTCCGACGCGTACGGCGGGCTGTCCGTCGGTGCATTCCACGCGGTCGCCGCGGCAGATGCCCACCGTCGAGCCCAGGGGCATCACAAGCGTCAACTCGCCGGAGAATCCGATAACGCGTGCATCGAGGGCGCTGTGTCCGCGAATGATCCTGCATCCGGACCCCACCGGTGCGGGGAAGTCGCCGACAGACACGGTCAGACCACGTACGGAAACCACCTGCCCGGTCACGCTGACCGGTTGGACCTGCGAAAGCACCTGTCTGTATCGATCAAACGGAGACATCGTCATCAAGTATCCTGAGTTGCGGGGCGATATTGGATTTCCCAGGCGTCTCCGGCGGTCTGACCAGACCACCGGCCGACAGTGCCGAAACCACCTTGTCCAACTGCGTTTCGACTGTGGCGTCGATCACGCCTCTGGCGGTGGTTATTTTCACGCCACCCGGTGCGACCTTCCGGTCTCCGACAAGCCGGGCCCGCCCCGAGGCGTCTATGACTTCCACGAACTCCGCAAAATCGCGAGAGAGTTCCTGGAGTTGGACTGGATTTACGGCAACGATCATCTCGCCGTCGGCGCCGGCGAGTTTCATAGCCTTCATGAGATTCCCTCTGGCCACGGAGGGATCGGTCCGGGCAAGCTGCCCGACGATCTTGGTCGAAAGGTCAATCGCAAACTCGAGTACCTCATCGGCTGCGAGTTGGTACGGTCCCTCGCCGCATTCGCCCAGTTTGTCGAGAATCGACCCGGCCAAATCCAGCAACTGCTTCGACTGGTCTCCGATACGCGCCCGGGCCTGATCGCCGGCGGTGCGCTCGCCATCCCGCATACCGTGAACCTGTCCTTCGGCAAAGCCCTCGCTGTATCCCTGTCGGCGGGCCTGCTCCCGGGCGGTTTCGATCTTGGCGCGTGCTTCGGTCCTTATTACCGCCGCGGCCTTGCGGGCGTCGAGGATTATTTCGTTCGCCTGGGTCGCAATATCGGCGAGTTTCATCACCGATTGACCGCCGTCGGGCAGGCGTTTTGCTTTTTTGATAATCTGGGTCATACAGCTTCCTCCATCGCCTCTCCGAAGCCCGCAAACCCCCGCGCGACGCCTGCGGCCTGGCTTACGGTCTCCATCACGCGCTGCCTGGCAGACTCGACATCGCATATGCGCATCGGGCCTATCCGATCCATCCTGGCCCGGACGTATTCGGCGTCTTCGGGCGACAGGCATCCCAGTACTTTCCGCCTAACCTGCTTGCCTGCCATTCGAAGTGAAATCGCAAGATCGTCAGTTTCAACCGCCCCCAGCGCCGCGCGAAGTTCGCCGGCGCCCAGGTGTATTACGTCCTCAAATGCCAGTAATCTCAGAGCCTCTCGCTCGGCCCGCCGTCGATCGATATTCTCGGGCTCGCCGCTCTCGGCGGTAAGGCTGATCGCCCGCCTGGCAAGGTCCCGGTGAATCTCCGAGACAACGGTCGGGTCGACGTCGTCGAGGTCCCCCATTCTTCTGGCGACTTCCGCGCGGAGTTCGGCAGGCAGGCGGGATATTATCTCCGCCGCCCGGGCCGAAGGCATCCGAACCAGAATCAGCGCCAAAGTCTGTGGATGCTCCCCGCCGATGTTTCCGTTGCGATCGTCTCCGCTACCGTCCGAGAAAGGCGCCAGCACCTCGTAGCCAAGTTCATCTCTGCTCTCGCTACCGGTACTGGAACCGATGCTGTTGGGCTTCAGTCCGAGCAACCCGCGACATCGCCGAAGCAACCAGATCGCCAACCCGCCGACAATCGCCGAGGCTATCATCGCGGCGAAAAACATGCTTCGGCTGACGCCGCCATGCGTTTGAGAAACGCTTGCCCCGGCGACACCAACCGGACCGTGCAGGGCGACGGTTACCTCGTGGTTACCGGTGGGCCCCAGGATTGCCCTGGCGGCGCCTTCTACCGCCGCCAGTTGTTGCACCGCCGATTCCTTACCGCCCGCCGACGACACAGATGTCAAATAACTTCGGGGAACCGATATCCACACCCTCAACCCCTCACCGCCGACACCCTGGGCGCCGGAGGGATGTCTCAATCCGCCCCGGGCGCCGATGATCTGCGCATCGACCGATACGCCCGGAATGTAGCGAAGCGCCGAGATGATCTTATCGCTGTAATACCCCTCAACCGCATGCCGCCGGGCGATCGCCTGGGTATCCGGCAACGGGCGATAGCTCCGCCCGGTCTGGTCGACCACGCGAATATCGCCAATTTCCACCGCGACGCTTCCGGATACCAATTCCCCAATCGCCACTACCAGACCCGGCGACATTCTCCGCCCCCTGACAAGGGTCACTTTCACCGCCGCCCTCGCCGCCCTGGACTCGGCGCCCAGACCGCCGGGAGATCCCGGTTCGAAGAGTACCGACGCCGAGGCGACGGGGTCCATCTCGGTCACCAGGCGTCCCAACTCCGCCGTCACGCGGGACTGCCAGATGCGGCGGTTTTCGGCGCTGCTGCGCCACATACTTGAACTATTGACCAGTTGCCGCAGACCGGAGGACGAAGATTTACCGCCGGGTGACTCCGAGCGTAGAACGTTTCGCGCGTCGCTGAGACGATGCGGCGATACCGCCAAACCGTCTTCGGTGCGACGGAAGCTGATACCTTCGCGCCGAAAAGCTACCGCCGCCCGATCGCGGGCACCGGGATCCAGGTCGCGGGCAATGGCAACCATCGGCTCGGGCGAGAGAATCGCCCAGATCAACCACACCACGCCGCCAAGCACGGCGGTAGCAAGGACGCCGGTGGTAAACCGCGCACCGCTGCCCATGCCTGCCAACCGAACTCTCAAACGCACTACATGTCGCTTCAACCTCTTCACGTCCCGGTCCTCCATGACCGGTAAGGGGTGTCTTACGATGAACTGACTACCGGGCTATCCATCACCTGACCCTGCATAGTACTTCCGGATATACGCCAACGATTTGTGCTGAGCCTTCAACGCCATGATACCGTTGAGGCGTTCGAATACTGATTCATCATACAGGCGGTGCCCGCCGTCGGTCCGCCGGACCTCAACGAGCAGGCCCATCGTCGTGTAATTGTGGATAGTCTGGCGACTCAGGCCCGAGTGCTCGACTATCTCTCCGATGCGATACTGCTTTGGCGGGATCCCTATGGGCTTCGATTCGGTAAACCGCTGCCCGATCCCTACGCTCTGCGATCCGCCATCGGTCGAACTTTCCTCGCCGACCGGACCGGTAGTCGATGCCTGCATCTTTTCTCCGGAATCATCAACCCGCCCCAATACCATCAAACCGCGCCGCTTTCCAACAACCTGCCCGCAACGCCGGGAAACTTGCGTCGAAACCTGAGGCGAGCCGACCGACTCGCAGCCGGTCGAATTCTCTGCACCAACTCCACTTGCCACATCGGCGACATCGTCGATACCCGCGATACCAACGGTAGCTGAGGCGCCAACGGTAGTAGCGGTATCAGCGATACCAACTGCTTCGGCAACGTTTGTCGCATCGTGTTTTTTGAATGCCTTTGAATGCATAAGATAGTTATGTTTTATAATTTACAAAATGTATCTAGCGTTTCTCCCGGCAGCAACAAGAAAACACGCTTTTTAAAAAAATATTTTCCTTCAAAGCCGCCGCCTCGCCCTAACTGCTGCGGCAACAACATGATATGAGTACAAATAATTTTTGCCTTTACAGAAAGTTCTCTCAAGCCAAGCGGTCAGCGGATGCAAATATGCTGCTACCCCTACCTCTGTTCGCACAGAACATTGGATCTAAGCGACTTACCGATCTCCTCTTCACGCCAAAACTCTCGCAGTCCCCTGCCCTTCAGGTCGCCCACAAGCTCCGCCGCACATCACAGCCCTTCAATCGTCTTCCAGGTATCTGCAGGCACACTTGGTCAATGCATACCAAGCCCCCCCGTCAGTTGTCGTTCGATCCTGAGCTTGTCGAAGGGCCAACTACCCCCGTTTCCAGCACATAGAGCAATCCCCACCAGCAACAGTTCATCGGAACGGCTCATCGGAACAGTTTCGCCGTCAGACAATTTGAAGATTTAGTCCCAATAATCCCATTATCTATGTTTACATAAACCGAATTATATATTACAATGCTCTTGGCATGGGGTTGTTGCCGGAGGAGGTCCCGCTATGTTCCCGGACGCGAGCGTCGGAACATATACCCGCACGAACTACACCATGACCGATCCCACTAAGAGTCAAACAGAAGCTCAAGACCGCCGCGACAGGCATATCCTCATGGTTGACGATGAGGTGGCCATTCTGCGGATGACCAAACGAATCCTTACCGTTAAGGGATACGACGTAACCACATGCGCCAGCGGCGCCGAAGCCGTGGAGGTCTACTCCAAACTTCACGACAAGATCGACTTGGTCATCCTCGACATGATCATGCCCAAGATGAACGGCGCTGAAACGCTCATCCAACTTAAACAGATAGACCCCACTGTTCGCGTGGTACTCTGCTCGGCGTTCATTCCCGACCTCAAGGGGCACACCGTCGCAGCCGAAGGATTTGTCGGTTTTCTCTCCAAACCTTTCCAGGTCAATGCCCTCCTGGCGATAATCAACCTTCACGTGAAGTAGCCCCCCTCCCCCGACGCGGAGAGCATGGTGAAATATCCGGGCTAACGATGCAATTGGCGTCATCGAGTATCGGTATCCCTACTCTCCGACCGGGAGGTGATACGGTTTGCTCTTCCCGCAGCAGCCGCAGCGCGTACAATGTTGCTTGTGTATTCGGTAGCGACAACGATGCGCCGCATTTGCACGTTCGCGATGATGGCGTCTCTGATGCTGGTGATGTGCGGGTGTCGCAAGCCTGCTGCGCCCCCGCCTGCGCCGACAGAGCGGGCGGGGGAAGATACGCGCCCGGCACGGCCCGCCGTCGAGACCGGGCCTTCGCAGCTTGGGCAGCGCGGGCGGGCTCTGGCCAGGCGCGCGGTTGAAGAGCTTGGTGATACGGCCAGATGGAAACGGATATCTTTGGCGGGTTTGCGTGCGGCGGGAGAGGCCTGCGACAAGAACCTCGCCGACCCGATAACTCATATTCGAGCCGGAGACAAGGCGCTGGCCAACGGGCAGACAGAATTGGCGATTGGCTGCTTTCAGCGGGCGGTCGCCCTGACGCCGAAGAACGCCGATGCGCACAAAGGCCTGGCGGTGGCTCTGACCGCTTCGGCGGCTGAGCAGGCTTCCGGTACCGAAGCCGAAAGGCGGTATCATCGGGCCGCGAGGGTCTATCGGGCAATTCTGGCGATCAGCGCCGGCGACGAGACCGCCCGGTTCAATCTCGGTCTGGCGCTAATGCGGTCGAGCAGGTATACCGAAGCCGATGAGGCCTTTCGCCCGCTGCTGAAGTCCGCGAAGTTCGGTACCGAGGCGACGTTCAATCTCTCTGTGGTACTCGCATCTCAGGGCAAGCTCGAGCAGGCTGAGGGCCTGTTGCGGCGGCTGATACGCACTAGCCGGACGATGGGATCCTCGGACCTTGCCGCCGCCCACACCCACCTCGGCGAAGTGCTCATGGATCTCGACGACACTGAGGGGGCGTTGGAGGCTTATACCGAGGCGGCCAGGCTGACGCCTAAGGACGTGGCGGCGTGGCTTAACCTGGCGGTGGCCGCACGGGCGCACGGAAGCTACGGATATGCGGTAACCGCCACCCGCAAAGCCGCCCAACTCAGTCCGTTCAACGCGGAGATTCACCTGCGTCTTGGGAATCTGCTGCTGGAATTGCATCGGGCGACGGGGGAGGACCGTTTCCTGCGGGAGGCCGTGGAGGCGTGGCGAGACAGCGTGAAGATCGACCCGAGCCAGACGGCGTTGAGTCGACGCGTGAAGGTTTACTCGCAAAAGGCCCCGGCAACCCAGCCGGCTACGGCGACAGATCAACAGCCAACCCCGATGTGAAATCGGGACTGTAAGCCGCCAACAAGAAACGCCCGATGCCCAAGTGAACCGCAACGGCTACCTCGACTCGCACGGTATTGGTCGATGGGCTTTCCAAAAGGCAAGCCTGCCGTCAATTTGACATTCCCCTCAACACCCTTCAGAAGATTCTGGTTCGTCCGGCCCCGCCGGGTTGCCAGCGAGTGGCGAAGCTTGACCGTCCCACTATTGGCCCGTGGCTGGGGCGAATTGACGAACTGCTCGAGGAACGCAAAACCCAACCGCGCAAGCAACGCTACACAATTACTTCGCCCTTTTACAGTTCGAGACGTGTTTCTGTATTTCATACGACTTAGCGAAAGTGTCTAGAAACCAACCGCCTGGATCCGAGGGCACGTGGCTATCATACTGTCTGAGGTTGGCCCGGAGACGGTCTCTGGGCCTCAACGAACGCGCGAAACGGGCCAAACAGATGCTCCAGGTGGTGACCAGGACTGACGCGGCGTGCCAAGCGAGCGCCGAACCCACCCCCTCTCTCCAAACCCCCGGGCCACCGACACACGGTCACGCGGAATCAAATTTTCTATCAGTAAGCCATAGAGATCTACTTCTTTTGTTGCGCGTCAACCAAACTGATTATTGCCTACATTCTGCGTCTGCGTAGCAGCACCAAGCCACCCGTCAACAGCAAGCCAAGACTTGTGGGCTCGGGAACGGTTTCCAATCTCAGGGTATTACCGCCGTCCGCCAGATACATCGAGAAATCACCTGCGCCGCTCAATTGTAGACCACCAGAACCAATGGTAATGCCCTCTGCGGCGGTAAGGATGTCAAAGGTGCTGCCAAATACGGGATCAAAATCTCCAATCAGCCGCACATCCACATGACCTTCCAACGACGCTGATCCGCCAACCTCAATGAAGTCGTATTCATCGCCTTGCAAATATCCTGCCAGGTCGATTATCAATACTCCGCTCTGCTCGTAGTTTCCATCCACTAGAACATCGTCAGGGGTGTTGCCCAAGTCCATTGAACCGTGATTGCTTAGGTCTATAAAGTCATCATCCACGCTCACAACGATACTGCCATAGTTGATCAGCGTGCCGCCATAACTCGTGCCGCCCCCTGTACTCTGTATCGTTCCGTAATTAATAATTGTGCCCGTAAAAACGCCTGAACCGCTACTGTTCATCTGTCCATAGTTGATAATTGCCCCAGTCTGTACGCCGCCGGAACAGTTCAATACACCTGAACTTTCATTTAAAATATCGCCCTCGTGAACACCACCAGCGGTATTAACCGTGCCGGAATTAGTGAGGTCGCCGATGTGCGTTCCGTCTTCACTGTTAATAGTACCGCTGTTGTTCAGGTCGCCGATCAGCGTGCCCCCGCTGCCGTCGATGGTTCCGCCGTTACTAATATCAGCATTCACCGTTCCCCCGCCGCCATCCAGAGTTCCGCCTGACTCAATGGTGATGCCATCGTTTGCGGTCAGTTCGCCGGTATCAGGCATGTCCAACTGCCCCTGATCCCCAATATTAACCGTATCCACTGTCTGGGAGCCGGTTGGGCCTGTCTGCTGGTCAGGTACGTACACCGGATCTTCCACTCCAGCCTGATCCAGCGCAACGCCTTGGACAACCGTAAGTCTCAGTACGCTAGCTCCGATTATCTCCGAACTGAATACCAGCCCACCTCCCAGCGATGCAGCACTGAGGCTATACTGGCCGGAAAGCGAATTACCCACCATTACATCAAATGTATCATTCAACTGTGGGGAAAATCCGCTTGCGGCTGGAATATGGACCATTACGAATCCATCGAGAGCTATGTCTCCACTAGCCGCAATAACGTCATATTCGCCGCCCATTATGTAGCCGGCAATATCAAATTCCACCGCACCCATCGAGGTCTGTATGTAATTGCCCTCGATTTTCATATTACCAATCGCACCGTCGATTCCGGAGCTAAGAACCCCGCCTTCATTGGTCAAACTACTCAAGAAGACTCTACTGGCGTCCAGTTCGCCGCCTGTCCAGTTGAATCTAGCCGACCCAGCCCCCTGCTCTATTCGTTCTACTATAAGACGCCCACCCTGCAGGTTGTAAGTACCTTCAGAGCCGACCTGTTTGGCTAGCCTGAGAGTTGCGACATTGGCGACAGTGCCGCCGCGCTGAGTGAACGTGCCGGCGCCGGACTCGCCAACCGCCAGAACGTCTGTATCCAACTGTCCGGACCCCGTCAATTCGTAGCTGCCGCTGCTTCCAGCGTTGTAGCCAAGATAGAGGTTCTGGCTAATACTGGCTGCGCTTGCCTCGTGCCGGATAGCGCCAGTCTGGGAATGGCCAACGTAGAGATTGTCGGCCGTCGAGTTCGAGGAAATCCCAACTATGCCTCCATTGTCAATGTAGGCCGCGCTTCCAGCGCCGGGAACTCCATCGGACCAGTTAGAAGAATCAGCCCATTGTCCTACTATGCCTGGATTATTGATCCAGGAACTAGCGGCCGGCACGTCGGCTTGGTAGGTTGCCAGGAATATCTCCGAGCCGTTGCCAGTTTCGGTGACCCAGACCATGTTGGATCCGTCGATCTTGGCATACCACTCTTTGTAGCTGTTGTTAGTCAGTTGCGTAGTGCTGTCGCCATCGTAGACGAATATTTCCCGCTCGGCGTCCGCGTCTCCGTCTCCGCCGCTCCAAACCACGTTGGCCCCGTCGTCGATCCAGGGATGGGTGTCGTTGTAGCTGTTATTGGTAAGTTGGGTGGTGCTGTTACCGTCGTATAGAAATATCTCATTGTCGCTGCCGTCCCAGCCGTACCAGACCACGTTGGATCCGTCGGTCTTGGGAACCAGGTCATCGTAGCTGTTGTCAGTCAGTTGGGTGGTGCTGTCGCCGTCGTATAGAAATATCTCATTGTCGCTGCCGTCCCAGCCATTCCAGACCACGTTGGATCCCGAGATCCTGGGGTATACGTCATCGTAGCTGTTGTTGGTCAGTTGGGTGGTGGTGTTGCCGTCATAGAAGAAGATCTCATAGTCGTTGCCGTCGTAGCTCCGCCAGGTCACGTTAGATTCCCGGATTCTGGGGTATCTGTCATCGTAGCTGTTGTTGGTGAGTTGGATGGTGCTGTTGCCGTCATAGAGGAATATCTCATAGTCGTTGCCGTCGTGGCCGCTCCAGGTCACGTTGGATCCGTCGATCTGAGGATTCGTGTCGTAGTAGCTGTTGTTGGTCAGTTGCGTGGTGGTGTTGCCGTCATAGAGGAATATCTCATAGTCTCTGCCGCCATCCCAGGTGTCTTGGCCGTACCAGACGACGTTGGCCCCATCGATCTGGGGATATCGGGCTGAGCCGTAGTTGTTGTCGGTGGTCAGTCTGGTGGTATTGTCGCCATCGTAGAGGAAGACATTATAGCCGGTGTCGCCATGCCAGTTGTCTTGGGCGTGCCAGACCACGTTTGATCCGTCGATCTGGGGCCTCTCGTCGTCGTAATTGTTGTCGGTCAGTTGGGTGATGGTCCAGTCACCAGCGTGGACTGAATTGACAGCGACTCCGATGGCCGCCAAGCAAAGAACTCCTGAAAAGACACACTTGCGTCCCATTTCTTCTCCTTTCGTCTCTCGTCCGGACAACAGAATACGGGGACGGAGAGGAAACCGCTCCTGCCTCATTTCAGATTCGACCGGCTCAGGTCGAATGCAGCCCGCCGCTCCACAACGAACGGGCTTTACCAGAACAGATCATAACACGAGACTGTGATATCACCAAGTGAATTCCCCGTTTGTCTTGATCTTCTTGCCATTCTTGTTGAGAAGGCAGAAGGAGACTTGCTTCATAGACTCATCATACAATGGCCTTAGGTTAAGCTGGGGAGGCGTCGGCTTGTTCGGCCTCGACCCGTGTTGCAGACCCATCATCCGAACAGAGGTTCGGTCATGCTGTCGAGGTCGTGTGCTTCCTTGTCGATCGGCATCATGCAGATTGTCGAAGCGTCTACGTGGGTGATCACACGAGGATCGTCTTCAAAGAAGACATCCACTCCGCGCTCACGGCAAACGGCGGCTTTCCACTCATCGACTCCGTGTTGCAAATGGGCTTCCAGGCTCGATGTGATCAGTGTGTCATACGCAACGCCGAATTCATCGAGCAGGGCTTCGGTCCTATCGCGATCCTCACGGAACGTGATAACGATCACAGTGTGGCCGCCGTGTGTCAGGGAGCGTGACAGGAACGAGAAAAACTCAGGATGTCGGGTAATCGTGTCATCGATATCGAACGCAACTATCATCGTCAGGCTCCGGTCTCGTGCGGTAGGAGGCGTCGGGGTCAGCCCTTAAGGGGCCGTCGGTTGCTTCAATCATCTTCTCTGAAGCGATTTTATGAGTTCGGCGACGGCCTGGTGGTTCTTCTTGTTCTGCGTTATCACCAGACGGCTACCCAGGGCCTGGATGGTCCCCACCTGCCCGCCATTGTCGCGCCAAGATTCGGGAGAGACCGTCTTGCGGATGAGGGCTATGAGCTCATCGACCCGCCGGGCGGCTGCGGGGGTCCCCGACCTTCCCACCAGGGGCAGGATGTTGTAGGTCGCGGATGTAGTACGCTTGTCGAAGTCCAGCCGCGAGGAGATGACCAGGGCGCCCTTGTCGACGTCGAAGTCCAGCTTGCGGGCCCCTGCGCTGTCCAACACCAGCAGTAGCGCCTTTTTCAGAGTCATGCTGGTCAGGGAGAGAGTGACGTCCGTGCTCTTGTCGATGCCGACGTCCGCCAGGGACCGCCAGTTCACGTGGATATTGGTATTGGACACCGCTCGCATCCACTGGAAGACGTCATGCAGCGGGGTACTCTTGAACTCCATCCTGGTGATCTTCCGCTTCAGTGCGAGTTCCGGGCGCACGGGCTTTCGCTTCGGAGCGGCCGGGCGGACGGGCGGCTTGGGTTTGGTGGCGGCCGGGCGCGTCGCAGCGCCGTCTTTTGCTGCGGCGATCTGGCTTTTCAGGTCCGCTATCTGGGCCTTGAGGCTCTTGATATGTGCGGCCTGGAGTTTCACCATTGCCTTGAGTTCGCGGATGGCGGCGTCCTTGGCGTCCTGGGCGAAGGCTGTCGGCGCCGCCAGCAGGATCGCGATGATGCAGACTGTTTTCTTCATCCTTCTGACCTTTCAGTACGCAGCGGTTTCAGGAGATTCAGGAGCGGATGGTCTAGCGTTGCTCCGGCCTGGCGGCGGTATGACCCGTCCGAACTCGAATATTCCGGAATGTGGATTTCGTGGATTCTAGAATGGGGCATGCGGAAAATCAAGACCGCGGCGATCGGCGCGCGTAGATAACTGGACAACTGGTTCTTGCCACAAAGGGCACAGAGGTCACAAAGTTTTTGGGGCGTCGGGGTCCAGGACGCCCAGCAACTCCGCCGGGGCGCTGATGAGCACCTTGGCGCCATTTTGGGTCAGTTCGTCAGGGGTGCGAAATCCCCAGAGTACACCAATAGCAAACATACCGGCGGCGGTGGCGGTTTCCATGTCCGTACCCGTGTCGCCGAGATACGCGAAGTCCGCCGGCGCGACGCCCATCTTCTCGGCCAGGGCGAAAACCCCGGTGGTGTCGGGTTTGGGCGGTACCGTATCGCTGACGCCCCAGACCTCTTCGAATTGCCAATTGGCCAGCAGCTTATCCACTATCATACAAGTGTACGCATGCGGTTTGTTCGACAGAATAGCCATCCGCACGCCGCGCCGCGTAAGTTCGTCGAGCAGTTCGCCGACACCGGCGTAGGGCTGAGTCTTGTTGTCCCAGCATTTCTCGTACGCCTGCTTCATCATCGCCATGCCCTTTTCGACCATGGCATCGTCGCGAGCGTCTTCGGGCAGCGTCCGCTCAAGCAGGAGCCTTACACCGTTTCCGATGTGGTATTTGTAATCCTCGACCGGATGCGTCGGAAAGCCAAGCTCGACCAGGGCCTGGTTGTTCGCGTCTGCCAGGTCGTCGAGCGTATTGAGCAGCGTTCCGTCAAGATCGAAAATGATCGCTTCGCATTTCATGGATAGAAGAACCTTGTCGCCTTCGTATTAAAAACTTGAACTTCCACACAGAGACTCAGCTATTTTCATAATTATGGCTGCGTGAATAAGAATAGC
>CAZSLS010000048.1:25661-35679 GCA_964607575.1 uncultured Planctomycetaceae bacterium | reverse complement strand
CGAGATTGTAGAGTTTGAATCTCGGCGGCCAGCCGATCGCCTTCCACTTGCCTTTACGCACCGTCCTGGTTCCGGTGTACACCCAGAACAGGTATTCGTGCTGCTTCTGCCGGTCGTTCTTGCCCAGGATTGTCGGCAGGATGGAAATACCGTCAAGCCCCTTGGGGGTTTTGACACCCGCCATATCGCAGAATGTCGGAAGCATGTCCCAGAACGCCGAGATGTGAGCGGTAGTTTTGCCCTTGGGCGTTTTTCCGGGCCAGTTGGCAATGAACGGGACCCGGATCCCGCCTTCAAACATGTCGCGTTTGATTCCGCGGAACGGTCCGGCGCTCTTGAAGAATTGCGGCTTCTGCCCGCCTTCTCTGTGGGGACCGTTGTCGCTGGCGAACATCACGAGAGTGTTGTCGTCGATCTTCAACTCTTTGAGAAGGTCCAGGATTTTGCCCACGTCCGCGTCGAGGCGAGTGATCATGGCCGCGAATTGCTTCTCTTTCTGCGGCCAGTCTTCTTTCTCGTATGGTGTCACGTCCGGTACATGCAGTTGCGCGTGGGGGATGGCGTAGGGGACGTAGAGGAAGAACGGTTTGTCTTTGGATCGCCTGATGAAGCCGAGCGCCTCTTTGGTCAGCAGGTCGTGCGACCAGGTTCCCTTGACCACGGGCTCTTTCTTCTCGTTGCGCCACAGATAGGTCGGCCAGTAGCTGTGTGCATGACGCTGACAGTTGTAACCGTACCAGAAGTCGAACCCCTGCTTGTTCGGCGCCCCGTGCGAACCGGGGAATCCGAGCCCCCATTTACCCACGGCGCCGGTTGCGTAACCGGCCTTCTTGAGCAGCTTGGGGATCGTTATCGAGTCGGCGGGGATGGGATATTGGCCTTCGGGTTTTACCTCCCTGTTCCCGCGGATATACGCGTGGCCGGTGTGAACGCCGGTCATCAGGCAGCAGCGTGACGGAGCGCAGACAGTGCTGCCCGAATAGTGGTCTGTGAAGCGCAGTCCCTCGGCAGCCATTTTGTCCAACCGCGGCGTCTTGATCTGTTTCTGCCCGTAGCACCCGAGATCACCGTATCCGAGATCGTCGGCAAGGATGTAGATGATGTTCGGTTTGGAGGCGGTTTTGTCCGCGGCCTGGAGCAGTGCGGGACCCATGACCGCAGAGCACCCGATTACCTTCAGGAATTCGCGGCGTGTGTGCCCTGTATTTGACTTATTGCTCATGTCGATTTTCCCAGTGGGATGATGCTGCTGTTGATCTCGGCCAGGCGTTTCTTTGCAAGTGCCTCCATCGCCTTGACCCGCTCGGGGTGCTTGGCGCTCAGGTCCGTCAGTTCCTCGGCGTCGTCGGCGAGATTGAACAGTACTGGACCTTTTCCGCCCTTTTTCAGCTTGGCGCCCTTGCGGTTGAGGAAAAGTTTCCAGTCGCCGACGCGGATGGCGTGAAACCCGGCGGCGCCGTGCCAGTAGAGCAGATCCTTGCGCGGATGTTCGGCGCCCTTCCTGCCGATCAGCGTGTCCCACACGTTCATACCGTCAATTACGGGGCTGCCTTTGGAAATCGTTTTCAGGTCTATCCCACACGCATGGCTCAGGCTGGGGAGGATATCGATTGCGGCGGTCAGTGCATCGCTTGTCTGCCCCGGCGGGATCACGCCCGGCCAGCGGAAAATGCAGGGCACGCGAGTACCGCCTTCCAGTGCGGTCCACTTCAGCCCGCGATAGGGTTTGGCCTGTGCCTGCTGTCTGGGCTCGGGCCCGTTGTCAGATAGGAACACAACGATCGTTTTCTTGTCGAGCTTCTCGGTTTCCAGAGTTTTCAAAATGTCGCCGATGCGATGATCCAACTCTTCGACGACATCACCATACTCGCCAAACTTGGATTTCCCTTTCCAGTCCGGATGCGCCTGCACCGGAAAATGCGGGGCCGTATATGGAATGTAGAGCAGGAACGGTTTGTCCTTGTTGTCTTTGATGAAACTGACGGCCTGGCGGGTGAACTTTTCGGTCAGCAGGCGATTCTTGAACGGTTTTTCGATCAGTTCATCGCCGCGCCACAGTTCCTTGGTCTGGTTGTTGCTCTTGTTGATGTAGTAGGTGGTGTCGAACCCCTGGCGATGGGGCAGGAATTGCTTGCGATCGCCGAGATGCCATTTCCCGATGAGCCCGGTCCGGTAGCCCTTGTCCCTGAATATCTCGGCGATGGTCAGGGCTTTGGGGCTCAGGCCCTGCCTGGTGCTGATCATGTAGCCGATCACTCCCTTGGTCCAGCCAAGGCGGCTGGGATACGCGCCGGTAAGCAAAGCCATGCGCGAGGGCGTGCAGACGGTAGCGCCGGAGTAGAAACTCGTCAACCGGATTCCATCTTTGGCGAGTTTATCGAGAACGGGAGTCTTGATTTTCGGATGCCCATAGCAGGCGAGGTCATGGTAGCCGAGATCGTCAACCATGATCAGGACGACATTAGGGCGATCGGCGGTCTTGGCGGCCCGGACTGTGGCGCCGGGTAAGATGAGTCCTGCAGCGGCCACACCTATGGTTTTCAAAAATGATCTGCGATTGGTCATATTGTTTCCTTTAATCCAGCGGTCGATACAGCATTCCTTTCCACGGGGCGAGATTGTCGTCGGTTTTCAAGCCCGCCTGCAGCAGCCAGACCGACATCGACGTTTTTTCGCGATAGCATCGTGCGAAATACGGAATCGCCGTAATCGTCCGTCCGCTGTTATCCTTGGTGACAATGGCGTCAACCGTCATGCCCTTGGTGATCTCTTTCGATTTGGTTTTGAATTGCGGGTCTTTGGCGAGTGTGTATTGCGACGTACGCGGCGAGGAGGCTTCTGGGGAATCGATCGCTTCAAAGCAATAGACCAGCGGTCCACGCATCAGTGCGACCCGCCCGTTATCGGCTTTGACCTTGGGATGTGCAATCATCCGCACAACGGGCATGTCGCAATTCAGTATGATCTCGCCCTCGTCTTTCGTGCACGTGAAAACGGCGTAACCCTTTTCGATCTTCGCTCCGATCGGTTTTCCGTTGAGCGACCAGCTCGGTTTCTCGCACCAATCGGGGACGCGGATACGTATTTGCGGCCGGGGGGTCTGTTTGACCGAGTCCCGCATACCTGCAAACTTGTACGCGATGCTCACTTTCCCATCGCGAGGATACCTGGTCTCCTGGCTCAGCGTTACCTGCCAGTCCTTCAGAATGAACTTTGCCCGCCCGGACGCGAAAAGATTGACGTATACATCCCCGGCGGCGGCGTTGACGGCGTACATGTAAGACTGGATAAGCGGGAAGAAGCGGACCACATTCGTCGGGCAACAGGCGCATCCAAACCACGGCACGCGCCCGCGCGCCTTGGTGGGCGTGTCGAGCGGATTGGGATAGAAGAATCGATCGCCCGACAGGGAAACTCCGGAAAGAAAAGCGTTGTAGAGCGTTCGCTCCATGAGATTGGTGTACTTTGCGTCTCCGGTGGCCAGGAACATGCGATGGTTCCACATGACGTATGCGATCGCGGCGCACGTTTCGCAGTACGCTTTGTCATTCGGCAGGTCGTAGGCCCTGGGAAACCCTTCGCTGTGACCGCGATGTCCGCAATTACCGGTGATGTAGGTTTTCTTCAGGGCGGCGTTTTCCCATTTCTTGTGCATCAACTGCATCAGGTCCTTGTCTCCGGTCAGTTGGGCGATATCGACCACGCCGGCGTAAAGGTAGAACATCGCCACTGAATGTCCCACCGCTTCATCGTGCCCGAGGGCGGGGCGCCCTTGCGACCAGGTGGTCTTGACGGTCTTGGCCTTTTCGATCAGATACTTCGCCAGGCGAAGCGGTTTTGGGTCGCCGGTGGCGCGGTGCAAACGGGCCAGGGCAAGCTCGATTTCCGGATGGCCCGAGGGAATGTCGTATTTCTTGCCGGCGCCGTGATAGGAGTTGATGCAATCGACGATGCTGTTTGCGACTTTCAACCCCGTATCGCTCCCGGTGGTTTGATGATGCTCGACGGCCATTTCGATCAGGTGGCCCATGCAGTACGTCTCGGTATAGTGGGAAGTGGCCGACGAGAAGCGTTTGTACCCTTTCTTGTAGAGTTGGATAAACGGGAAGATGAACCCGTCGTCGTCCTGCGCTCCGGCGACGAGTTTGAGGAAGTCGTCGGTCCGTTTGAACGCCGCGGCGGCGGCGGTTTTGTCCGGATTGGTTCGCTGCACGCGGACCAGCGCTTCAAACGATTTATACACGTCGGAGCAGCCCCACGGGTTTTCAGTGTAACGGCGTTTTTCCTTGCTCCCGTTCAGCGTGCGGAACATTCCGATCGCGCCGGAATTCTCGAGCCTTTTCAGGACATGAGGTACGCCCGTCTTGCGATTGGCTTCCAAACGCGGGAGCCAAAGCGAATCGGTCAGGCGGACCGACTCGATCTCGACTCCGGACAGGGGATAGTCCTTTTCAAAACGCTTCTGGGCGGGCGGTGCGGCCAAGGCGGTCGAACAAATAATGAGCGACGCCATGCAGCATGAGAATGTTCCTCGAGTGATGTAATGCATAAACTTAACCTTTCTCACTGTTCTTTAGTCCCGACGAGTCGCAGGCCCCGGGGGTTCCCGGCGGCGCGGAAGACGTCTTTCAGCCATTTCGGATCTCCGGCGGCTTCGGGCAGGCCGGCGAGTTTCAGTTTGCGATCGGCAAGCAGCGCCGACCATTGAAGCACGTCGCCGTGGCGGAGTACGAACGGAATCATCGGCGCCTTGCGGTCTGCAAAGCACCGTGACGCCAGATCGGCGTCCAGCGCCTTTATGCGTGGATCGAGTACCGCCGCCAGCAGACTCACGACCGTCGTCCGCCCGCGGGCGACCAGCGAGAGCTTCGCCTGCTCGACGTCCTTTCGCGTTGCCACGTAGTTCACGACAGCCAGGATGTCCGTCGCCGCCATGCCCGCTACCGGACGCCCCCAGAGCATCGCGTTTCGCCGCCATACACCGGGAAAGGAGTTGGCTCGCCCTTCGCCCAACGGGCTGCAGGGCTTGAACGTCGTCAATTTCCCGCTCAGGCCCGCAAACGCACCGAGCGACAACTCGCCGGTGAACCGCACGTCGGGAAGGACGACCACCTTACCGCTTCGGGCCAACGCTGCCGGTGAATTGTCGCCGCCTGCCGCCATCGCCTCCACCTTACCGCGATCGCTGTAAATTATGACCGCCGGGAGTTTGCCCGTCCGCCCGTCAGGGCGCAGCACCAGCGTGGGCACCGACAGCCCCCCCTCGCTGGGACACAGCAGGCGCTCGATCACCAGGCCGTCGCGATTCTCTGTACCGATGAGCTTAACCTTGCCTTGGGGCGGCAGGGGGGTTCCCAGCAACTCGCCCAGGGCCAAAAGCATCTTGTGACGGTAGGCTTCCCATTCCTTGCGGCTGGTGAGTTTCGGCGAGACGTACCGCATCTTTGCATGGACGCGACTGATGTGGGCCAGCCCCTTGTCGTTGGGCACGGAGGCTTTCAGCTTCAAAATCGCCTGGACGGAAGGTGTTTTAACCTCGCCTTCGGTTATGGGCCCGCCGCGGTCTTTGCCCCGCAGCCACTTTTCCATCCACCAGTACATGCGCTGGCGCTTGGGCTTGTCGTAGGAGTGCGGGGTCGACCAGTACTTGCAGTCCGTTCGCCCCTTGGCGCCGTTGGCTTCGTAAAGCCGCCGGATCGTCGGATAGTTGTTCTTCTCGAAGCTTCGCGTCCAGTCGTTCATCGTCAGGTACTGGACGGGCACGGGCAGGCCCAGCGTGCTGATTTCCGGCTCGTCGGTGTATCGCATGATGTTGGGAAAGTGGTTGCACCTGCAGTGATTTCGACCGGGGAATATGATCTCGCGATAGTCGCACGTCATTCCACAGATGCTGGCCGCCTTGACTCGGTCATCAACCGCCACGAGCATCTGCGTCTGGAGCCCTCCGCCCGAACAGCCCGCGCATCCGATCCGCTTACCGTCGACCTGGGGCAGGGTCTGCAGGTAATCCAGCGCGCGGATGTTGTTCCAGATCATCAGCGTCTGGTGCGAGATGCCCAGCGCCGGGTCTTCATAGTGACTCTGCGCGGGCGAGAAGACCACGTAGCCCATCTTCGCCAGCACGAGGCATCGTCGCTGCACTTCGGCGTGAGCGTTGCCTTTAGGCCAGTGTCCGTGCGGGCAGAGTACGGCGGGGGCAGGGCGGTCGACGAACTTCTTTGGCATGAAAAGCAGCCCGCTGCTGTAGACGTTCGGCCAGAGTTGGTAATACACGCGCGTGATCCTGCACCACTCATGCTCGATCGCCGGGCTGGATCGCACGTCCAGGGCGACGCGTTTCGGTAGCGGTTGGAGCCCGGCGCATGCAAGCAGCTTGCGGCGCAAGTCCTTCCGATGGGCCTGGAACCTATCGCCGGTTCGCACCACGAGCGGTTTCGGGCGGCTCATCCGCTCGAAGTAGGCGATCAGCATCTTCGCGGCCTCTTGTCGGTTGCCGAACACGTTGACCGCAGGGCCTTTGGCTTTCTCCGCCGCCGTTGTGGAAGACGAAGAGATCGCGCAGAACGCGAGTACAGTTGCCATCAGAACGGTCCGGAGCCGACGGTATGTCCCGACGTGCATGTCCATCATTACAAGCTCTCCCGCGGATTATAAATTCGTCAACGGTGCGGCGAATATGATTCTCGCCCAGTCGACCGCCCTTATCAAGCACTCCTTGTTTTCCGCCGCTCGGAATTAGATTACTGTTTACATTTGATCGTGTAGCCAGACAATTGCATTGGGCGTATGACTCTCCGAGAGGAACTCTCGTCTTTGGCGCGGTAAACAGGAGCAATGATAATGATGCGTATGACCAGCAAGGCTTTCGGCCCGACAGTTCTCTCACTGATTTGCCTCGTCCTTTTCTCGGCCGGCGACCTGCTCGCCGGCGTGACTTCGACCAAAATACTGAAATCGTATGGTCGCGAATCCGGTGTGTTCGTCGTCATTGGCTGCGGTGATCAGTACGCGCCTCGCGTGGCGGTTGATCTTGGAAGGAACGGTAACAGCCTGGTCCACGCTCTCGCCGGCGACGCGAAGGAACTGGCGGCGTTCAATAAGGCAATCGCCGCCGGGGGCGTCAAGGGATATGTCTCTGCCGAACAGTTGCCTCTGTCGAAACTTCCCTACCGGGATTACATGGTCAATGTCGTTGTTGTCATGAACCAGGCCAAGGCCGAATCCGCCGGTCTGACTACAGAGGAAGTACGCAGGTGTATCGCCCCGTTCGGGCGGCTGGTAATTTGTTCCAAGGGTGTAGTGAAGAAGATTGAAGAAATAGCGCTCCCCGACGAGATGGACGTCTGGACGCACCGCTACTATAGCGCCGCGGGTATTCCCGCTTCCAGTGACAAGGTCTTCAATCGTCCGCTTGGTTTCAAGTGGAACGCCGGACTACCGATGAACCTGAACAAGCGTTATGCCTCCACGCGGGCATTGCTTGTCAATGATGGATGCTGTTTCGCCCTGTCCACCTCGGTTTACGAGAATCTTCGTGGCGGATGGCGCCAGACCACCGGTCCTGTCAGCTATACCACGCACCTGACGTGTCGTGACGCATTTAACGGACGCATGCTCTGGCGTAAGCCGTTGAGCGGTGTCTACTATGGCGGACTCTACATTGAGAACGTTGCGCCAATGGTCTCTGTCGGTCCGCACGTGTACGTCCCCGATGGGAAAGGGAAGATGATTGTTGTCGACTCGCGGACGGGAAAGACCCTGCGCCAATTGCCTACAGCTTACAGTCCCGGTGTCATATCCGCTTCGGACGGTATTGTGGTTGTTACCACGTGGAAGGGCGGCAAGGTAATATGGGGACGGGGCGTGCGCGGGCGGATGGACTGGAATATCGCCGAAGGAACCACGGAGGCTTATGACGACAAGACCGGCAGGCGAATCTGGGTCAACAAGCTGCTTGGGACATCCATGGTAATCGCAGGCGGTAAGGTTTTTATCGTCAGCAGATCGAAGATGGATGAGCTTGAGAAATCCGATAACAAGAACAAGAAATTCAAGCATCCTCCGCAGACGGTAGTGGCGATCGACCTCAGGAAGGGGAAGGTTCTCTGGACAATCAAGGACGAGGATATCCAGCGTTCGAACCAGGCCCTCAGTCTCGAGGCCGCCGGATTCGGAGCGGTCGCGGTCGCTTCTTCCCGGCAGCGGAACAGGGTGACGTTGCTTTCGGCAGAGACGGGCAGGCCGCTCAGCGGCGAGAAGGCATCGGCGGCGGGGAAACAGTTCTTCAGGTACAGAGGTCACATCTGCGCACCTGCGATGAGGGTAAACGGTAAGGTGATCAATCGTGGTAAGAATATGAGTTTTGGAGGCGCCCGAGCCGCTTGTCTTACCGGCACGATACCGGCATATGGCGCCGGTTATATCGCGCAGAACTGGTGCAGCAACTGTTCGCCCGCCCAGATTGCGGGCCTGATGGCGGTGGCTTCTATCGGAAAGGTCCCCTCGCCGGCGGAGATGGAAGCGGAAGTTAAGCCTGTTTCGGCAGACGAATACGATGAGAAAACCGACGGCGCCGCTTCGGCCTCGCCGTGGTCCAGCTTCAGAGGCAATGCCCGGCGCAGCAGTGGTTCGGACTGCGAAATAGCAAAGAAAGTTGTCGTGCGATGGTCGAAGAAGGTAACCCTCGACCCCCGGAGCAGGTCATCGAGGCGGTCGACGGGCGCCCAGGTGGGAACGGTGAAGCGCGACTGGCTGAGTTACCTTAACACGAGGCTGACCGCGCCGGTGGTGTCCGAGTCGACGGCGATAGTGGGGGATGTCGATCGGAACGAGATCATCGCCGTCAATCTCAAGACCGGCAGGGTGGTATGGCGGTACATGACCGGCGGCAGGATGGACACCGCTGCGACATTGCACAAGGGAATCTGCCTGGTCGGAGATCACACCGGATACGTTCACGCCGTCAAGATCAATACCGGTAAGCTCATCTACCGCCTGCGTATTGCGCCCGAGGAAAAGCGCATGGTCTCGTACGGTAAGGTCGAGTCGGTCTGGCCGGTGATCGGGGGGGTAATGGTGGCCGAAGGTAAGGCCTATGCCTCCGCCGGTCGCACGCAGGGCTCCGACGGCGGACTGCTGGTGAGGGCCTTTGTGCCCGGGACGGGCAAACAGATATGGGCAAGAGCCTTGCCCGCCGGCGGCCGCGGCGCCAGGCGGAACGACATTTTGATCCGCCAGGGCGACTGTGCCAGGGTCATGGGTCAATTCCTTAATCTGGAAACGGGCAAGAAGGGTTCCGCCAAACGCGGCGCCGGGTCATTGAAGATGGGTAATGATGGGCTGTACAGTTGGGACTGGACGCGGCTTGGGCACAGAAAATTCAAGGAAATCGGTTACGGCGGGTACAATGGCGATACGGTCAGTTGGACCGGCGACTACATCGCCGCCTGCGACAAAAACAATGTTCTTTCTTTTGGTTCTAAGGGCAAGGCCAAGAAGAATTTCAAGCTTGCGGCCGATCGGCAGACGACGTCATTAGTGGTCTGCAAGAACCTCATATTAATGGGCGGCGCGATTCTGGATGAGGGTTCGAAGAAAGGATTCATTCAGGCGATATCCCTGACCGACGCCAAACCGGTATGGGACCAGGTTTTTAACTCCAAGCTCTCCTTCAACGGTCTTGCCGTCGCCGACGGGAACATCGTCGCTTCTTTCAACGATGGTTCGGTGGCCTTCCTGACAAACTCGAGGCGATAGAAGGCGCATATCCTCTCAGCTTCGTCCCGCACCAGTCTGGTTGGTGACGGGACGAAGCCGAGCAGCAATGGCGGTCAGCGTGATCTGCGGGATCGCCGGTCTTGGTGACGGTTGGATTCCTCGTCTCTTCGGCGAGGGGGCCTGTGGTGTTCGCGGCGTTCGCCGCCTTTGAACCGGGCATGGATTTCCCGCTCTATCTCGCCCATTTTCCTTCGAGCGTCTTCTTCGGACATCTTACCGGCCCGGACCGCCGCCCGGAGTT
>CAZSLS010000048.1:0-25561 GCA_964607575.1 uncultured Planctomycetaceae bacterium | reverse complement strand
TCTCTCCGGCTTCCCTGATGTGGGCCTCGGCCCGTGCGCGGTCGTCTGGTCTGTGCTCACGCCTGTCCTTGTCGTGTTCGCGTCGTTCGCCGCCCTTGAGGCGGGCATGGATTGCCCGCTCTATCTCGCCCATCTTTCTGTGGGCGTCTTCTTCGGACATCTTACCGGCCCGGACCGCCGCCCGGAGTTTCTCTCCGGCTTCCCTGATGTGGGCCTCGGCCCGTGCGCGGTCGTCTGGTCTGTGTTCACGCCTGCCCTTGTCGTGTTCGCGTCGGTCGCCGCCCTTGAGTCGAGAATGGATTGCCCGCTCTATTTCGCCCATCTTCCGCTCGGCGTCTTCCTTTGATATCTTGCCTGCTCTTACCGCGTGCTTGAGCCTCTCTCGGGCTTCGCCGAGTTCTATCTGACGCCAAAACTCCCTGGCGGCCTGTTCCGACATCTTGCCTTCTTTGACAGCGGCATGGAGCTTTGGAGCCAGTTGTTTCTGCTTGAATCCCTGCCACTTGTTCATGGCTTGCTCACCGGTGATCTTGCCTGCCTCTGCGGCCTTGCGGATATCTTCGCCGACCGAGTGAACCCAGCGGCCAATGGCTTCGGCCGCCGAGCCATCTTCTCCGCGGTGTTTTTCGCGGTGATCTTTGTCCTTGCGGTCAAATCTGGAAAGGGCTTCCCTTTTTATTTCGCCCATCTTCCGCTCGGCGTCTTCCCTGGACATTTTGCCTTCGCGGACGGCATGCTGCAGGCGTTCCCAGATTCCTCTGAGATGCGCATGGACTTTTTCGCGGTCGTCCGGTCCGCGATCGCGCTTGTCGCGGTTCTCGAACTGTGCGTAGATCTTCTTCTTTATCTCGCCCATTTTCCTGTGGGCGTCTTCCTCGGACATTTTACCTGCCCGGACCGCGTGCTGAAACTTGCCCCAGATTTCTTTGACGTGCGTATCGACCCGGGCTCGCTCATCTCCACCACGGGGGCGGTCTTTATTGGATTTCGCCTCTCTTGCGATTGTCTCCCACTTGGCGCGGGCGTCCTTTTCGCTCATCTGACCGCTCGCCACGGCCGCCTTGAGCCGCTTGCCAATCGCCTCGAGATTCGGCCTGAACGGATCGCGATGCTCTCTCTTGCGATCTCCGTCATGCCTGGCTCCGGCCGCCTTTTTGAGCGCGCCCATCATGACGTGGGCCTGTTCCTGCGTGATCTCACCGTTCTTGACAGCCCTCTGCAACCGCTCGTGAACGGCGCTGTAGTCCCGGGCGGATGCGACGCCAAGGGGAAGCACGATCATCGCGCACAGCAGGACGCACGCCTGCAACAAACGTGATTTCGATCTCGAATTCTTTGATACTGATACGATCATCTTGAATCTCCTTTCAAGGAAACCGCCGCTATTAACTTCGCTTGCCATCGCCGGTGGGCGGATCGCCGGACGAACAAGAGATTCCACTGCAGCCAGAATCGACTTTGCATAAGATTGAGGTTTGGGATTCAGGGACGACAGGACCAGCGCGTCACAGCATATCTCTTCGGTTACCCGCAGGTTTCGCTGCGCCCACCAGACCACTGGATTCCACCAGAAACCCACGCACGCACACCACTCGAGCCATCGGACCAGGTAATCGCGACGCCGTACGTGCGCCAGTTCATGCGCCAGGACCCATTTCCACTGGCGCTCGTCCATTCGATCGAGCAAAGCGGTTGGAATGACGACTCGCACCTTCCCGCCTGTCCACCACACCATGGGCGAAAGACGAGCTGACGTCGTGCAAATCGTCGGGATTGTTCTCAGGCCCAGTCGGCGCGCAATCTCCACCGCGGCGGCCTGCAACTCTCGCGGCGCCGCCTGGGATTCCGACGTTAACTGGCGACTGAAGCGACACACCCGGACCAGCGACCAGACCAGAACAACCACGCTTCCAAGCAACCAGATCGGCGGTAACCATCCTCTTCCGTACTTAAACAAAGCCGTGGCGATTCTCGATGTCAGGGGAGTATCCGGTTGCTTCTCAAT
This sequence comes from uncultured Planctomycetaceae bacterium, assembly GCA_964607575.1. Lineage (GTDB taxonomy): Bacteria > Planctomycetota > Phycisphaerae > SM23-33 > SM23-33 > BS750m-G57. Next base: position 23,556 of record CAZSLS010000048.1, on the reverse strand, counting down.
ACCGATGGGGGGCGATTGTGAAATGTTGAACTCACGGCGGTCGACCGGTAGGGGGGGCGGTTGTGAATGGTTTTCGACGGCGACGGCGGTGGTGTCGCTCTGCCCGGAAATCGGGATTACGGGAATCGTCACCAGCGGCGGCGTAACCAGCTTAACCAGAACGAGCAACCACAGCAGATTCGCAAGATGAGGCCGCCTCGTCGTCTTTCCGACCACCACCGCCACAATCGCCAGCGCAAGGGAGAAGCACGCATTGCTGAGCCCGATCTGCAGGAAGAGATCAGTCATGCTTGTTCCTCCTGACATTCCTGCTCGTCGAGAATGGCTCGGATACGGGTGATCTCGTCGGGGGAGATTCTGTTGGCCTCTACGAGATGCGTAATCAGCGGGGCGAACGATCCGGCCGTCAGCGTGTCGGCCAGTGATTCGAGTTGCTGCCCGGCGTAGGTCTGGCGAGAGATCGCGGGCGAGAACAGATGGACGGACAAACTGCGGTCGCGCTGGACGTATCCTTTGTCTTCCAGACGCTGCAGCAATTTCTGGACAGTTCCGTGCTGCGCCTTGGTCGCATCAGCATAGAGTCGGTCGCGTATCTGGCGAGCAGTCAACAGACCGTCCCGCCACAGCAGGTCCATGACGCCCAATTCCGCGTTAGCCAAAGCCGGTTGCTTCATATCGTCAGCCTTTCGATGCACGAACAGATCCACGACAACATGTCGTAATTATACGACAGACTGTCGTGGATTTCAACGGTAAAACAAGAAAATTTTAACTACTGTAATGGCAAGTGGTAATGCGATACGCAAAGTTATCACTTGTCCGATTCGTTATTTTCCGAAACACACAAGCGACCCGTCCTGCAACGAAATATAGATCCGGTTTCCCGCTGCAATCATGCCGTCGAAGATCGGGGAAGAGTCCAGTTTGTACTCGGTTAGTGTTTCTCCATCCGCGGCGGAAACCAGGCGGAGTACCGCTCCTTGCTTTCCCAGGAAGGCGGCTTCGGCCTTGTCGGGGGCCTTGAGTTGCAGTTGGGCGCTTCTGGATTCGGTTGGTTCCGGCGGACCGGCAAGGACCAGCGTCTTGTCGGCCAACACGAGCGCTCGGACAAAAATGGGCATCGGCTTGCTCCAGCGATAACGATGCAAACTCGGCGCGCCGTGCCGCCTGTCCCTCTGGGTTACTTTCAGCCCGAGTCTGTTACCCGATCTGGCGCCGCGAAGGTGTTGTTTCTCCCGATAGCTGGGTAGGGGTCCGGACATCTTCTTTTCGGCGGCGAAGAGGCGGTACGTTTCTCCTCCGCGAATCTGTCCGGACATTCCGCCTGGATACTTGTCCCGTCCATAACCAAACACGGTCTCGTCGCCCAGAGAGAGGATCCGCCCTGACGGGACCATATTGCCTACTCGCGGCCAGATCTGCCATCCGGATTCATTAACGGGCGGCATGCAGACGGCGTCTGACCCGAAAATCCAGTACGAGCGATGCCACCAGGCATAGTCAAGGAATCCGGTGGGTGCGAACAGATGCGGCGGTCCGATTTCCAGGTCATCGCCGGTCTTGAAGTTGATCTTCAGGTGTCGCATGTACACCGACCCTCCGGAGGCCGCCAGTACGTCGTTCAATACGCCTCGCAGATCTACGCCTCCGTCGGGCTGGTCGCCGGTTTTCGGATCGAGGCTGTGTATGACTGTTTCTGAAAGTTTCTTCCCGGTCGCCGGATCGAGCCGGTATACGTAAATCCCGCCGTCGAGATACGACGAGCGACCGGCCGCCACGACGACCTTCCCTTTCTCCACCAGAACGCTTCCGTGAACGGGCCAGGCTGATTCGAGTTGCCCGCGGACGACTATCAGGCGATTTCCCGGAGCGCAGCGGAAACGCCAGACCAGCGATCCGTCTGTTTCGCCGAGGCAGTAGACCCATCCGTCGGCCGAGCCGAAAAGGACCGTGTTCCTGTAAATTGTCGGCGGCGAATCGATGCGCCCGCCAGCGGTATACGACCAGAGCGGTTTACCGCCCGCGGCGTCCATGGCGTGGATCGTATGGGCGTCAACAGCGGCGACGAAGATCTTTCCGCAGCCCATCACCGGGCTCGATAACCGTCCGCCGATCTTCGTCCGCCACGCCTGCTTGAGATCGTTTGGTACGCTGGTCGCGGTCCTTCCGCTTCGCTCATTATCGTGGCGAAACGTCGGCCAGTCATCGGCGGCGATTTTCCGCGATATCTTCCCGACAGCCTCGCCGGTTTCAAGGCGCACGTCGTCCGCTCTTGCGATTTTCGGCTCGCTGCGCGACGAGGCGAATGCGAACATGCCTTTCAGCATCGTCTTGATATTGCAGGCGCAGGAATGCGGTGGGGCGTACAGGAGCCCGTTTGCGGGCATGATCCCGTACTGGCATGTTCCGCGCACCCAGTGGTTCGGGTTGATCTTGCCCGATTTGACGTTGATGAACTCGACTCCCGATCGGCTGGACATGATGAACCGGCTTGTCGCTTTTGGGCGGTAGCAGCGATGGTGCGCCAGCGTCGCGTAGTCCCAGGCCTTCTTCGTGTTGATGGTCTTTTTCCGCTTACCGGTCTTGGCGTCGAGGCCTTCCCCGAAGTCCGCACTTCCGCGGCTGCGCGTGTAACCGCGCCACACCAGATCGTCGATCACGAAGATGTCAGGCGGCGAGCAGAATCCCGCGGTGGATGAACAGTTCCACAGGGCCTTGCCGTCCTCGATTGAAAACGCCGACAGCTTGCGGAAGTCAGCGACATACACGATACCTTTGTGAGCTACCAGCGTGGGCGACGCCCATTGCCACTCGTGAGGCCGTGCCGCCAGCCGGCAGGGATGGGGTATGCTCCATTTCTTGTCGCCCGATTTCAATTTCAGGCACACGAGCTGCTTGTCAGTCTGATACAGCAGCCAATCGCCTGAGACCACCAGCGGGAGAAGCGTTTCGAGACTGACTTCTTTCCGCCAGAGGATATCTCCGGTTTTCGGGTTGGCGGCTATCATCACTCTGCTCGCGGATTCTTTGTTGCCCCGGCGTTTCATGTGAATCGCCACCTGGCTGCTGCCGAGCAGCATGACCAGAGCATCTCCGGTATGAATGATCTGTCGGGTGCGCTGCGAACCTTTGTAAGTCATCAGGGTTCTTCCGGTCGCCGCGTCGAGTGCGGTTACCGGCTGGTCCAGCCCCAGGGTCACGTAAACGCGGTCGCCGCCGGTGACGAGCCTGAACGGCAGGTCCGGCGGGCCGCTGCGGAAACCGTGCAGGTGGTTGGACCATTTGTCGACGTTGCGTTTCCACAGGATTACCCCATTGAAGGCATCCCGAGCGACGAGTTTCCATCTCGGCGGCATGCGGATATCGGATCTCAGGCCCTCGTCGATCAGGTAAAATATCCGCCCGCCGGACGACACCATGGCGCTGACGCTGGCGAGCTGTTCGTGGCTCCGCGCGAATTTCGGGAACCCGATCCACTGGACATGCTTCGGCAGGCCGACTCGGGTATCTTGCGCTACCGCGTTGTTGTCCGGCGCGTGCAGGTAGTGGGTCCATTCGTCGATATCCGCCGGCCACGGTTTGCTGATCTTCTTCCAACTCCCGCCCGACTTGATCCAAGCTACTCCAAGCGGCGCCAGAACCCGCGTGACCTCGCTGGTGGGAATATTACCGAGGTCCTCGGCGACCACGAGGTTCACGAGGTTATCGGCGTAGGGGAGATATTTCTTGCCCTTGTCCCAATGCTGCACCGATACCGCGCCGTATAGATTGAGTTGGTTGATATGTTTGCGTGCCTCGCCGATCTGCTGCCGATTGCGATATAGTCCGTGTACGACAAATCGGTCATCGATTTGCAGTTGGGCTGTGAACTTACCGTCGCCCGCTCCCAGATGCACAACCAGACCGCCCTGGACGCCGCTTGCCTTTATGATGTCTCGGGCGGATTTTTCGGCCGCCCAACTTTGGCCCGCCAGCCCGCACAGTGTCAACGCGATGAATAGTCGTTTCATGTTTTGCATCTTAATCCGTCACCTCACATTCGCACAGTAGAATCGTCACTTACCCGCCTGCAGTATCGCTAATCCGCCCTGGTAGAACACGCCTGCTATGGCTCCGGTCATCAGGCATGCGAGAGTGGCCGCCAGGAGTGCTCGGGGACCTACCGCCGCGAGGTCCTTCTTCCGCTCGGGGACTAAGGCGGAGATTCCTCCCACGAAAATCGCCATCGACGCCACGTGCGCGAATCCGCATAGTGAATAAGCTAACACGACTACCGTGCGGGGGTTCTTGATCCGCCCGTCGGCGATGGCGGCTTTAAGATTGAGATAGGCTGGGATTTCGGTGACTATCGCCCGCTCGCCGAGCAATTTGCCCGCCTCCATCGCGTCTTCCGGCGGGACGCCGATGAGTATCGCAAACGGATACATCACATATGCAAGTATGCTCTGTAGCGATAGTTGGAAGTCGGTTCCGCCGATCCCGCTCAGGATCAAGTTGATCACGCCGACAATGCCCAGGAACGCGATCAGCAGCGCGACGATGCCCACCAGCAGCTTCACGCCGGCCATCGCGCCGGTGATGATAGCTTCGATCGCGCCTGACTGCTTTTCGTAATGCAGTTCGATGTGCTTTCCCATCGTCTCGGGCTGGTCGGTTTCGGGGACGAGTATCTTCGAGAGCACGATCGCCGCCGGGGCCGACAGGACAGACGCCGATATCAGGTGGGCGGCAATCATGGGGAATGATTCCTGGAGGAATCCGACATAGATGAACAGCGTGGTGGCCGCGACGGTGGCCATCCCGGCCGCGAGGATCGTGGTCAGTTCCGAACGCGTCATTTTTGCCAGGTGCGGGCGGACGGCGGTGGCCGACTCGACGCCGACGAAGATGTTCGCAGCCACGCAGAGGCTTTCGGCGCCGCTGATTCGCATCAGTCGCGTGAAAACCCAGGCGAACGCGCGGATCAACATCGGCATGACACGCCAGTAATACAGCAGCGACATCAGCGCCGAGAAGAATATCACCGCGGGCAGGGCGTGGAGACCGAGGATGAATCCGTTGGATGTGGCGGGGTCGGACAGCGGTCCGAACACGAACTTCGTACCCTCCATCGCCGCGTTGAAGAAACTGGTGACCGCCGATCCGACGTGGTCGAACGCTCCGGTCCGCCCGAGTACCAGGAACACAAGTACGCCCAGGGCGAGCTGCAGGCCCACGCCCCACACGATCACTCGGAAGTTCACGCGGCGGCGGTTGGTCGATAGTGCCCACGCGATAACCATCAGGCCGAATATCCCGAGCAGGCTGATTAGATTGTAGCGGTCCATGTGCGATTCCTTGTTGTTATGGCATTATGGGCTTGTTCGCGGCGGGTGGTAAGAGTTTTTTCTTGCTGCCCGGCGGTCGTCCTGAGATAAGTGTTCGCAAGGTGAACGATGCGAGTTGTATTTTGCGGAAGTGGTGAATTTGCGATACCGTCCTTTCGGGCGATTTGCGGCGGCGGGCACGAGCTTGTTGGCGTGCTGACCCAGCCTCCGCGCCGGGCGGGCAGGGGGGGTAAGCTGCGCGCCACGCCGATCGCGATTGCGGCCGATGAATCTTCCGTCGAGGCGACGCCCTGTGAGAATATCAATTCAGACGACACCGTCGCGATGCTCAAGGCGCTCCGCCCGGACGTGATCGCGGTGGTCGACTTCGGTCAGGTCATTCGCGCCGCCGCCCGGGATTGTGCGGCGCTGGACACGATCAACCTGCACGGCTCGCTGCTGCCCGCGCTGCGAGGGGCTGCGCCGGTGAACTGGGCGATCATCCGCGGGCACGAGATCACGGGCGTCACGACATTCTCGCTGGTCGATGAGGTCGATGCCGGGGCAATAATCGCCCAAACGCAAACCTATATCGACCTGAGCGAAACGGCGGAAGAGCTCAAATCACGCCTGGCTGACATGGGCGCCGACCTGATGTGCCACACACTCGACCTGCTGGCCGAAGGGCGGGCCCGGCGGACCGAACAGGACCACTCACAGGCGACTTATACGCCCCTAATGAAGAAATCCGATGGTGTCATCGACTGGTCCGCCGACGCGGAAACTGTGAACCATCTGGTACATGGGACCTGGCCCTGGCCCGGCGGGCAGGCAGTGCTTAAACGTAGTGACGGTAAGGAAATCGCGGTTGTGATCGCCCGGGCGGAGGTTCTTCCGGGCCCTGTCACAGTTGCGCCTGGAACCGTGGATGACGAGCTGTGTGTGGCTACCGGACACCGGCGGGTGCGGATCCTCGAACTCAAGCCCGCCGGAAAGCGATTGATGGCGTTCAGTGATTTCGCCAATGGTTATCGCCTGTCCGCCGGCGATAGATTTCTTTGGAGCAAATGATGGTAGATTCCGCCCCCCGCAAACTTTCACCCCGCGCTGTTGCGCTGAGGGGGATCCGAGATAAAGGCGGGAACGTTCTGGCGCACGTGGACCGCCTTTCCGGCGCCAGCGAGCTGCGATCGGCCGATCGCGGACTGGCGATGGAACTGGCCGCCGGAACGGTCAAGCGCCGCGCCACGCTGGCGGCGGTGCTCAGGCCTCTGCTGCGGCGTCCGAAAAAACGCCTGCCCCCGATCGTCAGCGACATCCTGTACCTGGGTTTGTACCAGATGCTGTTCCTCGATCGCGTCCCCGAGCACGCCGCGGTCAACGAGACGGTCAAGCTCGCCCACGATGTCAGCCAGGGGCGCCATGTCGGTCTGATCAACGGTGTGCTGCGTTCGGCGGCGCGATTATATCCCGACCCGATCGAAGGCCCGCCGCCGCCGGGCGCCGAGATAATCCCCAAGGGCCCCAACGCGTACTATATCGCACCAAGCGCGATCTTCCGCGATCCGGCGACCGAGCCGGCAGGTTATCTCGCCGGGGCGTATTCCCTGCCGATCGAACTGGCCGAAAGATGGATCGAAGCGTTCAAGGGTCTCGCCGGCGCAACCGAGATCGCCATGCACGCCAACTGCCGCGCACCGATGATCGTTCGCCCCAATACGCTGAAAACCGACACAGCGACGCTCCTGTCGCGATTCGCCGAAGCGGAGATATCCGCCGCTCCGCATGTCAACGGTCTGAGCATAGTAGTCGCCGACCGCGCCGAAGCCCTGGCCAGCGAGATGTTCGCCGATGGGCACTTCCAACCCCAGGACGCCACCGCGACCGCCGCGGGCCTCGCCGCGGACCCGAGGCCCGGAATGCGAGTACTCGATACCTGCGCCGCGCCCGGAACGAAGACCACCCACCTTGCCGAGCTGATGGAAAATCGCGGCGAGATCGTAGCCCTCGACGTGCCGCGCAAACTCGAATCGATCGACACCAACTGCCGCCGGATGGGCATAACGATAGTCAACACCGTCAGCGCCTCGCAACTCGGCTCGCTCGATCCGCAAAGCTTCGACGTCGTCCTGACCGACGTGCCATGCACCAACACAGGCGTGCTGGCCAGACGCGCCGAAGCCAGATGGCGATTCGATGAAAAGATGCTCTCATCTCTGGTTGGAGATCAGCGTTTCCTGGCGTTGGCGGCGGGGGCCTTCGTCAAACCGGGCGGGCGCCTGGTCTACAGCACGTGCAGCCTCGAAGACGAAGAAGACGGGCGCCTGGCCGCCTACGTCGCCCGCAAGAACGATTCCCTGTCGCTTCGCGGCGAGAAACTCATCCGCCCGGGCGGAGCCTCGGACCCCACGCGGTGGTGCGACGGCGGATATCACGCGATCTTTGAAGCCTGACCGATTGCCAATTGCCCGCGAAAGTGTTACCCTGCGGGCGTTATGGCGAAATCGAAAGGCAAGTCGAGCAAGTCCAAAGATTCGGCGCCCAAGGGCGTGCGGATCTCCAATCGCCGTGCGCGCCGGGACTATGAGATACTCGAAGTTGTCGAGTGCGGGGTGCAGCTTACGGGCACGGAAGTCAAGTCGATGCGGGCGGGAAACGCCAAGATTGACGAGGCCCACGCCCGGATATCAGGCGGCGAACTGTTTCTGGTTGGTTCGACGTTCGGTCTGTATCCCCAAGCCGCGCCGGGCATGCAGCACGAGCCCGCCCGCGACCGCAAGCTGCTGGTCCACAGGCGCCAGATCGCCAAGCTCGAGATCCATGTCCGCCAGAAGGGCAAGACGCTGATTCCGCTGGCGATGTACTTCAAACGCGGATGGGCCAAGTGCGAGATCGGCGTGGCGATAGGTAAGCGACACTACGATAAGCGGGACGCGATCAAGAAACGCCAGCAGGCTCGCGACATGGCCCGCGATCTGGGAAGGAAGTATCGATAAAGCGCGGCGAGGGGTAATTGGCACAAAAAAACCGCCGGGATCGCGGATACTGAATTTCGCGAATCCCGGCGGTAGTAGATTGGAGTTACCGCTGTTCTGTAGACGTTAGGCGCGTCTTCGCTTTATCGCCAGCAACGATCCACCCAGCAACAGAATCAGCGAAGTCGGTTCGGGGACCTCCGGCGCCTGGCCGACATCTATGACCACGTTGTCCGCGAAAAGATCCGAACCATTGATCTGGTCGGCGAAGAACTCGAGGCGGTAGCTACCCGGGCCGAATTCATAAGCCGTCATCGGCAGGAGCGCGGTGTCCCATACGTCGCCCTGCGGTTGTCCGGCGATGCTTGTCTGCCCGCCGAGGGCAATGAAGTTACCTGGTCTGAGCAGGTTGCCCAGTCCGTCTCTGAGATTCACGATATATGGGGTCTGATCTACGCCCCCCGAGGTCGTGGCGTCCCAGGATATCGCGTTGATTCCTTGTCCCGCGGGGACGATGAAATCATAGCTGGCGAGTCTTGAGGGCTTATTGCCCAAGTCCGCATATTGCTGACCGAGCGAGCCAGCCTCCGGATACGGTTGGGAGGCTCCACCGTTACCGTCGAAAATGAAAGTGACGCCCACCCATCCCGGGACGGCGACACCGTCGTAGGTGTTGGTGGCGATATCCGGGTTTTCGAAGCTGCCGTTTACGGCTATGTTGGCGGCAAGTACAGGCGACACGCCCACCAGACACACGATAATTGCAAGGGCGATGCTATAGCGCTAACTCATGGTTCTCTCCTGTTGTACGACTGTTCTCTTTCCAATGAATGTGAGTTGGCGGATATCGACAAACAAACGGTATGCGGAGAAAGGAGAGTGAGCAAATCTTTGAGCAACTAACTCCTTCACTTGAACCGCCGCCGCCTTAGCCATAGGCGACACCGTCAACTCTGAGCACCCGCTATCATACGCCCACCATGCCGATTGTCCAAGAGAAAAACAGGATTTTTCGAGAATTCTTGTGGGACCGATGTCGATATTTGCCATTCTCACGTCGCCGGAGATTCACTAACACCATGTACCACCCGTTGTTTACGATATGTATAGTCCCGAATTTCCGGCGGGGCGATCCGCAATCGCTTTACGCTCCCGCCGGTCCGCCTATCTTTCCCGGTCGTGGGGGTCTATGTCGCTTTGGGCGTGGATGTGCTCCGACGATCCGGGCGTGCTGATCACCTTGTAAACGCACCACGCCAGCAGGCCCGTCATGCCCGTGACGGCCAGTACCATTATGATCCATCCGGCGATATTCATTTGGAGGCCTCCTGCTCGTCCCAGCGTTTGTTGGCGAGGTTGACGATCAGCGCGAAGAAGGCGGCCACCACGAGGATAAGTCCCAGCGACATCAGGACCACCGGCGGTTCGCCCTCGGGCGGCGAGAAGATTGCCTTGACCCGTCCTGGCAGGTTGTAATAGCACCACAGAGCGAATATCACGATCAGGTACAGCGGCGCGATGTACTTCAGGACGATCTTCAGGAAATTCGGCATGCGGATCTCGGCGCCGCGGCGGAGTTCGTCCATACCCTTGTCGATTCCGACTATCCAACTGAACAGGATTACCTGGAAGGTCGCCAGTATGAATATGAAGAAGTTCGCCATCCAGAAGTCGATCGTGTCCATGGCGGTAAAACCCTTGGAGAAGTAGACGATAAACGTTGCGCCGGTGAGTGTGATGAAGCTGAGTATCGTCACCGAAGCCTTGCGTCCGATCCCGAGTCCCTCTTCGAGCAGGGCGATTGAGGGTTGGAGCATCGACAGCGAACTTGTCACCGCGGCGAGGAACAGCAGGAAGAAGAACAGGAACCCGAATAACTGCCCGGCGGGCATTTGGTTGAATACGTTGGGCAGGGCTACGAACCCCATTCCGAAGGTGCCCGGTGGATTGTCGACAACCCCCTGACCGAGGAACATGAAAGCCACGGGGATCACTATCATCCCGCCGAGTACGACCTCGCAGAACCCGTTGCCCGCAGCGGCGGTCAGGGATGAAAGCGCAACGTCATCGTCGCGTTTGAGATAGCTCGCGTAGGTCAGGATCAATCCGAACCCCACCGAGAGGCTGAAAAATATTTGCCCGGTAGCGGCCAGCCATATCTCCGGATTGGACAGCGTTTCGACGAGCGTCATGTCCGGTTTGGTCGGGTTCCACATCGCCCCCAGCCCGTTGACGACGTTCTGGTCGGGCTGGTCGGGGACCGGGGCGCCGAGCGTAAGGACGCGCACGAGAACGATAATCGCGCAGACCACCAGGAGGGGCATGGCGATATTGCAGAATTTCTCGATGCCCTTGGAAACGCCGCGATAGATCATTATGAAGTTTACGACAAAGCATATGCCCACGAACACCAGCATCCGCCAGGCCGAACTGGAAAATACCGCGCCGTTTGCGCCCGCTCCGACCGAGGTTTCAAAGTGCTCCCCGATCAATTTCGCATCGCTGCCGAATTCCGCAAAGCTGCCCACCATGAACTCCCACGCATACGACAGACACCACGCCTCGACGAACACGTAGTACATGTAGATCATCACGGGCATCAGCGTTCCGAGCAGCCCGATGTACGCCCCGGACCGCCGTTTGGTCAATGAGCGGAAGATACCCGGTACGGAGTTATGACCCATCGCGCCGCCGTATCGTCCCAGCGACCATTCGGCCCAGGCAAGGGGCAGTCCGACTATCAGAAACGCGATGATGTAGGGGATCATGAACGCGCCGCCGCCGTACTTGGCGGCCTGACCAGGGAAACGCAGGAAGTTACCCAACCCGACCGCACTTCCGGTCACCGCCAGAATCGCTCCGACTCGCGTTCCCCATTTCTCACGCTGTCTCGCCATTAAACGATTCCTTTCACTCGGTTGTAACTTGCACTCGCGGGCAATATAATCGTCGAAACGCCGCTTTGCAATAAAGGAAACTACAATGAGCAAACTGAGCAGACGCGATTTTATCAAAGCGTTGGGCGTGGGGTCGCTGGCGGTCGTTGCGGGCGGACCTGCATTGGCCAGGGGCGCTGACAAGTCGGCAAAAGGACGTCCTAATATCATCGTCATCATGTCCGACGACATGGGCATCTCGGACATTGGTTGCTACGGCAGCGAGATTAACACGCCCGTTCTGGACAAGCTCGCATCCAACGGTCTGCGCTTCACGCAGTTTTACAATACCGCTCGCTGCTGCCCCACGCGTGCGTGTCTCATGTCGGGCCTGTACCCCCACCAGGCGGGTGTCGGGTGGATGATGAGCGACCGGGGTGTAGACGGGTATCGCGGTAATATCAACAAGAATTGCATGACCATCGCCGAAGTCCTGAAAACCGCCGGTTACTCCACGTACATGGCGGGCAAATGGCACATCGCCAAGATGATCAATCCCAAGAACGAGGCCGACAAGTTCAACTGGCCCCGCCAACGCGGCTTCGACCGGTTCTACGGTACGATCCACGGCGCGGGCAGCTTGTGGGACCCCAACACCCTGACGCGAGACAACAAGTACATCACCCCGGTCAACGATACCGAATACAAGCCCAAGGACGAGTGGTTCTACACCACAGCCATCAGCGACAACGTCGCCAAATACATCAGCGAGCACAAGGGCGACAATCCGTTCTTCATCTACGTGGCCTACACCGCGGCGCACTGGCCGATGCACGCGCCCGAAAAGGACATCGCAAAGTACAAGGGCAAGTACGACGCCGGTTACACGCCCATCCGCAAGGCGCGCCACGCCAAGATGAAGAAGCTCGGTATCGTCGAGGAAAAGTGGGGGCTCTCTCCGCAGGCCGGTAACTGGGAATCCGTCAGGAACAAGCCCTGGGAAGCTCGCAATATGGAGGTGTACGCAGCCATGGTCGATAACATGGACCAGGGTATCGGGACGATCGTCGCCGAGTTGAAGAAGCAGGGCAAGCTCGACAACACGCTGATCCTGTTCTTCCAGGACAACGGCGGATGCGCCGAGGGCTTCGGCAGGCATGGCAAGGGCAAACCGCGCGCCGACAAGCCAACCCTGCCTCCCATGGGCAAAGACGAACTCCAGACGCGTATGGTCCCCAGGCAGACGCGGGATGGTTATCCCATGCGGATGGGCGAGGGCGTGATGCCCGGAGCCGGCGATACGTACATCGGATACGGCAGGGGGTGGGCCAACGTTTCGGACACGCCTTTCAGGGAATACAAGCACTGGGTCCACGAGGGCGGTATTTCGACGCCGCTGATCGTGCATTGGCCCGCCAAGGTTAAAGATGTCGGAAAGCTCCGCCACACCCCCTCGCACCTGATCGACATAATGGCCACCTGCGTCGATATCTCCGGAGCGACCTACCCCAAGACTTACAAAGGCCAACCCATCAAGCCCATGGAAGGCCTCAGCCTCGTGCCCGTTTTCAACGACAAACCCATAAAACGTGAAGCGCTCTATTGGGAACACGAGCGGAATTGCGCGATCCGGAAGGGTAAGTGGAAGCTGGTGGGCAAGGGCGTTCTCGGCGCCGACGGTCCCAATGTCAGCCGGTGGGAACTATACGACATGGAAGCCGACAGATCCGAACTGAACAACCTCGCCAAATCCCAGCCCGAGCGCGTCAAAGAGATGTCGGACATGTTCCTGGCGTACTGCAAGCGCGCCAACGTCCTTCCGTTCAGAGCGAAGAAGAAGAAAAAAAAGAAATAAGAATGTGAAGTAAAATTCCCCAAACGCATCTTCGCAAAGAAACCCGCTTGCGGTTTCGCGCGCCGTTGTCGTAGTCGTTCACTTGGAAATTGGAGATTTCTTGCTGGATATTGGATATTGATCCGTCGCCGTCCCCTACTTCAGCGTCAATCCCCTCGTGCCCATCTGGTAGATGACGCCGATCTCCTTGGCGCTGAGCGCGCGATTGAAGATCGCCAACTCGTCCATCATGCCCTGGTAGCTGCTGACGTACCCCTTGCCTATCAGCAGCGGATACTTCGAAGCCGACGCGCGATACTTCAACGTTCTGGCCGAGACCGGTTTACCGTCTTTGTACCAGGTGACTTTCCTGGTCTTCGCATCGCGGACGGTGGCGACGTGGGCCCATTGCCCGGGCTTCAGCGGCTTGGTCATCAAGTAGCCGGTATACGGCGACGCATTTTTCCCCGACGATCCGCACCAGTAGTTTATCGTACCGTTTCTCTCGATTGTCCAGGTGCCTTCACCGCCGTATGCCTTGTTCATCGGGTTCTGCCTGTTGGTGAAGTTGGCGACGTTGAGCCACATGCAGATAGTCTGGCTTCCGGCGATCTGCAGGGCCTTGGGATTTCCGAAGTCGATGTGCGTCTTACCGGTGAATTTCATTGCGCGCCCCGCCACGCCGGTAGCGAGAATCCCTCCGGTCAGCAGTCCCCGATGGTGCTTGGAGCTGCTGTCGATGATGTATACTTTCACACCGACAGCCGTCAAGGTCGGCTTCTCGAAAGTAACCGCCAGTACCGCCCCTTCGGGCAGAAGGCTGCCTCCAAGCTTTCTTCTGGCCGTGAAGGTCTCGACAAGTGCGTCCGAGACTTTGTCGCGAGCGGCGTCCTTGTTGGTATGCAGATCGAGATACCGCTCGTAGTAGGTAATCGTGCGGTTCAGCGCCACTATATTGCGGGTCTTTGCGGTCGAGTTTTTGGCCAGGGATCGATACCACCTGCCCAGTTGCAGGCAGTTCGACTCGGTGAGTTCATCCATGCTCTTTGCGGCAAGGGGTATGTACGTGCGCAGCATTTCGTCGCCGTCTTCGGTCAGGAATTTCGCCGCTTGTGCGGGCGAATCGCGTTCCAGCAGGCAGATTTCGATGACCTTGTTGCGCGTGGTGTCATTGCCCGGATTCGCCAGGAGACTCTTCTTGAGCGATTCGAAGCGTTCGGCCCGCTTCATGCGGATACTGACGTCTCGAATCCTTTTTGCGATTTCGGCGCGATCGCGGAGCCTCAGCGCTGTCGCGGTTCGCATCGCGGCGCTGTAGAATTTCAGGGCGGATTTCCACTGGCCTTTTTCGGCGCTTGCGTCGGCGAGGTCCCGCATCAGTGCGACCAGGCGAGTGCCAAGCTTGACCCGTTCCGCCGGTTTGCACCTGGCGTACATCAGGCGGTACAGCGAGACGCGTTTCTCGACCCACTCGTCGGCCTGTTGGGGCGCGATGCGCGCGAGCATATCGAGCGCCTGGAGCGCCTCGCCCTGTCCGGCGGCGGTCTTGACACCGTACTCGTATGCCTTGCGGCAGAACATTGCCTGGGTCTTTGGCACGTCGTTGAGTGAAATCGCCGCCCGCATCAGCTTTGCCGCCGCGTCGGCGCTGCTCTTGGCTCCGGTGATGATTTCCTTGATGAGTTGGGCGCCTTCGGGGTCGGCGCCCTCCGCGGCGCCCGACAACAGGCAAGCGATCAGGATCCCCGCCGCGGCGGCGGACAGGAAGGTCCGTCGGCCCGATATGGGGCGGAATATGTGTCGCGGGCTTCTCATTATCCGCTTTTTACTCCTTGCCAATGATTCTACCCTGTCTCCGAGGGAAAGCAACGCACTTTTAACCGGAAGTCGTCTGCCCCGGCGATGCGATCACTTCTTCTCGTTGACGTGATAGACCCGCTCGATGATCTCGCAGATCGCCGGGTCGTAGTCCTGCAGTTCGGCTTTGAGGAACGGGTAAAAGTCGTTGACGCCGAAGTAGGCCTCGGTGTTTTCGGAGAAGTACTCCGCCATACGGGTGGCGGCGTAGGCTTTGACGTACTTGCCCCGCCCGCGTTTGGTGTGGAGCACCTTCTGGTAGAGGCCTTTTGCAAGAGCGTTCTTGTATGCCTCGACGATGGCCCTCTTGTCTTTGGGGCCGACTTCGCGGTCGTGGTATCCGTGCGCCAATTCGTGCAGCAGCACCCACGGTCCGGTCGGGCGCGTTCTGCGCAGAATGCCGATGTTGGTTATCTGCACACTGTGAGTCATTTCGGCGGGGCGATTGTGAGATACCACCCAAGCCCTGGACCAGTGGTATTCGGCTTTGTGCCTGCCGGGTGTGATCCATATCGGAATCTTCCGCAGCTTGGCGACCGCCTTGGCGGGCATGAGCGTTTCGACGTGTCCGAGCTGGATGTCGACGTTCTTCATCGCGTTGTCGAGCACGGCCTTGTCGCCTTTGACGTATTCCTTGTGAACGTGAATCGACCATCCCTTCACCTTGACGACCTTGTAATCCTTGGCGCTGTGCTTTGTGGCGGTCTTGATTCCGTGTTTGTCGCGCAGACGCTGCCAGTATTCCTTCCAGTACTTATCGTAGTAGTCGTAAGCGGCAAGTGTGATATGCTCGGGCCTGACGACTTTCGGCGCTTTGGTCGGGTCATAGCCTTTCAAGTGCCCTTTGCCCGCTCGGTCGCGGGGCGAGACGAAACGCCATTTCGAATCGCCCAGCACGTCGGCGCAGAGCTTCGCCAGGAGCGGATCGTATGTCTTGAGCTGTTTGCGGGTGTGGATGTGATTGTGATCGTGGTCCATGGTGCGATTGGTGTCGTACCAGTTCTGGACGCCTTCGGCGAAGTACTCCGAGCGGTTCTTGCCCGCGTAGCACTGCTTGGGGCCGCCGAACACGATTCGCACCTTGTCTTTCGCGGTGACCTTGACCTTTGAGTTGGTTGGCTTACCGTTGACGATAATGTCGCCCCCGTCGAGGCACTTTTTTATCAGTTCGGGCGACTCGTCGGGGAACCATTTCACCAGCGCCGCCAACAGGCTTACCGGCGTCTTGCTCTTGATCCGGCGGAAACGCTGGGCGGCGTATCCGTCATTCCACAGGCCCTTCTCCTTTGCCTGTTTGAACGCTTCGTTCTGGCGGTCCTTGAGTTCCTTGTCGAAGCCGGCCCCGTGGATGACGTGCCCGAACTCGTGGATCAGAATGCTCTCGATCTGCATTCCGCCTTCGTATTCCATCACGTCTTCTTCGGAGAACACGACGGTGGGGCGTCCGTTTTTCCAACCGAGGAACCCGCGGGACCGCCAGTTGTAGAAGTCCAGTTCCTTGCCCGTTTTCTTGCTGGCGTACTGCGGAAGGTCGGAGGTGAATTCCTTGTGTCCGATGAGAATGCACAGCACCTTTCGATCGCGGATGCGCTGGGCGATCTTTTTGTCTATGTTCTTCATTATCATGTCGAACTGGTATGCGGCTTCGCGGAGCGCGTAGTCGGACACGCCGTTCGACGTGGCGATGAGGATGTCCTGCACCATGGTGCATTTTTTGTAGAACTTGGTGTCGAGTTTGTACTCGGCGGCCTGTGCGGCGGTAGGAGGGGCGATCTTGTATTCGGCGGCCGCCGCGGTCGCGGCCGAAAACGTCAATAACGCCAATGTCGTACAGGCGAGGTAAGGATTTCGCATCTCAATAATCTCCAGGTTGGTTATGTTATCGTCGGGGGTTGCCTTCCCACAGGCCGGCGATAAGCGCGTAGCCCGCGGCGTCCTGGTCCTTCAGCTCGCAGCGGATGAAAGGATAACGGTCATTGACCAGGAAGTAGCTTTCCATCAATTCAGCGAAGTACCGTTTTTCGCTGTCCAGCGCCGGGTGCGGGAGGCGCTTCCCGTCGAATCGCAGCACCGACTTGTACTTGCCGCTCTTTTTCGCTTTGGCGTAAGCTTCGCGTGTCTTTCCGGCGAGGGCCGGGTTTCGGTCGTAGTACGCCTTCGCGACCTCGCCCAGCACGTCAGATTGCTGCAGCATGGACCACTTCATCATACGCTGCGGGTCGCGGATTTCCACGCCCTGAAACTTATCGGGATTGGCGCCTTCGCTGCGCAGTTTTTTGCGACTGTTGCAATAGCGGACGTACGGTCCGTCTCCGCCGATCTCCAGCCAGATCGGTATCACGTGCAACTGCTTCTGTCCCTGGGCGGAAATGAAGTGATTGATCGTGTGCAGTTTGTAAGTCAGCAACTTGACCATGGTCTTGCAGAGCCCCGGCTGGGATGCCAGGTCGCCGTTGACGTATACGGTCCACCCTTTGATGTCTCGCTTGTCGTACTTGTCGGTGGGTGTATATTTCTTCGCGGCCCGTGCGATGGCGGGGGGCTTGTCCTGGTACGCCGCGAGGTCCGCTTCCAGTTTCACGATCTGCTTGGGGTCCACGCCCCAGTAGCGTTCGATCAGGCGGGCCATCTTCGGGTCGTGTTCGCGCAGTTCGGCCCGGACGAACGGATAAATATCGTTGACCGCAAAGTAGGCTTCGCTGTCTTCAGCTATGTATTCCATGCGATTGGAGCGGGCGTAATGCGAGCCTTTCCGCCCGTGCCATATCTGCACCTTCTCGTAGGTTTTGCTCTTCATCATACGCTGGTAGTTGGCTTCGCATTCATTGTTTCCGTAGCGGCGCCCCTTGCCGATGAAGTGAAAGTCGTACCCGTGGACCAGTTCGTGGAATATAACGAACGGGTGGCGGTAGCTGTCTCTGTAGTGCGACCTGACGCTTAGCGACATCATGGATCGCGGGTCTTTGGGAACCGTGTATCCGCGGGCGATCAGCCAGTTGCGGCTGGGATGGTACGACAGGCTCACCCGCTCGGAGTATTCCATCCAGATGGGCGTCTTCTCCTGCATGTTGCTAACGGCCGCCGGCGGGACCGCCAGCTTGACCTGGTAAAGTTCCCACCGCAGATGCTCCAGCGTCTGGGCGAGTTGTTCGGGATGCTCTCTGCGAACGTCGCGATTGATGTAGATGGTCCAGCCCTCGACGTTGCGGATCTCGAAGCGGTCCTCGGTGGGCGCCTGTTTGACCGCCTTCTTCTCCGCGGCAGCGCACAAGCCGGCCCGGCCCGCACACGCAAGTGCGGCGATCAAGAGTACCAATCGTTTCTTCCGGATCATAACCATAAAACTTCCTCTCAAGCGTTTAGCAACGGTGACCATTCTAACCGCAGTCGTTAGAATAGTCACCAGTCCTTATTGGTTCATTGGTTGTGTTTCGCCGTCGTCGGCGGGTTGGAGCGGTGTGAATTATGTATATCCTTAACGTCCTGGCTCCGGTGTTCCTGGTGATCGCCCTGGGGGCCGTGCTGCGGCGCGTGCGATTCGTCAGCGACGAGGTGCTGGTCGGGATGAGCCGCCTTGTCTACTGGGTGAGCCTTCCGTGCCTGCTGATTCACAAGATCGCCGGAGCTTCGTTCGATGGCGCCGGGTCGTTCGACACATTCTGGCTGGTCTTCATCGGCATGATCGCCGGTTTGCTCGTCAGTGTGGCGGTTGCCTTTGCGATGCGGATGGGGCGTGAACAGATCGGGGCGTTTATCCAGGCGTGCTTCCGGGGGAATCTGGCGTTTGTGGGGCTGGCGGTGATAATATCGGCGTTCTCGGCGTTACCGGGCGGTACGAGCGAGGATCTCGCACGGGCCGAGCGGGCGGCGGTGCTTACTTTCGGGCCCATCGTGCCGATTTACAATATCGCAGCCGTGCTCGTGCTCTTGGCGTTCCGTCACAAGCTCTCGCTCCGCAGCCTGGGGGCGATGGTCCTGCAGGTGGCGAGCAACCCGCTGCTGATCGCCTGCGTGATCGGCGTGTCTATCTCGCTGAGCCGGTGGTTGCTGCCCGGCCCGATCAACAGGACGCTCGGCGTACTCGGCAGCTTCGCCCTCCCCCTGGCGCTGCTCTGCGTCGGCGGGAAGATTGCAGCGACGAAACTCGCCGGCCAGATCCGCCTGCCCACCCTTGCCGCAATCATCAAACTGACCGTCGGTCCGGTGGTCGGCTACTTTGCAGCCGGTTGGATGGGTGTCGGTCGGGTCGAGACGGCGGTAGCCCTGATCATGCTGGCCTGCCCGACGGCGGTCGCGTCATACGTCCTCACGGAACAACTCGGCGGCGATTCAGCGCTGTCGGCAGGGGCGGTAGTAGTCAGCACGATCCTCTCAATAGCCTCACTGGCCGCTGTAGTGGCGATGATCTGACGCTTCGCCCAACTCGGAATTGACTGGCCGCCGCGGGGGAAGTATCCTTGAGAATATGGAATCCCAGCGGCCCGTACAGCAATGTCCACACTGCAAGCTCCCTCTGAGCCGACAGGAATCTTACGAGCCGAACTGTCCGGTGTGCCGGGAACCGCTCCACGACGTTGAACCGAATCCGGACGACTTGCCGGACATTGATGAGAGTGGGATCGACGGTAACGATATTGTTCTGGACGTCGATCTGCCCCCTGAAGAGCAGACCGGTCCTGGCGACCCGCAGGCCGAAGCCTCCGCCGAAACGAAGAGGCAAATTGCCCTGGCGATTACAATTGTTTCGATAGCGGCGCTGATTATCGCTGGAATTGTGCTGACAAACATTTTCTCGCCCAGGCCGACCGGCGACGACCCTGACCAGGCGAAAGAAGACCGTCTGGCCCTGATACAGCCTGCGCCCTTGCCCGTCACGCCGCCCGTCGATGACAAGCCCGCCGTCAAACCGGGCGTCAAACCGGATGGCGCCGCCGACGTACCGATCAAGCGGCGGGAAGAGCCCCAGGATATCCCAGACGTGCCAGCCGACATCCCGCTGGATCAGGACCTTCCGGGCAGGGGCATGGATGTGAAGATCAATGCTCCACAGGGCAGGCATATCATCGATGCCGTCGCCGGCAATGACAGCTTCAAGTTAAGCGGGAAGGTCAAGAAACTCACCATCGCCGGGGTTCACGATGAAGGCGTCCTGACTACGGAGAAGCTGGCGGCAGAGGAGGTTGTTATCACCGGTAGTGTCAATGGGGCGGGGTCTCTCAAGCTTGATGTTCCCGGCGGGTCGGTGACATTCCTGGGTTCTCTCGACGGAGCGGCGAGGGTGCGGGTAAATGCACCGGGCGGAAAGGTGACGTTCGGTCCGGTTGACAAATCGCGGCACGGCGGGGGGATAATAGTCGGTAGCGCACATGTGACAATCGTCGCAAAGGACGTCGATTTGCGGGGCGTGGTCGACGGCGGCGCGAGGGTAACAGTTACGCTGACCGAAGGCGGTTCGCTGCGGTTCAACATGATCGCCGGCGGCGCCCACGTGCATTACCGCAAAGCCAAATCCGGCGACGGGGACCCCAAAATCGAGTGCGGCAAGGTCACCGCCGGCGGGAAGTTCGCCCGCCTCGATCCGCCCAAACCGCCCGCTCCCTCGCCGAAGATTGAACTGGACCTGACCAAACTCGACAAGAATGGGTTGCGAGGACCCGCCGACGGAAAAGTCTGCGTATCGTACGAATTCTGCATACCCAACACCGCCAAATGCAAAGCCGAGGTCAAGGCCATTGACCGAAGCGTCCGCTTCATGTCCGGTTCGCGCGGGCGAATCGGCGCCGGTAAGGATGAGTGCCTGTGCATCGGCGAAACGGGGGCCGACTTCCGAACCGTCCTGAAACGCCTCGCCGACTTGGCGTACATAAAACGAATTATCGAATGCCACTTTGAATAAACTGGCGGCGGGAAGCGTCAGGACCGACGTAGGCGCAAGATCGGTGGTGCAATATGGAGCAGGGTTATTCGTTTATACCTGCCACAGGAACAATCGCTTATGCATAGGGTCTACATAATAGTTGTCTGCGTTGTGCTGGGCGGCTGGAACTCCGGTGCGACGGCGGATGCCAAAAGTGATTTCGACACGCTGTTCGGCGCCGAGATCAAGCGGGTTGTCGCTTCGCGAAAGGCCTCCGAGGCCGCCGCGCTGGCGGGGCAGATGATGCTGGCCGCAAAGTCGATCAAGGACCGCCCGGACTTGCACGTAATGCTCTGGACCAGCGCCGCCAACTTCGGCGCAAAGGACCCCTCCGGATTCACCGTGGCGATCAACGCCCTGAGGAATCTCCTGAAAGCGGCGCCTGACGACAGCTCGAAATGGATCGACAAACTCGCCGCGATCTACAAGCGCCGCTACCTGGCCGCCCGAGGCGCCGAGCGGGCGAAGGTGGGCGCCGAGCAGGTCGACGAATTCATCGCCATCGGCGATGCCCAGACTTCCGCCGGACAAGGCCGCTCCGCGATGGCGACCTACCGTAGGGCATTGTTGACCGCCACGGCGATCAGATCCCTGCGAAAGAAAGAAATACTCGAGAAGGTCAAGGTCGCAAACGCCATCGCAGGCGTACAGCGCGATATCGAGAGACTGAAGAAGATTCTGGAGAAAGATCCCGACGACGCAAAAACGCGCACCGCAATCGTGCAGTTGTACCTGGTCGAACTCGACGCCCCCGACCGTGCAGCCAAGCTGCTCACCGACGATCTCGACGAGAAACTCCGGACGTACGTATCGCTGGCTGCCAAGAATCCCGAGGACCTCGAGGCCGGTCCGTGTCTTGAACTCGGGCGGTGGTACTGGGAGATGTTCCCGTCGGCGAGGACTTCCCGGGCGAAGACCAACGTACTGCGGCGCACCAGGGCGTATATCGAGCGATTTATGTCGCTGAATACCGCCAAGAACCTCGCGGCCCTGAGGGCTTCGGTTATCCTCAAGAAGGTCGACGCCGAATCGGCGAAGCTTGCCGCCAGGGCCGCCAAGACCGGCGGCGTGCTGACGAAACCGGTAATCATTGCCGATTTCGAGTCGCCGCGAATGAGTGGTTGGAAAGTTACCGGTCGTGCGTTTGGAAAGGGCCCGTGTACCGGCCGGCCCACTCCGAGCTATCCCGCCAGCGGGTTCGCCGGTAAGCTGATGATAAGCTCTTATCACGAGGGCGATCCCGGTACCGGCACGCTGACATCACCAAAGTTCATCATCCGGGGCAAGACCATAACGTTCCTCGTCGGGGGCGGGTCGGCTCCGGGCCAGACGTGCATGAACCTTATCGTGGGCGGTAAGGTCGTACGCACCGTGACGGGACACACGAGCAATACCCTTCGCCTCGACGGGTGGGACGTGGCGAAACTCGTGGGCAAGACCGCCCAGTTGCACATGATCGACTCCGCCACCGGCGGCTGGGGGCATATCCTCGTCGACCACATCGTCCAGCACCCCGACACGATTGACAAGGTCCTCAAACGTCCCAAGAAGGTACCGCCGGCGAAAAGAAGAGGCTAGATGTACCTACCAAAGGAGCAAGCGTTTATGCACAGGGTCGCCATCGTTGTCGTCTGCGTTACAGGCGTTTGGACCGCCGGTGCGCTGGCGGATGCCAAGAGTGATTTCGACACGCTGTTCGGCGACTCGATCAAGCGGGTCGCAGCTTCGCGAAAGGGCAAAGACGCCGCTACGCTGGCGGGGCAGATGATGGAGGCAGCCGAGTCGATCAAGGACCGCCCGGACCTGCACGTGATGCTGTGGACCAAAGCCGCAGACCTCGGCGCCAAGGACCCGTCCGGATACGCTCTGGCCGCCAAGGCACTCAGGGGTCTCCTGACCGCGGCGCCGGACGATACCTCGCGATGGGTCGACAAGCTCTCCGGGATCTACAGGCGCCGTTACATGCGGGCGCGGGGCCCCGAGCGCGTGGCGGTAGGCGCAGAGCAGGTCGACGAATTCATCACCATCGGCGACGTCCGGGCAGCCGCGGGACGCCACCGAGAAGCGATGGCGATTTACCGCAAGGCCCTGTCGGTCGCCACGGCGATCAAATCGCCCGCCAAGAGCGAGATATTCAACAAGATCAAAGCCGCCAACGCCATCGCAAGCGTGCAGCGCGATATCGAGAGACTCCAAAAGACGCTGGCGAAAGATCCCGATGATACGAAAACGCGCACCGCAATCGTGCAGTTGTACCTGATCGAACTCGACGACCCCGCCGGTGCTGCCAAACTGCTCACCGACGATCTCGACGAGAAGCTCCGGACGTACGTATTGCTGGCTGCAAAGGAGGTTGAGGATGTCAAGGCCGGTGCGTGTCTGGAACTGGGGCGGTGGTACTGGGAGATGTTTCCATCGGCCAAGACCGCTCGGGCAAAGGCCAATATCCTGCGGCGAACCAGGGACTATATCGATCGATTCCTGTCGCTGCACACCGCCAAGGATCTGGCGGCGTTGAGGGCGGCGGTTATTCTCAAGAAGGTTGACGCCGAAGCGGCGAAGCTGGGCTCGGGGGGCCTGGGCGGGCCGACCCGGTCGGGGACCATTGCAGATTTCGAGTCGCCGCGCCTGGCCGGATGGACGATAACCGGCTCGGCGTTTGGAAAGGGCCCGTGCAGCGGCGCCCCCCCGTCAGGCCAGTCGGCCAGCGGGTTCGCCGGTAAGATGATGATAAATTCTTC
The DNA here is from genome assembly GCA_964607575.1 of uncultured Planctomycetaceae bacterium. Classification (GTDB taxonomy): domain Bacteria; phylum Planctomycetota; class Phycisphaerae; order SM23-33; family SM23-33; genus BS750m-G57. The sequence goes on along the minus strand of CAZSLS010000048.1, from coordinate 50 downwards.
TCACGGCGGCGACAGAAGCACGGGCACCATGACGTCACCGAAGTTCATTA
>CAZSLS010000047.1:0-36076 GCA_964607575.1 uncultured Planctomycetaceae bacterium | reverse complement strand
CAGCTTCTCCAGTTTGCTGTCGGTCAGCAGGCTGATCGAACCGGTCCCGTCGTCGTCCCAGTATTTCCCGGCACCTTCGGCTTTGGGGTCCGGGGTCATGTTGCTGGCATAGATTTTCCCGGTAGCCGGGTTCACCAGTGCGCATTCGGGACCTTCAAGCCCGCCGATAACACGGAGTTGCGTCATCTGCCATGGGCACCGGCTCGGGGTAGCGTTACCGCCGCACCCGGAGATCAGGAGTCCCATTACCCCGACGGCGCAGAACATCAAGACGCCCGCGGACCTCACCGAAACGATACGAGTTTTCCCTATTGCCTGCGCTGCTGTCATTTCTCTGCCTTTCCATAATCCATAATTGCGATTACATTGATGCTTCACGTTCTATCCTCTCTTATCCCGTTAATGACTCGGGCAGTTGGGGGACTGCACCATGCTGAGTGCAGACAAACGCCGCCAACCTGTTGGCATCCCGGTTGATCTCATCCAGGGGCCTGTTATTCAGAAACCCCATTATCATCGACGCCGTGAACGCATCACCGGCGCCAACAGTATTGATCACATCGCTAGCCGGCGGGGCCGCGAAACTCGACTCTTGCGGCGTTACCATCAAGGCGCCTTTGGGACCCAAGGTCAACGCAACCAGTTTGAGATCGAATTGTCTGATAACGGCCCGGACGATCTCCTCGTCCGAACCTTCGGCGCCGATCAACCGGGCCACTACGGGCAATTCCTCGTCGTTCAGCTTGAGAACATTCGCGGACTCCAGAGAAGAGCGGATAATCTCGTCGTTGTAGAAATGTTGACGGATATTGATGTCGAACACGCGGAGAGAGTCCGGAGCGGTCGCCGCGAGAAACTCCCTGATTGTGTCGCGCGACACGTCATTGCGCTGTGAAAGCGCTCCAAAACATGCGGCATCCAGTTGCGGCGCGAGGGCTTTCATCTCATCGGTCAACGGGATGTTGTCCCACGCGACGCCTTCCTTGATCTCGTACTCGGGCTTGCCATCGTCGTCCAGCGTTACGAGCACCACGCCCGTTTCGCGGGCGTCGCTGTGGGCAAGGCACGACGTGTTTACGCCATGGTTATCCAGGAACTCCCGCGCCATCGCACCGCGCGGATCTTTACCGATGCAGCTTACAACGTACGTCTCGGCGCCAAGAGAATGACTGTGGCACGTAAAGTTCGCCGGCGCGCCCCCAAACTTTTCTCCGTCAGGAAATGCATCCCACAATACCTCACCGACACCGCACACCTTGAAAACAGCTTCGCTTCCTGCCATCTCGCACCTCGTTCAATACGTCCAATACGATCCCGAATATGAGCAATAAGGATTATTTGGATGCGGTCTGGGCCTTGATGTACTCTTTGATATTCGCATCTTCCCGCCCGGCCTGCTCCAACCGCAGGTTGTGGACCTTCATGTAAAGTTCCTTGTCCTCGGGTTTCATCCCTTCGGTCCAGTCGCCCGAGTGCGGTAGCGCCAGGTCGATCCAGCATGCGATCTTATCCATTTCCTGGCGCGTCATTTTCACCTTCTCGTGCCCTTTGCTCAGCAGTGCGATCAGAGGGCTTTTCGACGAACCACAGGAGTACGGAGGCAGGAGCGTCGGTATGGACCATCGCCCGATCCAGTTTAGGTATTTGGACTTCTCGGCGATAACGCCAAGCCGCTGAGAAGTATCGTTGGCCGGTCCGCGAGCACGGTCCTTGGATATCAGCGATCGGTATGCCTGGTTCCAGAACTTGCGGGCGGCGTTATCCCAGACCGGCGTGGCGCTCAAGTCGGGCGGTTTGGTTTTCCCGCCCTTGTGACATTTAACGCACTTGGCGTCGAAGATCGGCTGGATCATCTTGGGGAAACTGAAGCCCCTGTTCGACAGGTCGTAGAACGGATCGAGTGGTTTTACGCCCTTCTTCAGCGCCATGGTCACCGCGGCCTTGGCGGTGACGGTCTGGCTCTTGTCCTCGTGGCAGCCGATGCATCCGAACACCTCGCCGGGCATCAGAGTCGACCAGGAACGCATCGACTGGGCCACGTGCCCGTTTGCGTCGATCGCCTGGAAGTATACCGGCGTGCGAGCGGGAACGGTGAAGGCGGCCGATCCGTCCTCGTACACCGGAGCCTCACCAAGAACGATCTTCACATCCCAGGCGGCTAGATCGCTGATGGTGGAAGGTCCGTGCTTTCGACCGATATCGGTGGCCATGAAATCCAACGCCACGACCCTTACCTTTTTGATCGTTCCCCGTTTTACGCCCTTGAGTCCCGGCCCGTGATAGATGTCCTGAATAGTGAAGGTCCCCGTCTTCTTCCGCCAGTCGATGGGGTAAGCCGGTTGCGGCGGGAGCGCCCGCGGGGCCAGGGGGATCGGTTGGTTGCAGGAGATCTTCGGGTCCGACGCCAGGAGTGCGTGCTTGCCTTCCATGTTCATGAAGTAAATCCCAAAGCGCTTCTGCCCATTGGGGCGGAATGTGACCAGGTAGTTTTTCTCGTCCAGCGGATATGGATACTGCCACTGGTCCCCGCGCTGCCCGTACCGGTCGATCTTTATGATGCCTGAGAGGGTTTTGACCGGAGCGACAAGCGTTACGCCGCTGGTTTCCTGACGCCCTTTGGAAGGGTCGATAATCGCCAGCTTCCCGCGCTGGTGCGTATGGTGACCGGAAAGGACGGCCAGCACTTTTCTCGTACCGGGGATACCCCGGGCGTGAAGGATCGTCGTCGGGAAGTAGGAATTGTTCCCGTAAAACTCGGTCTGCTGAGCGCCATTGGGGTACATTCTGAACAGCGGTTGTGGGTAGATCTGCCCGCGATCGTTGTATTCCCATCGCGTGTAGGTAACCAGCCCGCTGGTCGGGTGGACCTGGGGATAGTTGCTGTGTACCTGGTCGAATCCGATACGGCGCATGTGCTTTCCGTCCTTGTTCATCAGGTACATGTTGCACACGCTGACGTGCCAGCAGTCAACGTTTTGAAAGCACCGCGTGGAACTGAACATGATCTCGCCGTTGGGCAGGTAGATTCCCTCGTAGTCGGCCAGTCCCAAACCGGAAGTCAACTGGCGCACCTTCCGCGTCGCCGCGTCCATCTCGTACAGGTGATAGTCATCTCCGCGCGCCGACTTCTTCCAGGAAAAGAGAATTCGCTTACCGTCGAACGACACGTCGGGGTCGCGGAACACGCCGTCTCTATCGTCGAGAAGCGTTGTCTCTTTGATGGTGTAATCCTTGGCGATTTCCAACAGGCACAGGCTCGATCCGCCTTTGAAGTTGAACTCCTTGACTCTCCCGGAAGGGTTGATGGTGTCTTCGTTGCTGACCGCGTCGGTGTAGGCGTAGTGCGAACCGCCCATGTCGAAGTGCTTGGTGAAGACAATGCGTCTGATCTTGTCGATGTGCGGAGCCAGCAGCTTTTTCGGCTCGACAGGCTTAGCTTCCGCTTCGGGTTTGGGTTTGGGGAGTTTGGCGGGCATCTCTGACACGAAGAAACCATCCATGTTGACATTACCCCCGTCCTTCAGCGAGCGAATCTCCAGCGTGTGGACCCCCGCCGCCATCCCCGGAAACTCAACTTGGGCGAGTCGCCATCCGGAGGATTTGAATCCCCAGTCACCGGTAGACTGCAGCGTCAAGCGGACGGCCTTACCGTCGCAAACGATCTCTACGCTCGCCGGGCCGGGCGTTGCCCGGGCGTATTTCAACGTCACGTATGCCTTGGCCATCTTGCCCGGCAGGGTCAACTTGTAGCGAAGGTAGTGTCCCTTCTTACCGCCCCAACTGCTATTAACGATCGCACCGCCTGACGCATTCGGCATCGAAAAACTCTTGGTCGTCGATCCCTTTTGCGAAGCGTAGCTCTCGGCCTCGACCCACAACTTCACCGCGCCCTCGGCCGGTGACGCAAGCGCCAACAAGCTCGCCAAAATACAACCCCACACCATCGTGCGCACAACTACCGGATCGGTCATAGAATTCCTGCCTCATTTCCGCGCGATGATCTTCGCGCACCTGAGAGGTATTATACCGAACAACCACCACCCGCGCCGAGTCCAAACAATCACGCGGTTATCGACATTTCTCCCGAACCCCGGTAGAATGCGGGTATGGAATTCTACCATCATGAGGTCGATAACGATGTGCTGATCATCTCGGCTGACGGGGGGATCGACAGGCACACCAGTAAGGAATTCGTCGAGCAGATACTCAAACTGATCGATGGCGGAATGACGAAGATAATCGTCGACTGCAATAAGCTCACGTATATCTCCAGTTGGGGCCTCGGCGTGCTGCTCCGCCTCCACAAACGCGCCAAGGTCGCCGGCGGCGAAGTGAAGATCGCCGCCGTACACAGCCGCATCGTCACATTGCTCAACGTGACGCATCTCAACAAGATATTCGGTATCTATCCGGACGTTAATCGCGCCCGCCTGGAGTTCAGGCCCAGAGACGACCGCCCCGCCGACAAATCGGATTCACCCGGCTGACAATAAGGAGTTGGGATATGCAGAACCATGCGGCCTCTGTACTGTTGGTTTCATTGAGCCTGCTCATGGTGGTAGTCGTCTGCGACGAAGCGACAGCCGCCCCGCACATCACGATGAAACTCCTGTCAACCCGGAGAATATGGGACAAGGGAAAGCATAACGCCTTTACCGATTTGATCCGCCACGACGGTCGCATGTATTGCGTCTTTCGAGAGGCCGACGGGCACGTCTCGCCGGATGGGAAGATCCGCATCCTGGTCTCCAGAGACTTCAAGGCGTGGAAGTCGGCGGCGGCGCTCGCCATGAAGGGCATGGACCTGCGCGACGCGAAAATCTCGCAGATGCCCGACGGGCGGTTAATGATCATCGGAGGGGCGGCGCCGAGAAAGGCCCGCGAATCGGTGGCCACGGGCAGTTTCGTATCATTTTCAAAAGATGGAGCTTCGTGGACCGCACCAAAACTCGTGGGCAATCCGAAGCGATGGATATGGCGAATCACGTGGCATGGGCCCAAGGGCTACGCGGTGGACTACAACTACCCGGGCAAAACTTCGCTGCTGGTCACAGCCAACGGGCTTGACTACAAGACGCTGCTGTCGCCGATGTGCGACAAGGGCGCACCCAACGAAGCGACCCTGCGGTTCACCAAAGACGGAACATCCTATTGTCTGCAGCGCCGGCGGGGGTCGGCGTTGATAGGTCGCTCCCGCCCGCCCTACAAGCAATGGACCTGGCGCGATCTGGGCAGATACGTTGGCGGACCGAACATGATCCGCCTGCCCGGCGGAACGTGGATCGGCGCGGGACGATTTCTCAAACCCAAGACACACACCGCCCTGTTCGCCCTCGATGTTGACAGCGGTAAGATCGGCGAGATACTCAAGCTGCCCAGCGGCGGCGACACGAGTTATCCCGGACTGCTGCAGCATAACGGGGTGCTGTGGGTCAGTTACTATTCCAGCCACGAAGGCAAGACCAGCATCTACCTCGCCGGCGTGAAGGTCACCGCAAACCCGCGGTGATAGTAAGACATCGCACGGGCAATCGCATCTCGCCCCCTTTTCCCGTCGAACGTTTCGTGTCAGCGGCGCCGCTGGTCCGCCACAGGCGGATTGCACACGTTTGTTAGGCGTTTTAATCGGACCGCCCGCACGATCAAGCATCCCATGCCCCGCCCCACAACACTCACATGGGACAAGGCGACATTAGTCCATCGGACGCCACTTTCCTGTAGTAACATCAAATTGGTATTTCTTGCCGTCAACCGTAGTCGCTCCTTTCTCCGGCCCATTTTTTGCTGTCGCTCCGACCCATCCGGAAGGGAGCGATATGTACATTCCCATGCCTTTGGGGCCAACACCGTAAAGAGCGTCAAACGTTGCATCCACGTTGTAGTCAACAAGACTTGTTCCAAACTCACGCAACTCGGAAGGCCGGGATAGGTGTACTTCAGGGAGACCGAATATCCCCTTGTCCCTATACTCAAGAATATTTCTCACGGTCGGCTTTCGATATGATATGATGACTTGGTCCACCTTGCCGCTCTTGGGGTCTTGCACGAGTACTAGAAGCCGCGTAGGATCTGCAAGAGGGATCGAAAGTCCATACTCAGGAAATTCGAAGCTGGTAATGCCCCAACGTTTAACGAGTTCAGCGCTGGTTTCATCGCTTGCTTTGGAGAAGGGGGGAGCCGAGTGGTGACAACCTACCACCAGTATCGCAAGAAGAGGCATCAATACCAGGATCACGCTAACCATGCTCACGAGACATTTCTTCGTATTGATCAGGTTGTGTTTCATTATTATTCCTCGATAATCTTTCCACCACCTTTGCCATACGGTACTTGGTGATCGTGGCTTATTACGCCATCTTTTCGTAGGTGCATAACGTTTCGTGTCATCGGCGCCGCTGGTCCGCCTTTGGTCCGCCGAAGGCGGACACACGCTGGTTATGCTATTTGTTTGACGACTTCTTTGCACTCTTCAACAATAGCATTCTGTCCGGCTTGCAGGCCGAACAGCTTCATGTTTATATTCCAGAGTATTTGAGTTTTCTCTTTATCGAGTTCTTCAATATCCACATCCACATAATGCTTACACCACAACTCGCTTCCAAGACCCAAAGCTGAAACAAGGACATTACCGCGATGAAAGCTGAACCCTCTTGGAAAGTTCTCCTTGTCTAGTGTGAAACTCTTGGAGGATTGTTTGTAATGTTTTAGAAGCGCTTCATGCGCTCCTTCCGGAGACAGGCTGACAATCTCCTTATGCTCCGCATATTGGTTCCAAAGTGATATTCCCATGTTCATTCCTTATGCATAACGTAAAGGGTTTTATCCTTTGTCGCGGCCCGTGCGAAGCTCGGAGAGCGAACCGTGCTGCATAGCCCAGAGGGCGTAGCAGTAAGCGGGAAGCGACGCTGGATAAAACGCTGTTGAAGTAAGCCGCACGGTCAAGGCGTCCGGATGTTGTGCTTTGCCCCTGACTCATGCGACCGCACATCTATGGGGATTATATAGATCGATTCGTCGGTAGCCAACTTTTTCGCGAGTGTCTATGGCATTGGGGGCGTATAGATGTGGTGTTGCCGGGCACTGCGGCCGGCGGGCGGGAAACGGCGAGCGCGGGGCGATGCCCCGCACTTAAACGGGGCATCCGAGATTTAGATGCGATTGCCCCGCACTTGGGGAAAACCCTCGCTTGTTTGGGGTGTCGATTTCGATATAATCTTTAGACACTCCCGGCGCAGCTGCGCGGGCAAACCACGAGTTGGAGGCTGACCGTACCATGATGACAAACGCTGCATGGATAGCATTGCTGGCCGTTCTTACAGGTCCCCCGCCGGCGGGCGGGAACTGGCCCGAGTTTCGCGGACCGTCGGGTAACGGGCACTCCAGCATCACGGGCCTGCCGCTGAAGTGGTCCGAGAGCGAGAACGTCACGTGGAAAACCTCCGTACACGGAACCGGATGGTCGTCGCCGGTGATCTGGGGCGATCAGATATGGATGACCACCGCCGAGAACAAGGGCAAGGAACTCTACGCCGTCTGCATCGATCGCCGGAGCGGTAAGATCGTCCATGACATCAAGCTCTTCGAGGTGGCGGAGCCCGGGCGGAAGAACCCGCTGAACAGCTACGCATCGCCCACGCCGGTGATCGAAGCCGGACGGGTCTACATAACTTTCGGTACCTACGGGACCGCGTGCCTCGACACCAAAACGGGCAAGACCATATGGTCCAGGCGCGACATCAATTGCGACCACGATATGGGCCCGGGTGTCTCGCCAATCGCTTACGGATCGCTATTGATCATGCCCATGGACGGATGCGACGTGCAGTACATCATCGCGCTGGACAGGAAAACGGGCAAGACCGTCTGGAAGACCAACCGCGGGATCGATTACAGCAAGGTCCAATACGACACGCGAAAGGCATTCTGCACGCCGATTGTCATCGAGGTTTCCGGGCAAAAACAGTTGATCGCACCGTGCGCCCACGCCATCATCGCATACAACCCCGACACGGGAGAAGAACTGTGGAAGATATCCATCGCTCCAGGGTTCTCGATAATCCCGCGACCGGTGTTCGCCAATGGCATGCTCTTCGTGGTCACCGACTGCTCCCGCCCGCAATTGTGGGCCCTCAAACCCACCGTAAAGGGCGGTAAACCCACCGCCACAATCGCCTGGAAGGTCAAGAAGAACGCGCCCCAGAGATCCTCCCTGATGCTGACGGGCGGCCTGATCTACGGGATGACGCATCGGGGATATATCGTCTGCTTTGAAGCCAAAACGGGCAAAACCGTCTGGACAAAGAGGATCGGAAACGCGTTTTCGGCATCGCCGATTTACGCCGACGGGCGTATCTACATCTTCAACGAACGCCAGGGCACGACGGTGATCCAACCGGGCCGCACGTACAAGGAACTGGCCACCAACAAGTTCGGTAGAAGTCGCATAATGGCCTCACCCGCCATCGCCGGAAAGGCGATCTTCCTGCGGACCGACACGCACGTGTACCGCATCGAGAAGAAAACCGCCGGGAAACAGTAATCGCCAGTTCGTTATCCGCGTCGGCGCGACGGCCCGAGCAGGCCAATTGCGCCGATCAGTAGAACGATCGTCGCCGGTTCGGGGACTATCTGGACCGCAAGGCCCTCGCTCCCGGGAATACCGTTTCCACTTACCATACCGAAGTTGGTGCGCAGGACGGCGAAATCATCGAGGTCGACAGTGTTATCGCCGTTGAAGTCGGCTTGCAGGTCCGGACCGATTTGACCGAAAGTCAGTTGAAAGATATTGAAATCAACGTTGTCAACGTCACCGTCCCAGTCGGCGTCGCCGGGCAGGGGGATCAGGCGAATCGCGTTGATGTCCGCTCGATATACCGCCAGGTCAGCGTAGAATGTGTAGTTCCCGTAGACAGCATTTTGTGTGGCGTAGGGTCCGGAGTAACCGCCGGGCGTACCTACGGACAGGGCAATCCCCGCAAGTTGCCAGGGGCTCCCGGACGACCCCTCGACGAATACGCTACCGCCGGAATCCCTGGAAACAAGCTGACACTCATCGTCTCCGAGACCCGGCGAGTCAAAGGATGTCATGAAAGCGCTGGTACTACCGAAACTGGAACTCTGCGAGCTTGTATTTCCGCCGGTTATGTTCCTGCCCCAGCGCTTCGCCCGCGTTGACTCCGTCCTGAACCCGGTATAACCACCCGCGAAGTCAACCTGGTCTCCGACGCGGCTCCGCCCGGATGCAATGACGGTGACCTCCCGGGACAACGGGGATGAATTGCTGATCTCGATCGGGGGCAAGTCAGGCCTGCCGTCGATGCGGTACATGGCAAGGTCGGTATTGACACCGGAGGAGTATTCGATTCGCCGAACCGTCCCGGGTATCTCGTAGTATCTCTGGTCAAGGTCCACCCATCGACCACCGGCGGGGTTGTGCTTGTAGACGTGGTACGGCGTCAGGACCCACCCGTCACCAAGATAAGTTCCTGAGCCGATTGACATTACGCCGACATTATCCCATCCGGGATCAACCTGGGGCGCCGTGGTATGGTCCAGACCACCGGTGTAAACCAGTGCCACCGAACGCTCAGCCAGTACGCAAAGAACAAACACTCCACCAGCCAACATCAGATAACTGCTGCGATGCTCCATCAACGCCTCCGACGGACCGTGAAACCACGGTATCCGAGGGTAAGAACCCCCATGCCCAGGACCACAATATCAGGATGGTACTACGTTCTTATCGGAACAGCTGACACAAATCCACAACTGCTTTTTGGGAAATCGGTCCCGCCCGCCGATCCGAGGATACCCGTTATCCGGAACTAGCTTGCAGACAAGGAGTTCGGGCAGTGGGAGTTTTTATCTGCGTTTATCTGCGTCGGCGCGACGGGATTCTCTTGCGCGACCGCCCCAACAGGCCAACTGCCCCAGCCAGTAAAATGATCGTCGCCGGCTCGGGAACCAGCTGGACCGGAAGGTCCTCGGCGCCCGGAATACCGTTTCCGCTCACCATACCCAGGTTGGTGCGCAGGATGGCGAAATCCTCAAGGTTGACAATGTTGTCATCGTTGAAGTCGGCCTGAAGATCCGGACCGATCTGGCCGAAAGTAGCCTGCAAGATACCGATATCAAGATCATCAACGTCACCGTCCCAGTCGGCGTCACCGGGCAGAGGGATCAGGCGAATCGCATCAATATCCGCTCGATATTCCGCCAGGTTCGCGTAAAGGGAAGAGTTGTCGTAAACGGCGTTCTGTGTGACATTGGGCCCGGTATAACCGCCGGGCATACTCACGGCCAGGGCTATTCCGGCCAGTTGCCATGACCCGCCGGGCGCCCGCTCGACGAATGCACTCCCGCCGGAATCCCCGGAAACAAGCTGACACTCATCGTCCACGAGACCCGGGAAGTCGAAATATGTTGTAAAAACGTTGGCCCGGCCCCACGGGGAACTCTGTGTGGTTGTGTATCCGGCAGTCACGTTCCTGCCCCAGCGCTTCACCCGCGTTGATTCCGTCCTGAACCCGGTATAACCGCCCCCGAAATCGACCTGGTCTCCCACGCCGCCCCGCCCGGTTGCAATGACTGTGACCTCCTGGGACAGCGGAGCGGTATTGCTGATCTCAATCAGGGCCAGGTCGGGCCTGCCGTCGATTCGGAACATGATAAGATCGCTATTGACACTGGAGGAGTACTCGATTCTCCGGGCAGTCCCGGGTATCTCGTAGTATGCCTGGTCAAGGACTATCCGCGAAGTTCCCCGATCTTCCGGGTGGTCGTGCTGATAGACGTGGTACGGCGCCAGAACCCACCCGTCACCAAGATAAGTTCCCGATCCGATTGACATCAGGCCGACATTATCCCAGCCGGGATCGACCTGGGGCGCGGTGGTATGATCCAGACTACCGGTGTACACCAGCGCCGGCGCCGGTTGAACCAATGCGCACAAGACAAACACGCTCACCACCAAGGCTAGAAAGTCACTGCAACGATGCATTAACTCCTCCAATGGACCGCAAGAACTGCGGTATCCAAGCGGTAACAATCCTCCCACGCAGGACCGAACCTCAGGTCATATAGTACCACGAAAACGCCAAACCGACTACCGTAAATCTGGAGTTATTCTGGAGAAAACCGGTGACATTTCGCACAGTCACTTACCATCCAGCGTCACCACTACATTCTTTATCGCACCGCTGAACTTGTTGGGTGATTCGTAATCGCCCGCGGGGGAGACCAGATCGGCTCCGACCTGCAGCCCGTCAGCGGGCATGGGGATCGTGCCCGGCGACTTTTGCGAAGCGACCTTCCTGCCGGCGATGTAGACACTTAGCACGCCGTCTTTGGCAAGGCGTCCGGCGACTTTGACTTCGCCGGCGGGCAACTTGTTCGGCGAGACAGCCTCGACGACGCGCCCGCTGATTCGCCCGGCCATGACGAGGCGCCCGTTCTTGACGTATAGAGCGTAACCCATCCCCTGTCCACCCTGGGCGACGATCACGCCGTTGGGTCGGGTTGGCTTTATCGTTGCTTCGATCGCGATCGATCGTCCCGCGATCATTGGAGCGCGATCGGCGGGCAGGTCGTCGCCCTGCTTGAGTTCGAAACGTTTCTTCCCGGCGACTTTCGATTTGGATTTGGAGCCTCGTCGTCGCGGGCGGGCGGTTTGGCGAGGCATATCTTTGGGAGTCGAGGGCTTGTATCGCTCCAGAGCTTCGGCCTCGCCGTCGCCGAGGCGCGTGATGTACACGTAATACGCTCCGCGCGACTGTTTGGACTCTTTATCGGTGAACCACGTCATGATGCAGGTGGGCCCGGACTTGAGATGCGCAGTGAACGTTGCGCCTTTCATCTCGCCGGTAACCGCCATTGACTCATCGACATTGCCAACCAGCAGTCGAGCTTTTGTCGCGGCGATTGCCCGCCCGCCGGTGACAGCGCCTGTGATGGGCTTGTCGACCTCCCTGGGCCAGCGGCGGAGTTCGATGGCGTACTTCCCGTCGCGCTCGACCTCGATTGCCCAGAACCCGTTGGCCTGCGACGCCCCGCGGACCTGCGATTGGTCCCACAGTTGCGGCCCGTGCCAGTCGTGCGTGTAGAGCGTGGTGGGATTGGCCTTGGTCGAACCGATTATGGTCGCATCGTACACGTCGAAGTGTTTGGAGATATCCTCCCACCAGGCGTCATACTGCATCTTCATGCGCCCGACGATTTCGGGATGTTTGTCGGCCAGGGATTTCCGCTGGCCAGGGTCGGCTTGAATGTCGTACAGATCGCGGCCGTTCAGCAGGCGCCAGCGATCGGTCATCACTTGATAGTTCTTGCCCTTGCGCGGTATGTCGACGCGTTGGTTGTGGACGAACAGTGTCCTCGCGCCCCAGGATTTGTCCTTGCCCGTCAGCAACGACCGCAGAGACACGCCGTCGAACTTGACCTTCGCCGGCGCCTTTAGTCCGCACAGATCGATCAGCGTCGGCAGCATGTCCAGGTGGGCGGTGATGGGCGTAATATCCCGCCCGCCGCCGATACCTCCGCCGGGCCAGCGAATGAAGCACGGTACGCGATGCCCGCCCTCGGTCTCCCAGACCTTCGCCCCACGCATACCCGCGTTATACCCGCTGATGCGATGGCCGCTGCGGTCCATCCGCACGCCCCCGGCCGTGCCATTGTCGCTCATGAAGATCAGGATCGTATTGTCCGCCAGGCCCAGCGACTTCAACTGGGCGGTCAGGCGGGCGAGGTTCTCGTCGAAGTTCGCTATCATACCGTAGAACCTGGCCGCACCGCTCATCTCGCCGCCCTTGTAAACGTCGGCGTACTTATCGGGCACGCGCCACGGGCCGTGAGGCACGTTGGTCGCCAGGTAGCAGAAGAACGGACGCGAGCGATTGGCCTTGATGAACTTGATCGCCTCGTTGAACCACACGTCGGTGCAGTATCCGGTGAACTTCTCCGGACGTCCGTTGCGCAGATAAGTGTCATCGAAGTAGTCATTGCCCCAGTAGTCCGGCGCGTTGCCGATGGCCCCGCCGCCGTGGCAGAGCGTCTCGTGGAACCCGCGATCCTGCGGGCGGAACGGATAGTTGTCACCCAAATGCCACTTGCCAAACATGCCCGTGCGATACCCGCCGGATGCGAAAACGTCCGCCATCGTAACCTCGGTTTTCCGCAGCAGCGAGCGCCCCATAACCGTGTGCCACACACCGCTGCGCGACGAATACCGCCCGGTCAGCAACGCCGCACGCGTGGGCGAACAGCACGGGTCGACATGAAAATCCTTCAGGCGAACGCTCTGTTTGTACAATGCGTCCAGGCCGGGAGTCTTGATGACCTTGTTGCCATGACACGCCAGATCGCCATAACCCTGGTCGTCGGTAATCACCAGGATAACATTAGGCTTGCGCCTGGGGGCCGCGGCGGACAGCAACCCGGGCGTAACAGCCGCCGCAGCGCCAATACCGATCGCCTTGAGAAAACCGCGTCGCGTATGCGTGCAGCAGTCCATCGTCTGCATTCCTTATCGCTGAGACTACTGGATCTTCGTCAGGTCCTTGGCCCAGGGAATATTCGGTTTGGGTGAAATCAGCATGCGATGCATCTTCTTGTTGGGATAAAGCTTCGGTCCGCCGCCTTTGGGGTAGTACCAGAACGATTCCCAGTAGCGGCGATCGAGCTTGAAGACATCTATCTTGTCGCGATCGACGTCGAACGCCTCGCTCAATATCCCGTAACGCTTCATCTCGCGCACGTAGTACGGATGGGGTTTGAATCCAGGCATGTCCCAACGCTTGTTCTTGTCCAGGCAAACCTTGACCTCAGAAATCATCTTCAGCAGCGCCTGGTAGTCGGCGTTTTTCGTATCGGTAAAGAGCTGCTTGGCGGCCGCGATCTGGGCGGGCTTCTTGTCGCGCGCTTTGCAGGTTCCCCAACCGCCCGCCTTTTTTGAAAGCGGCGCCATCAGTAGCGGAGATTTCTCCGGACGGGTCAGGTTGAACGCCATGTGCGCGTCCCAGAAATAGATTTTCCTGTTCTTGTTTCCGGCGATGCTGTTGCGTTCCGGGGCAGGCAGGCGGTTGCGGTGGCATTTCGAGCAGTTGCGTTTGAAGGCCGCATCGGCGGGCCCACGGGCCTTGCGATACTCCTTCGATATGGTGTTCCCCCGGATCATACCGGTGTACAGCGAGGCGTAGGTGCCCGGATACGGCGCGCCGATATGGATCCAGTTGCGGATCATCTCTATTTCGGCGGGGATGAGTTTGGCTTTGTAGTGCGATCCGTCGAGCATCTTCATAAGCGGGCTGGCCGAATCGCCCACGCTGCGTGGCGCGCTGTTGCCCAGTCCGTTTCTACCGTCGGAAACCGGACCGGTCGTGGTCAGGGTCATGTAGCTCAATGAATAGATCGGCCCGTGGTCGCCGGTAAGTATTACCCTTCCGTCGGGCTTGTCGGGCTTGTGACATTTGACGCAGTGCTTGTCGAGTATCGGTTGGACGTCGCGGGGGAAATCGATCGTAAATGGTACGCCCGGAATGGGTTTGAGCTTGCTGGGCGCTCGCTTCATCGCTGATACGACTCGCCCCACGGCGATCGTCGGGGTCTTGACGCGATCTTCATGACACCCGACGCAACTGAGCACCTCTCCGGGCATGACGCTCAGGAAGCTGTGCATCCGCTTGATTGATTCGTTTTTCTCGTTGACCGCAATGAAGAACAGCGGGCGGTTGGCGGGCAGTTCGAAGTGCGCCGATCCGTCAGGCTCGATGGGAACCGTCCCGAGTATGCGCGACAGCGTGAACGTGCCGCCGTGGCTCAGCGGAATAAAATCGTGATAACCGTGACCGTAGTTCAGCGCTTTGGGCAGGGTCTCGAGGACGATGAGTTTCTTGATCTCGCCTTTCTTGATGCCATCCATCTTCCGCCCGATGTAGACGTTGTTCAGAATCAGCGTGCCGTTGGCCTTGGACAGATCGACACGAGACGGAACGACCCGCTCGCGCTTGGTTTTTATGAGCGGACGCGGTTCGCTGACTTGAATCTTCGAACTGTACAGGCGCATGACCTTGCCCGATCCGTTGACCACATTGATCTGATTGTTGGAGGCGACGATGAAGCAATCTTTCGATACGGCGTAGGGGTCGCGGCACCTGACGTTACCGATCCTCTTCATCGCCGACTTGTCGTCCGGACCGAACTGGTCGGTCACCGTCGAGAGATAGCCCGCATGCTCTCTGGCCCCGTGTCCGGGCGAATCTATCAGGACCACCCTGTTACCGCCCGGGATGGGCTTGGCGTCGATGAAAACCGAACTCGGGTGCATGTTCCCGTAGTAAACGGTCTGGTTCGTACCGTCGGGATTGCAACTCCAGAGGTGGTGAAACTTGACCTGCGAGCGGTCCACGTATTCCCACCGCGTGAAGAGAAGGCGCCCGTCGGGCAGCACCCATGGCGTGTTGTCCTGCTCGATGTTGGCCGATAGCTGGCGGATGTTCTTTCCGTCGCCGTCGCAGCGGTAGAGGACCGCCACCTGCACCAGCCAGCAGTTCACCCATCGCTTCGCCCGCCCGGAGACAAACGCTATCCCGCCGTCGGGCAGATACGTCGCCTCGAGGTCATCGTATATCCCGTCAGTCAACTGCTTCAGACCGCTGCCGTCAACGTTGATCTCGTAGAGATGGAACTGCGCGATCCCGCCCTTGCGATACGAAAAGAGTATCTTCCTGGCGTCGTAGTGAACCTTCGGGTCGCGGATCGAACCGGTCTTGTCTTCGAGGATCGTAGTGACCTTCCCGCTCTTGACGTCAAGCTTCGCCAGACGCGCTCCGGTCGTGTAGGCGGGGTTCTTCGGCCCGTCGAAGAAATACGCGAAGTTCGCATACCAGTGCCCATCCCTGCCAAACTTTCGTTCGGCGAAAACAATCTCGCGCACTCCATGTTTGATCAGCGCATCAGCCGCCGGCGACGCCTCCGCCCCAGCCGCCCAACCAGGAACCAACATCGTAAAGCAACTCATCGCCAGTAATAACAGTTTTACTCTCATGCCTTCGTTCCTCGGTTATCAGCTAATAGCCGACAGCTATTCAATATCCAATAACGCCCTACTGAGCGGGCTTCTTGCGTTTTTTCCTGTTCTTCCGCGGTCCGGGCTGTCCTTTGGGCACCGGACCGGTGTACTTCCACGTCGTCCACGGCGTCTCGCGGTGGGACGTTTCGATAATCGTCTTCATCCGCTTGACAAGTTCCCGATGATCGCCCGCCAGGTCGGTAGTCTCGCCGATATCCTTGTCCAGATCGTACAGCGACAGCTTACCCTTGACGGCGAGGCCTTTCCACTTGCCCATCCGCACCGCCCGCCACTTACCGAACTCCCAATAGAGATACTCGTGTTCCTTCTGCTTGCCCTTGCCCAGCAGCGTGGGGACCATCGAGATACCGTCGGTCTCACCGATCACTTTGGCGCCGCCGAGTTCAGCGAAGGTCGGCAGCATGTCCCAAAACGCAGAACGGTGCGCGCTGACCGAACCCTTGGCGATCCTGCCCGGCCAGCGGGCCACAAACGGAGTGCGAATACCGCCTTCGTACAAGTTGCCTTTCATACCCCGCAGCGGGCCCGAGCCCTTGAACAGTTTGTGCAGCCCCCCGCCGGCCGATCCGTTATCGCTCGTGAAGATCACCAGCGTATTATCATCGATCTCCAGATCCTTAACGAGCTTCAGGATCGTTCCGATGTCGCGGTCCATTCGCGTGATCATCGAGGCGATCGCCTTCTTCGCGGGCGACCAGCCGGACTTGTCGGCGTAGATGCCCAGGTCGGGGACCTCGAACTTCGCGTGTGGGATCGTGTAGGGCAGATAGAGCAGGAACGGTTTCTTGTGGCGATCGTGAATGAACTTCAACGCTTCGGCCGTCAGGAGATCGTGCGAGTAATCCTTCCTCGCCCCGCCGGTGTTACGCAGCATCACCTTCTTGTCGTTTCGCCACAGGTGCGTGGGATAATACGAATGGGCCTGGCGCTGACAGTTATACCCGAACCAGTGGTCGAACCCCTGCTTCGTCGGGTCGCCCGATGAACCGGGATATCCCAGCCCCCACTTGCCGATGCACGCCGTGGCGTACCCCACCGACTGCATCACCTTACCGAACGTCTGCGAATCAGCCGGGATCGGCGCGTTGCCCTCGACCGGCAGGCGCATGTTATTGCGAACGTGGCAATGCCCGCTGTGCAGGCCCGTCAGCAGGACGCTCCGCGACGGAGCGCAAACAGCCGATCCGGCGTAATGGTCCGTCAGGCGAATCCCCTCGGCGGCCATCCGGTCAATGTTCGGCGTCTTGATATCCTTCTGCCCGTAGCACCCGAGGTGCCCATAGCCCAGATCGTCAGCCATGATATAGATAATGTTCGGCCTCAGCGCCTTGCTCTCGGCGCCTTCGGCCCGCACACCATCGCCCAACAGCGACAATCCCGCAGCCAGCACCCCCGCATTCTTCAGAAAGTCACGGCGATTCACGGTGAGTCTCCAATGCGAGGTAATTCTATCGTAACTCCGTTGTTTCCGCCACCAATCCCCGATCGCGAGCCTGGCGTTCGTTACGCCGCTCTTTCGACAAATCCCTCATTTGCAACATAATATTTGACAACACGCACAAAACAGCATACGATTCCTACTGTACCTTCCGACCATGTACTCGAAGTCTGAGTGAGGAAAACAGTGATGAAAGGGACACGCCTTCTTTACGCGGCTCTGCCTGCTGTTTTCTGTGCGTTCAGCATCGCCCAAGCCGACGTGATATCCTACGAATTCCTCGGCTACCGGAGTACGGTTGTCCAGACGGGAGGCTTCGCCGGCGTCAACATAACCTATCCCATACAGGGCAAGTTCAGCCTGCGCAGGAACGCCGGCGGCGGCGCGGCCTTTGAAGACGTCGACGCCGAGCTCGGTCCGCCTGAATTCTGGTATAGCCTCGGGGAACTGTTCAACATGACCGAGTTGGCGGGCTTCGTCGTCGACGAGACCAACATCATATTCGTGGGCCTGACCCAAGGCGGCATACCGGGCGTGACGATAAGAATCGACGTGACCCTTCAGGACAATCTGATCGTGCTGTCCGGCGAGCTCGACCAGAACGACCTGGCGAACGACGGCTTCCGCTACAAACTCAACGCTGTCGGGCGCCCCCCCGGCCCGGCGACACTTGGGGACACCAACTACGACGGCAATATCGACAACCGTGACTACGAAAACTTGATCGCCCAGTTCGGAGGCGCTCCCGGCGCCGAGAGCGCCGACTTCAACGGTGACGGGATTGTCGATCTCGAAGACTTCGCCATCCTGCGCCGCCACTTGGGTTCTGGTCTTGCCTCGGCGCCGAACACCGAGCCAGGGGCAACCGCACCGGAGCCCGCCGCCCTGATCTTAATGGCAGGAGGCCTTCCTTTGCTGCTGAAACGCAAGCGCCGGAAGTAGTTGCCTAGCACGGTTTCAACTCATCGCCTTCTCACTTCAGCGGTTTGATCTTTATGTTCCTGTAGGCGACCGGTCCGTGGTTGCCCTGGAACATCAGGGGTCCCATCGCTTTTTCCTTACCGTCTACTCCGCCGGGGGTGTTGCGCTCGAGTTCTATGCCTTCCTGGATCAGCTTGCCGTTCAGGATGACCTTTTCGAGGCGGGCGTTGGCGGTTTTCTTGCCCTTGGCATCGAACTTGGGGGCCTTGAAGTGAATCTCGTACGTCTGCCACTCGCCGGGCTTCTTGCAGGCGTTGAATTTCGGGGGCGCCGCGCCGTAGACCGCGCCCATGTCACCGCCGCCGAGCTTCTTGCGCCCGTAACTGTCGAGGACCTGGATCTCGTATTCGCCCTGAAGGTAAATACCGGAATTCGAGCCCTTGGGGACCATCACTTCGAGCGTGATTATCCCGTCGCCATGCTTCTTTCCACTGTAGAAGTCCAGGCTCTTACCGTGCCCGGCGGGCGTGTTTATCATCGCATCGCCACCGGGGACCACGATCAGGAGTTTGGGGTTCTTCGGATCGACCTTGGGCGTACCTACCGACCAGAGGCTCGGGGTCTTGCGGGACTTCTTGGCGGTCCAGTCTTTCAGGTCCTTACCGTTGAAGAACGATCCGCATTTTCCGCAGCAGTCGTCCGACGCGGCGCCCTTGCCCGTTATCGCTTTGGCGATCGCGGCGGCCATCACGCCCGCACCAGCCGCGTTGGGATGCACCGTGTCGGGGAACATTTCTTTCTTGCCCGTCAGCGCTTTGTACAGATCGATCACCGGCAGCTTGCAATCCTTTGCGACCTGCATGGTGATGGGAATAACTTCTTCGCTGATAACCTTGTCGGTGATGCCCCATCGGCCCGGGAAGGCGGGTACGGGCTTGCAGATGAATATCTTCGGCTTGGCGGGCAGCTTCTGGAGTTGGGCGATCATGTCTTTGTAGTCGGCGGCGAATTGATCTTTCTTTTTCCAGTTCTGCGGCTTGGAGTCGTTCGTACCGAGCTTGATCACCACGATGTTCGGATTGAAGTCGAGGGCGGCTTTCCACTGGCGCTGCTTCCAGAACGGTTTGTCGCCGTTCTTCAGCAGCGTCGAGCCGCTGTTACCGCAGTTTATCACTTTGTACCCGTCGCCAAGCAGGCGTCCGAGCTGTTTGGGATAATGCATGTTCCGATTGCGGATACCGGCTCCGGCGGTGATGCTGTCACCGATGCACGCGACGCGAACGGGCTCTGCAGCCATCAACGGTCCAGCCAGAATCGCGAGAGTCAACACTACCGACAAGAATACTCTTCTAAACATGATCAGTTCCTTTTTCTGAGTTTTTCGGTGTTGGGGTAGGCCCGCAATTCTAACCGGGCATGGGAGATCGGGCAAGATGCCCTACGACACTTTCCCGCGACACTTCAGCAGGTACTCCCGCGATTTGGAAACGGATGCTTCCATTTTGTCCGCCGGCGGGTGTCCGTGCATGAAGATGGAACTGTAGTGCGGGTATTTCAACTCCGCCAGCGCGCGCACCCATGGCGTGAAGTCTGCCGGACCAACGCCCGGCATCTGCGCATCACCTTTTCCTTTTTGCCACGCATAGAGGAAAAGGCACTGCGAACCGGCGGTTTTGATAACATCCTCAACGGGCGTCTTGTAGCCCTGGAGATGATACGGAGCGACGGCGATACCGACGCGCTTCTTGCTGGGGTTCAACTCGACGAACGCCTTGAACGAATCGGGCGTGCTCAGAAGACTACCGCCATGGTTTTCAATAGCCAACCGCACATTGCTCTTTTCCGCCAACTCGATATCGGGTTTCAGTTTCTCGAAGAACGCCTTCATTTTCGGTGCGAGGTCTTTCGGACCAGACGCTCTTCCTGCTCTCGCGCCGCGCACAACGATACCGCCGCCGTAATCGCGAATCAGCTCGCTATACTTCGAGAGCTTGTGTCCGTAGATGGTGAAGGCGGCGACTTGGAGTTTGTGCTTCGTCAGCAGTTGGCGAAGGCCCTTGCCGCCAAGGCGTTTCTTGACGTCCTCCAGGTGCTTGCACTGGGCCCCGCCCCAGGTGAAAGGCGCCCAGATGTCGATCGCCGGAAGTCCGAGCCGCGCCACTCTCTCGCAAACCTTCTCAATCGGCAATTTGTCGAACATCACCGATGAGGTCGCCAGTTTCATCTTCCAGGGGTCTTTGGGCTTGTCTTTCGCGCGAGCAGCGGAAACTCCGCAGAGCGACACGCCCGCAATGGCGGCGGTAGTACCGCGGACAAAATCCCGACGCGTCATGTTACGTTCTTCTCTCGACTTCATGGGGCGTATCCTCGCTGCCGTCGTTATCGAACGGGCTACCAGACTTTCCATTCCTTGCGGTATGGGCGGGTGATCATCTTCGAAGCTTCCGCGTCGCCAATGATCTGTTCTTTCTTCGGATCCCACTTTATTACCCGCCCGGTCCGCGCCGCAACGTCCGTCATGTGACAGATCGTATCGCAGCGAATTCCCATTTCCACCGGACACATGGTTTCGTTCCGGGATTTGACGCAGTCGATGAAGTTCCGGTTATGCTCCGGGGACACCTCGAGCCTTTCATCGCTGGATTTGAACTTCTGCCTCCAGAGCTTCTGGTTGCTCGCGATAAACGCCCAACTCGAACCGATCCATCCTTCAGTTCCGTGGAAGTAGACGCCGTCACCGTTACGCCATCTAGGAAGAAGACTCGACAGCGCGGTCTTGGCCGTCCGACAGTCCATGAAGCGAAGTTGTACTCCGTTTTCATAGTCGCACTTCACGTCCCAACGCTCCAGCGTGCGGAAGATGCCTTCCTTGGGCGCCACGCCGGTTCCTTCATAGCGTATGGGTGAGGTATCGTCGGACTTATTGCCCCACTGGGCGATCCCGAGCGGGTGAATACCGCATCCGGCCAGGAAACCCAGAGACGTCTCGACACAATGGTATCCGCCCCACTTCGTAGCCCGGTCCACCGTGTAAGGCACCATGGGAGACGGACCCTGCCAGGCGTCGAAGTTGAGATCCTTCGGTATCGCCACTTCCTCGGTCGATCCGTAGGGTTTGACGTTGTAGTTCCTCGCGTCGAATGACACATCGCGAGACCACACGTCAATCCGTTTCAGTTTCCCGATGTACCCGTTTCGGACCAATTCAACCAACTGCCTATACCTGCCTTGCGATCGGTACTGCGTTCCGAACTGGAATACTAGCTTCTTCTCGTTGACCACTTTCCTGAGCAGTGCGGTGCGTCCGAGGTCCATAGCAAGCGGTTTCTGGCAGTACACGTCCTTGCCCGCCTTCGCCGCGGCGATGGACATCGGAGTATGCCAGTTATCGTGTGCGGCGACGACAACGGCGTCAACGTCCGCGCGGGCAAGTATCTCGCGGAAATCAGCATACGCTTTAGTGATATCTTTTCCACCGTAATGCTTGTTCAAGCCGGCGGCCTTTGCGTCCCGACGGCTCTTGTAGGCGTCGCTGACGGCTATAACGCGGACGTCCTTCATCCTGTTCATGTAATTCGTGTGGTATCTGGAAATGTTACCGCAGCCGATCTGGCCGACGTGTACGCGCTTGCTGGGCGCATCGGCCCCGATGACCGCGCTGGGAACGATAGTCGGTAGTCCAATCGCCGCTACCGCTACAGCCCCGCCCTTTACAAAATCGCGTCTACTTAGTGTTCGTTTTTGCATTATTCCGGCCTTTCGTTTTGTCTGACGGTCTGGTCGTCGCCGCCGGCTTGGTCGCCTTGTTCCAGTCGGTTGATATCAGCATGTCGAGCCCGGGGGAAAGGTTCTTGACCTGACATGTACAGCGGCCGGTCAGGAACTCCGCGCCCTCGGTAATGTTTGTTTCGTTAATACCCCTGTCAACCAGCGCACCGATCACCCGCCCTCGCCCGACGATCGGAAACAGTATCGGTCCGATCGCATCTCGCAGTCCCTTCTCGCTGGACAGCAGCATCTCGACCAGCACCTTCTCCGCCGGATCGGCGCGGGAAACGCGAAGCATCGAAAACGACAGGCGAAGTTGGGGGAATTTTTGCCCCTTTGGGCCCTTGGCGGGCGGTTTGAGTAGTTTCAGTTTCGCCAACCGTTTGGCGATCTTGCCCTCTTTCGCCGCGAGTTTGGCGATCGCAGCTTTTGTCAGGGCGGCAGCGGCGGCGTCTTTCTTGGCGTCACCGCTGTCGAGCAACACCCAGACCGCCGACTCGCCCGACCTGATCAGGCGCGAAATCTCCCGGCGTTTGGGCGAGTCAGTCAACGCGGGCGTCAATGCCTTGTCCAGCGGCGATGACCAGATGACATCCCTGACGGTCAGGTCTTTGCGTTTCCGTTGCCCGGGCGATGGACTGAGCAGCACCATCCGGGGCAGATCCCCGACGGTGTAGTACTCCGGGGGCCAGGGGCGAAGGTCCTTGTCAAGGTCCACCGACCGCACCTCAAGATTCGCGTGCTTTGCGGCTGCGGTCAGGGTATCGAGGACTGCGGACTTCTCTTTGCTCAACGCCCCCCGATGAAAGACAATGGCGTGATACGAACCGGGGTGCCACTTCTCAAGGGCGTAACGGAACACCGGGACAGTGCACGCGGTCAGCGGCGCCGAAACCACCGCCCCGACCAGCAGGACCGCCACAAGCTTCAATGCTCCATGAGTTTTCGGTGCAGCATATTTCATGGTCGCCACCTCCCACAGAATACCCCTCGCCAACATCGCCCGCAAGCCATAATGAAGGCGGACTATCCGAGATCCGCCAATCCGCGAGAAGCCGCCGAGCATCAGGCCTCGTTGTCCGGAAGGATTTCCATCAGTTTCTCCCTCATCGCCGACAAATCGTAGGGCTTCTGGATGAATCCGGCCAGACCCTTACCGACGAAATGCTGGGTGGCATCCTGTTCGTTGTATCCGCTGCAGAGGACCACCCTGACCTCGGGGCAAATACGGCGGAGTTCGCCGAACGCCTGCTCGCCGTCCATGCGGGGCATGGTCAAATCGAGAAGGACGCAAACGATCTCGTCGGAGTGGGCGCCGAATATCTCGACCGCCTCGCGACCGTCGGCGGCCGTCAGGACACTGAAGCCCATTCTACCGAGCGCCTCCCCGATCGTGGCGCATATGCTTTTCTCATCGTCGGCGACCAGGACGGTCCCCCTACCGCGCCATGCTTCGGCTTGATCCGCATCACGGTCCTGAGTCTCCTCGCCGACGGCGGACAATTCGCTTGCGGGGAAAAATACCTTGAATGTCGTACCCTTGCCGAGTTCGCTGCAGATATTGATTGCACCGTGGTGCCCGCGAACGATGCCCAGCACGGCCGACATGCCAAGCCCTCGCCCGGTGAACTTGGTCGTGAAGAATGGGTCGAAAATCTTCTCGGTGGTTTCGGCGTCCATACCACACCCGGTGTCCGCCACCTCCAGGTAAACGTAGAGGCCCTCGGGCAATGGCTCATCCAGGCTGGCGAGCAGGATTTCGTTGACACCGTCGAGGTAAGCGCGATCGCAGTCCATCACACCGGTCGACAGCGCGACAACGCCGCTCGTGTCGCCGATGGATTCCGAGGCATTGGTGATCAGGTTCATGATGATCTGGCGAATCTGCGTGGCGTCGCCATCGATCGCAGGCAGGTTGTCGGCAAAGTTGTATTTGAGCGCGACCTTCTTCGAGATTGAAACTTCGAGGAGATGGGCCATTTCGTCGACCAGCATCCCCAGATCGACCGGCTCGACGACGAACCTGCCCTTACCGGAGTATGCGAGCATCTGGCTGGCCAGTTCGGCGGCGCGTTTGGAGGCCTTCAGAATCTCCGCGATGTTCTCGCGCGCCGGGGCTTGGGACGAAAGTCCGTCCATCGCCAGATCCGCGTTGCCCAGAATGACCATCAGGATGTTGTTGAAATCGTGTGCGACACCTCCAGCCAGTATGCCCAGACTCTCGAGTTTCTGGGCATATTGCACCTGGCGTTCCAGGCTCAACCGCTGGGCCTCAGCCCGCTTGCGGTCGGTGACCTCGCGCTCAACGTCATCCCTTGAAGACTGCAGGTTTGCGGCCATCTCGTTGAAAACGGAGGTCAATTGGCCCACCTCGTCTCTTGAGCGGATCTCGACGCGGACACTCAGGTCGCCTTCCCCGATCCTGACGGCCGCCCCGGTCAAGTCCTTCAGCGAATTGGCCACTGATCTGGAGATCAACATACCCGAAATGACCGCCAACACCGTAGCTGCAAGCAAGACACCCAATACCCTGTTTCTCAGCATCGCGACCGGGGCAAGGATGGCTTTCCTGTCGTGTTCGACTAACAGGACCCAGTTGAGTCCTTCATAGTCTCTGAAACCACTGGAGCGTGCAAAAGCGTAGAGTTCTTCGTCTTTACCTGGGGTGTCCCCTTCTGCTATGAAGTAATTCATCCAGTTGGGCGCATTGCGGTGGGGTGGCTCGAACGGCAGTCCTTCGGGCAGAGGTTCCAGGATGGAATGTTCCTCCGTGAAATAGATGACCCTATAGTCAGCGGTAAGCAATTTGAATTCGGCGGTTTTCGATTCATCCGCGTCTTTGAGACAAGAGATAACTGCTTCGAGATTCACAACGGCTTTCAGAACCCCGAGAAAACTACCCTCCTTGTCTTCGACACGTACGCAGATGTCAGTGGAATAGACCTCGGCACTCTTGTCGTATTGAACGTCCGCCACGTACAGGCCATGGGTCCGGGCCTCCTGCCACCACACTTCATCGCCCTGGTAGTAGTCGCTGGTCTTCTGGGTTTGGGCAACATTGGCGCCATACTTGTTCGTTACGAAGACCTCACTGAAGAGTTCGTAGCCCAAATGCACGCGGTAGAACCCCTTCTGCTCCAATCCGCGTCTTATTCCCTGGGACAACTGATTGTTGATCAAATCGGCCATAAAGGGAGTAATCCGGCCCTTTTGGGCGGCCTGCCAGGCGCGGTCCTTTTCAGCGATATACTCTTTTCTGTCGTCGAGTCCCTCGAATTTCCGATTTGAGGCGATGAGCGTGGGGGCTTCTGCAAGTTGTTCAGCGTAGGCGCGAAGCTGTTCGATTCTCGCGTAAATGGATGCGTCGATTCTGGCCAGCATTTCGCGGGCCCGCACAGCAGATTGCTCTCCGATACCGGCCTGCAGTGCCGTCTCGCTGATGCTGACAGCATGATAACCCACCATCGCTACAAGCAACACCACGCTGAGGAAAGCCAAGGTCAGCTTCGTGCGTATATTCATGCTATCGACTCTTCGTTTGTTACAAGGGTATTTATATGCTACCGCCAATCTACCACTTTCACCGACCGATGGCAATGACCGCTGGCGGTTCTGCCGCTTAGGGGTGTCCATAGCATCGAGAAAATCCCTGGTTCATGCGGTCAAACGACGCGATGTTGCGCACGAATTATCTATCCCCCTTTTTTCTCTTTTCCGCCGCTCAGCTCTTTGAGGCGATACGCTTTAGTACCGATCTGGCCGGCGCAACCAGGCGGAGATCCTTCCATCGGGCCATTTCGCCGAGGTGCTCGGCGGCGCCGGCGGCGGTCGGTCCGAGGCGCCCCAGTGCTTCGATGGCACGCCTGCGGTAATCATATCTACCGAGATTCGCCCGCCGCATCGACCTTGCAACTCGCCGATCATTTCTCCAGAAAGCCGCACCGGCCGCTTCCATCGCCACCGGGTCGAAGTCCGCCCGCCCGGTCTTCATCATCCAAATGAGAATCGCCGTCCCGGCGCCACTGGCTTTGGGATCCGCCGATCGCCCCATCCCCTCTGCGGCCAGCATGACGGCCCGATCGCTCCCGGAGACACTCGAAGCCCATGGGCTTGTGCGGTAGGCGATCACGAACTGGCGCAGCACGGAAACGGTACGGTCCGACATGGGTTCGTGGCTGGCGAGCAGTTCGATCGGCCAGTGATCCATCGCGGGTCGGAACTTTGCCTGACCCCTCAGCAATTCCAGCGCCTCGGCGAGGATCGCTGACTCTTCGGGCGCCAGGTGCAGCAGCGCCCCGGCCGCGGCGACCCGCGTCGAAATCTCCCGCTCAGAGTCCTTCATTATACAGATGAGTCTCGCGACCGCCCCGTCGCCTGCCGAACCGATACTCCGCAGCGCTTCGACGGCGCTGCGAGTGAGGCGGGCATCACCGGTTTCCATCACTCTGACCAGCGCCTCGGCGGCTCGATATGCGTCCGGGCCGATGCTTTCCAGGGCCAGGCACAGGTCGTTTGCAACCTCACGCCTGATCTCCCCGGCGAGCACTCGCACCAGCGTATCGACCACCGGTTGAGCATCGGGGGCGATTCGCCCGACCGTCCCGGCCGCAGCCCGGCGGACCGCGGGGTCACTGTAACCCAGGTGAGCGATCACAAGCCGCACCACCGGGGCTTTCCACTGGCGATAGCCCAATCTGATCAACGTCTCGGCGACCGCCAGACGAACGGTATATTCTTCGTCCCACAGCGCAGTTATGAGGCGTTTCTTGATTTCCGGCGTGTCGATGGCGATCTTGCCCAGCGACTCGGCAGCATGCTGTCTGACCGGGGGCCAAAAATCGTCCAACGCCTCGAGAAGCATCGCGGCGTGAGCCTCCCGGTCCATTTTGAAGTCGCCCAGCAGCTTCGCCGCGTCGGCGCGCACGACGCAATTGCGGTCCCGCAGCGCACGTGCGACAACGCGTGCGGTTGATTGATCCCGACCGGCGATGCGGGCAAAAGACATCAGCATGGCACGTCGCATACCGGAGGCCTCCTCGTTTTCCATCGCACGCACGAGCAGCGGGATGACGCTGCCTGACGAGTCGGAATGATAGCCCAGGCAGATCGCGGCATCGTAACGGACCCGCGCTTCGCCGCTGGACATCAACCTCGAAAGGGCCGCCAGATCGCCCCTCTGGCCCGGCCCGATCCACTCGAGATATCGCCATCGGTCTCTGTTCAGGCAGTCCGCGTAGTCGGCCTCGATGATGGCCGGAACCACGCCCGCAACGTCAGAATTCATCGTGCAGAGCATCTCCAAGGCCTGGTAGCGCACCGGATGTTTGGCTCGCAACTCTTGCTCTTCCGGATCACTCTTCCTCTCATTCTCCGGCAGGCAGCATTTTCTCCGATCTTGCATGACCTTCACGAGTTCGTCGACGCTTTCGCTGCTGAAAGGTCCGTCAGCGGCGCCGAGAACCATTCCCGCCGCCGCCGCGGTTCGGTAGCCGACATTCCGGCCGGTATAAACTCGAATCAACAGCGGGATCAACTCCCGATGTTCGGTGACAAATCGCTTCGCCCCCAGAACCCCCCGCAGACGCTTCGCATTACAATCGCTTTCCAGCGACTCGATCACCATCGCAAGCGTCATCGGTTTCGCAACCCCGGCGCGTCTGTCCGGTCGCGGTCTGCTCGCCAGCCTGATCAACTCCGCGTTGCGGTCGAACAGGGCAAACCGGGCCAGCGACTGATAGGCAATCAAACCGCAACAGAGGCAAATACTCACGACAAAGACGGCTCTTGGCTTCATTATCTCTTCTCCGATCCATCCGGGCGCGTGCGGAAGTCTCTGCTTGAATGACGTTCCAGGCGGGAGACTTTACAGTGCTTTTCGGGCGGGCAAGCGAGATTTTCTCCCGCGTATCTGCTACATTCATCCTGGGATTGCCCCTCTGCCACGCGCATGATATCATGCAGGATACGCAACATGCGTCGTTGTGAATGAAGAGGATGGATAATGAAACGTACTCTACTGATATCAATACTCCTGGCGGGTTGTCTTGTGATGGTCTTTTCCGCCCGCGCGTCCGGAGAACAATCGCGGCGAACGCAGAAGTCCCTGAAGGAGCAGATTGGTAAGCTGGATTTTGACGAGATTGTGTTTACCATCCGCCAACCGGGAAAGGACGGACACTGGTACGCGAATTTCAGCCATCGCTGCGAGGACCCAAAGCGAATACTCTATGGCGACGGCGGGCGCATGTGTGCGTTGAACGTGAAGACCTCCAAGTTGCGGATGCTGGTGGACGATCCCAAAGGCGGCGTGCGGGACCCGCAGATGCACTACGACGGGAAGAAGATCCTGTTTTCATATCGCAAAGGTGGACAACCTTACTATCACCTGTACGAAATCAACACCGATGGTTCCGGGCTGAACAAACTGACCGACGGACCGTACGATGATTTCGAACCGGCTTATCTGCCTGACGGCGGAATCATATTCTGCTCCAGCCGGGTCAACTGTAATGTCCCGTGCTACTACACGAGGGTAGCGGTCCTGTATCGCTGTGACGGTGACGGGAAAAACATGCGTCGGTTGTCGGCGAACATCGAGCACGAAAACACTCCCTGGGTCCTGCCCGACGGGCGCATCCTGTACCAGCGGTGGGAGTACGTTGACCGATCCCAGGTCCAGTACCACCACTTGTGGACGACCAATCCCGACGGGACCGGCCAGACCGTCTACTTCGGCAATATGCACGGAGGAGGCGCATTCCTCGACGCAAAACCGATACCCGAATCGCCCAAGGTGGTGATGATCCACTCCCCCGGCCACGGGCGGCGCGAACACGAGGGGTATGTCGACGTAATCGACGCGAGAGACGGACCGGACCGCAAGACCAATGTCCGCCGCATCACGCCCAAGGCCCAATGGCGGGACCCGCACCCTCTGAGCGAAAAGACTTTTCTCGTAGCCGGACCGGGCCATCACCAGATCAGTCTGCTTGCCGACGACGGGAAAAGCACCCCCCTGTTCAAACTTACGCCCGAGCAGATCAAAGCCAACATGTGGGTCCACGAACCGCGCCCGATTCGGAAACGCACCAAAGAACGCTTGATCCCCTCGCGCATCGATCTGACCAAGTCCACCGGGACGATCGTCCTGCAGGACGTCTACGTTGGACGGAACATGAAGGGCGTCAAGCGAGGCGACATCAAAACGCTCCTGGTCATGGAAGTAATGCACATGCCCGTCAAACCGAACCGGGACTGGCAGCAGATGGTGTCGTTTGACGGGGGAAGGGGCGGTTCGTTCTCACTGGAGCGGGTGATAGGTTCCGTTCCGATCGAGACCGACGGTTCGGCGCATTTCAAGGCGCCGGCTCTGCGTCCGATATTCTTCATAGCGATGGACGAGAACAATCTGTCAGTCAAACGCATGCAGAGTTTCATGACGGTCCAGCCGGGTGAATCCGTCAGTTGCGTCGGCTGCCACGAAGAGAGAGTCGGCACGCCTCCGGTTACCCGAAATCTGTTGGCCGCAAAACGCCCTCCCAGCATAATCCAGCCGATCAAAGGCATTCCTCACGTATTTGACTACCCGCGCGACATCCAGCCAATTCTGAACAAGCATTGTGTGAACTGTCACGGATACGAGAAGACAAAACAGGGAGGCCCCTACGCCGGCGGGGTTATGCTGAGCGGCGACCGCGGTATATTCTACAACCAGAGTTACGCCGCATTGCGAGCGAAGAAGCAGGTGGCCGACGGATTCAACGGCAGCGGCAACAGGGCGCCGCGTACGATAGGCACATCAGCCAGCCCCCTGATGAAGATGCTGGACGGTAAACACTACAAGGTAAAAGTTTCCGCACACGAAAAAGACATGATCCGCTACTGGATCGAAAGCGCGGGGACATTCGCCGGAACCTACGCCGCACTCGGTAAGGGGTTCATCTTCCCCCGGCAGGTCGTTCCAAACGATGTGCATAAGCGCAAGTGCGCATCGTGCCATAAGAGAGGATTTCCGAGATCGAAGGACGATCCCCGAACACACTGGTTCTACAACCTCGACCACCCCGCCAAATCAGTTGTCCTGCTGGCGTCATTGTCGAAGGCCGCCGGGGGATGGGATCTCTGCAGCAAGAAGAAAGACAAGAGTGGTAAGAGTATCAAGAGCGGTCCGCCTGTTTTCAGCAGCGCCGACGATCCGGGCTATGTGAAGATACTCGCGGAAGCAAAAAAACTCGCCGCACAATTGCAGAACAACAAGCGTTACGACATGCCCGGGTTCGAGCCGCATCCGGCCTATATCAGGGAAATGAAGTCGTGGGGCATCCTGCCGCCCGTCTACAAATGGGGCGGGTACGAGGATATGTTCAAGACCGACCGCGCCTACTGGAAATCGCTTCACTACAAACCCAAACCCATGAAACAATAGATAGTAAGGACAAGTAATGAAACGTACTCTACTGGTATCAATACTCCTGACTGGTTGTCTCGTGATGGTTTTTTCCGCCCGCGCGGCCGAGGGACAATCGCAGCGTTGGTCGAAGGAGAAAGCGTGGGAGTGGTACAACAAGGTCGGTCCGATAAAAGGGGTGAACTATGTACCGAGCAGTGCGGTAAACATGCTCGAATGGTGGCAGAAGGAGACTTTCGACCCGAAAACCATCGATCGCGAGTTGGGTTGGGCCCACAAGTCCGGATACAACTCCGTTCGCTGCAACGTGTCGTTTGAAGTTTGGGAGGTCGATTCCGAAGGCCTGCTGAAACGCCTCGATGAGTTCCTCGCCATCGCCGCAAAACACAAGATCGGAGTGCTGTTCTGCCTGTTCGACGACGTGAACTTCGCGCGCGCCAAGCCGATAGTCGGAAAGCAGCCCAAGCCAAAGCCCGGCGTACACAATAGTCGCTGGGTCCCGAGCCCCACCCCGGCGAAAGTCACCGACAAGAAGGCCTGGCCGCTCCTGGAAAAGTACGTCAAGGCCGTCGTCGGGAAGTTTGCCAAAGACAAGCGCGTACTGGTCTGGGACCTGTACAACGAGCCGGGCAACGGCGGACTGGGCAATCGGAGCCTGCCTCTTTGCGAAGCAACGTTCAAATGGGCCCGGGAGATGAAGCCCTCAGCGCCGCTTACGATCGGACCGTGGCGAGGACACGGCAGCGATATGTCCAAGAAACTCGTCGAGCTTTCCGACGTGGTCAGCTTCCACGCCTACAGCAGCGCCGCCGGCGTGGAAAAAACAACCAAGCTCTACCAGAAGTACGGGCGACCGTTGCTGTGTACTGAAACACTACGCCGCATCAAAGGGCATGACTACCCATCCGTCCTGCCGGTATTCGCCAAGTACAAGGTGAGCTGGTGGAACTGGGGCCTGGTCGCCGGAAAGCAGCAGACGTATCTGCCATGGGGCAAGAAGGGCCTGACCATCAAAGACCACTGGCACTGGGACATGCTCTGGCCGGACGGAAAGCCCTACGATCCAAAAGAAATCGAACTCATAAAGAACTTCAAATTCGCCAAGGATGCAGGAGCCAAGAAGTAGCGGCGCCGTTTCCTGCACCTGATCCTGGAGAAAAAGCGGGCAGGACTGACTTATCAGCATCGGTAAACTCCTGGACACCGTAATGAAGTTCGAGATCGCCTGGTTCAACAGATATCTGGAGGGCGGGAAGCAGATCGCGTTTCGGTGCGCCCCGGGAGTCCGTTGAAAGATTGCTTCATTGTCTGGAGCAAGGTATTCTATATATCGAAAGGGACAAGAAACGGAGGCGAATCTTCATGATTCGCTGAGTTTTCTTGAGGCGAGAGAAACCTCACAGAAACGCAAAGAGATGAGCATGGGCGACAGACAGATCGAGCCGCGTCGCAACCCGGGCAGAGCCCTGGCGATGGGAGTGGTCGTGCTGGCGTGCCTGGCCTCGGTCGGATGCAAATCGCCCTGGACCTGGCGCCTGGAGGCCGACGACGTTGCTACCGACATTATCAAGGCCAATCAGCTCGCAGCCATCGGACGCAGGGAGGGCTTCAGCATCGATACGCCCGCCGACGTGCTGCGCCGGCGCCTGCTGGAGGCTCAGGGCCTACCGGTCGCCGGACCGTCTTCGCTGGGCACCGACCAACTGAAACCCGTGCCCCATTGGCCGGGCAAGCGCGGGACCCCCGCGACGGACAAGTCGCCCGTACCAGCGCCTGCGCTCGGATCAGACGTGCAGATCACACTGCTGCAGGCCCTCCAGATCGCCGCTCAAAACAACCGCGGATACCAGCTAGCCAAAGAAACCGTATTCACCACCGCCCTGGACCTGGACCTCGAGAGCCAGGAGTTCCGCAACACCTACGTCGGTCTGCTCAGCGGCGAGCTGTCGCATGACGAAAGCGGAGCCAGCCCCGTCGGAGGGGCCAAAGGATCCGCCTCGCCATCGTGGTCCCGCCGATTCCGCAGTGGCGCGGCGCTTACAGGTCGAATCGGCGTTGACCTGGTCAGGCTGCTGACGCGCGGATACGGTTCCTCGACGGGCATCTTCGCCGACGCGTCAGTCTCCGTACCGTTGCTCCGCGGGGCGGGCAGGCATATCGTCACCGAAGATCTCACGCAGGCACAGCGGGACGTTATCTACTCGCTGCACGCACTGGAGCGTCACAAACGCACGCTCGCGGTGCAGGTGGCGACCGATTATCTCGGCGTACTCCAGCAGGCCGACCAGATCAAAAACGCCGCCGAGAATCTCCAGCGTCTGACCAAAGCCGCCGAACGGTCCGCCCGCCTGGGAGAGGCAGGACGCCTGCCCAAAACACAAGTCAACCAGGCCCAGCAAGACGAACTCCGCGCCCGCCAGCGAGCGATCACCACACGCGATAGATACCGCGACGGGCTGGACGCGCTGAAGATAACTCTAGGCCTGCCAACCGACGCGAGAATCGTACTCGACCGAAAAGAGTTGACCGCACTGGTCGACCAGGCCAGGGCGGCGATGGAAGAAAAAGCTGACGCCGCGGACGAAAAGTCAGCAAAACCCGGAAAGCTGGAACTGCCCATACTCAAGGCCGTCAAGCTGGCGCTGAGCAACCGCCTGGACCTCCGAACCGCTCAGGGACGCGTCATTGACGCGCAGCGAAGCGTGGTGGTCGCCGCCGACGGTCTGAAAGCCGACCTCACGCTGACCGGCGGGATGGTGATGGGCGCCGAGCGAGGCGTCGCTTCCGGCGGATTGGACAACGCGAAGTTGCGTCCGGAGAAGGGCGTTTATTCAGCCACCGTAACGTCGGGGCTTCCATGGGAGCGAACGGCTGAACGCAACGCATACCGAACGTCGTACATCACGCTGGAGCAGGTCACACGCGCGGTCCAGGCGCTTGAGGACAATATCAAGCTCGCCATCCGAGGCGCGCTGCGGACGCTGGCACAGACGCGCCAAACGTTCGTGATCCAGTCCAGCGCGGTGGACCTGGCGACAACTCGCGTCAAGAGCACCGAACTGTTCCTCGAGGCCGGGCGGGCCGAAATCCGCGACGTGCTCGAGGCCCAGGAGGCGCTCGTGCAGGCACAGGACGCGCTGACGGCGGCATTGGTGAATTACCGAATAGCCGAGCTTGAACTCCAACGCGACATGGGCGTACTGGAGGTCGACGAGAAAGGACTGTGGCGTGAATATCGACCAGACTAAACTCGACAGCGCGCCCGGAGCGCCCCTTCGAAAGCGCAAGAGCAAGAAGGGGCGAAACATAACTATCGCCGCAGTATGCGCTGGGTTGATCGCGACCTTCGCATGGGGCGCCCTGGCTCCGAAAGATAAGGGCGGGTGGATCCAAGGTCTCTTGACCGAGAACACCGAACTTGACGACAGCAAGTGGCACGAAGTGAAGCGAGGACCGCTTACCATCAGCCTCAGGCGATCGGGCACGATCCACCATCGCGACAAGGTCATCATCAAGAGCAAACTCGAGGGATACTCCACGGTGATCTGGTTGATCGACGAAGGTTCGCAGGTCAAAGCCGGCGACCTGCTGCTCGAAATGGACCCGACCGGATTTGTACAAAAGAAGGAGGCCCAGGATATCGTCGTGATCAGATCCGAAGCCCTGCTTGTAAGCGAAACTGAGAATCTCGTGGTGGTCAAGAACACCGCCCGGACAGCCATCGAAGATGCGAACCTCGCAATAATGCTCGCCAAACTGGACCTCAAAAAGTATCTCGGCGGGAAGCTGAAGGAGTACTCGAAGGAACACCCTCCCCAAGCCGACGACGAAGGAGAGTATCCGAAACTCTACCACCAGGCCCAAGGAGCCATCAAAATCGCCGAGGAGGAGTTGAAACGCGCCCAGGACCGCGTTATCTGGTCGGCTAAACTCGCCAAGAACGGTTACCTGACCCGCACCGAACTGCAGGCCGACGAACTGGCGAAAAAGAAGGCCGAACTCGGCGTCAGCGGTGCAAAGAGCGATCTGGTGGTACTCGAAAAATACACCTACGCCCGCAAACTGGCGGAACTGAAGAACGGTCTGCTCAAAGCTCAACGCGCCCTCAAACCGGTCGAGCGCAAAGCGGCGGCCACTATCCGCCAAGCCCAGGCCGACGTCGCGGCTACGACTTCGGAGCACAAACGCCACCTGGACCTTCAGAAAAAGTACGCCGACCAAATCAAGGAATGCAAGATCTACGCCCCCGTCAAGGGCCAGGTGGTCTATGCGACAACCACCTCGCGTCGGCATCGCGAAAGGTCCGAGGAGTTGAAAAAGGGCGCCAACGTTCGCGAACGCCAGGAGCTGTTCCACATGCCAAACGAGGATCAGAAGATGATGGCCGTCGTCAAGATTCCCCAGGCCTGCGAACCCATGCTGACCGACCCGAAAGACGCGAGCCTGATGAGACTTCCCGCCAAAGTGACCATCGCCGGTACAAAGAACAAGCACTTTCCGGCAACGCTCGCCGAAATAGATCCGCTGCCCTACCACGACTGGATTCAGTCGATCAAAATCTTTAACGCCGAAGTTCACATTAACGATGTTTCTCCGGACCTCAGACCGGGCTACAGTTGCAAGGTCGAGATAATTGTCGCCCGGTACGACAACGTCGTGTCCGTTCCGATTCAATCGGTTCAACTGGTCCGGGGCAAGCCTACGGTTTACGTTAAGACCCCCTCCGGCCCGAAGCCCCGCGCAATCGATATGGGCATGGACAACAACCGCTTCGTACATATCAAGAGCGGGTTGAAAGCCGGCGAGCACGTACTCCTGGCTCCGCCGTTTGATGAAACTACCACCGGTCCGTCAGGAAAGGGCCCGAAGACCAGGAAGCCCAATCGCGCCGCAACCAGGCCCACGACCAGGCCGGCGGGCGGACGCAGAACGCGGAACACTAGCAGCGGCGCGGGAAGGGGTGGAGGTCGGCGGAGACGATGAGCACCGCACAAGCTAATACCGCCTCGCCGGCGTTGATCTCGCTCGACAACGTCAAGAAATACTACCACATGGGCTCCGAGGAGGTTCGCGCGCTGGACGGGGTCACCATCTCGTTTACCAAGGGCGACTTCTGGGCGATTATGGGGCCCAGCGGGTCGGGCAAGAGCACCATGCTGAATATCCTGGGCTGCCTGGACCACCCCACGGCTGGACGATTCGTGCTCGACGGATACGATGCGTCGGACCTCGATGACGACGAGCGAAGCGAACTTCGCCTCCGCCGCCTGGGATTCATCTTCCAGAGTTTCAACCTGATTCCGCAGTTGACGGTACAGGAGAACATCGAACTGCCCCTGTACTATCTGGGCTACGAAGCCGACAGGTCCACCAGGCGCGCCGAGGAACTTGCCGACCTGGTCGGACTAGGAGTCTGTCGGACTTTTGGCGCGCATTTTCGCGCACCGGTCGGTATTCT
>CAZSLS010000046.1:0-36154 GCA_964607575.1 uncultured Planctomycetaceae bacterium | reverse complement strand
AGAAACCGTACGAGAATTTCTCAGTCTCCTGCCCGATGACCATCGCCGGGGACCGACTCTTCATCCGCTCCAATGATTACCTGTACTGCATCGCCTCGACCAAGAAATGACAATGCCGCCGACAACTCGCCAAAGAAATTCACCGATGGCGTGGCGTGTGATTGCAGCGGTTCTGGCCGCTGTCTTTATGCCGCTGACCGCCTGGGGACACGACGAGGCGGACCACGCGGTCCGGGCGGTCCTGGTCGGAGTCGTTGAACCCAAGGCTCTGAAGTGCAAACTTATGCTATCGCCTGCGGCCGTGGCTTGCCTGGTCAATCGCGAAACGCGACTACGGCCTACTACCCGATGGGATCCGCGGATAGTGAAGCCCAAGGCCGTAATGGCGTTCATCCGTGATCGCCTCGTAGTCAGCATCGACGACCGGCGTGCGACGCCGGGGAACCTGTCGATACGCTTCGCCGGTCTTGCCAAAGGGAAGCTTCCCGAGGCGAACTCGACGTGGTTGCTGCAGGTAACCTACGACTACCCGCTGAAGCGACCTCCGGCCCGGATCGACGTGGCCTTTGCCGATCCTTCGGTATTGGCGAAACCCGAAGCACCCAACATCCAACCCAAGGAAGTGAATACCGCCGCCGACGAGCCTCCCCAGGACGGGACCGGATACATGCGCGCCCTGGAGTCCCTGCTGAAGTTTCCGGCCGCCGAAATCACGGTGCTGTTGCGCGCCGGAAAGGCCAGCTCCAGCTTGATTCTGACAGAACGTAAGCCCACGTTCACTTGGCGCGATGCAGCACCAGGTAAGACACCGCTATCGCCGCTGCCCCGAGATTGGCGCCTCAATGCCGGCGTTTTCCGCGGCGCCGACGGCAGCGGGTGCACCCATTTCAAAGGGGTCCCAACCGAATGGAATGAAAAGGAGAAGAAGAACTTCCTGTGGAGAACGCGGCTTCCGCTGGGCGGCCTGGCGTCTCCCATCGCCTACGGCGACAAGGTGCTCGTCGTGGGCGCCAGCCGCGCCAGGCGCGAGCTGTACTGCCTGTCGGCCAAAGATGGCGCTCTGTTGTGGACCGGCGCCTACAAGTCCAGCCCCAAGGCTTCCACCAAGTATCCCGTGTTCGACGACCTCGCGGCCTTCATGCACGCAGCGGCCACCCCGGCCACCGACGGAAGGACTGTCTACGCCATCTACGCCAATGGCGAACTGGCCGCCTTCGAGCTGGCGTCCGGCAAGAATCTGTGGAGCCGCGTCATCGGCGCCACCGACAAGAACACGTATGGCCTGAGCGGCTCCCTGCTGGTCTACAAAGACAGCGTGATCGTCCAGTTCGACAGCAAGAACAGCCTGCTCGCCCGCTACGACAGGGCCGGCAAGGAGATCTGGAAGACCGCGCGCAAGGACTGCACCTGGTCATCCCCCATCCTGATCGTGACCGCCGACGGGGGATATCAGATCGTCACCAACGGCGATCCCGAGACCTGCGGATGGGATCCGGAAACCGGCAAGAAGCTGTGGAAAGTCGAGGCGGTCTCCGGCGAGATCGCGCCGTCCCCCATCTATGCCGGCGGTCTGGTGTGGACGAGTTTCAAAGGCTGCGGCATCCTCGGCATCGATCCGGTTAGCGGCAAGCTCAAGCACGAGATAATCGAACTTGAAAACGGTAACATCACCGACGCCAACAGCCTCTGCACAGACGGCGCCTACGTCTACCAGTTCGTGGATAAGTTGTTGACCTGTATCGATGTCAAGAGCGGCAGGGTCGTGTATGAGAAGGCTGTCGATTGCATCGCCAGTTACGCTTCCCCCTTCGTCAACGACGGTAAGCTGTACCTGCCGGGCAACGGCAACTGGCTGATCGGCTCTGCCGGCAAGAAGTTCAAGGTTGTAGGCAAGGGCCGGATCGCAGAGCGCACGGACGCCAACCCGACCGTCGCCCCGGGCCGGATCTACATTCGCACCAAAACCGGTGTGTGCGCGATCGGGGCTCGATAACCTCGTGTGTGGCAAGCATCGTGCTGAGCGACACTCGCAGGCTGTGGAAGTCGACGTACCGCCCAGCCTCGTCCTTGCATGGGATCTTCGCGAAGGCCAAGTCGGCCCGGAGTGTTTTATGTGCGGAACAGTGCTGACAACGTGGCGACGTACCGGCACGCCCAAACAAACCCACAGCGAGCCCATTTCTGAGGCGATGTGTGATTGGCCGTTGTAACTTCCTCTAATCATTAAGTAACAAACCGCACCCTCGCAAACCCCGAAAAAAGCGAACAGGCCAGCCATGAGGCCTATGAGTAGCCCGAACTGCTCTTAGACGACTGAATCAGCCGTCGAATTGTCGAATCTCGCTTTTGACTGAGCCGGGATCGGGTGCTATATTGCCTCTAATCGACTCGGGGACGGTCTCCGGGCCTCAACGAACCCGTGAAACGGACCGAACGGACGCGCCAAGTGGTGAACATGGTTGACGTGGAGCGCCAAGCGAGCGCCGTACGCTCCGGCTCTCGTGAAACCCATCACCCCCGGGCCACCGACGCACAGTTACGCGGAATCAAATTCCCTATCAGTAAGACAAGAGGCGAGATATGATGACCGTCAGACGGCTAGCAATAGCCATCTTTTTAGTCATCCCGTTCAGCGTGACCCACGGCGCGGCACTGGAAGACGAATTCCGCAATCCCCCGAACCCGGCCCGGCCCTGGGTCTACTGGATCAATATGGATGGCCATCTTACCAGGGAGGGCATTACCGCAGATTTCGAATCTATGAAAAAAGCCGGCATCGGGGGGATGATCTATATGGATGTGGATGTGGGTGTGCCCCGCGGGAAAGTGCCCTTCATGAGCAAGAGGTGGCAGGACAATTTCAAGCACGCCGTGCTGGAATGCGAACGCCTTGGGCTTGAATTCACCACCATTACCGGTCCGGGCTGGACAGGCAGCGGAGGGCCGTGGATCAAGGCGACTCAGTCGATGCAGCACCTGGTTCCCAGCAGTGTAAACACCAAAGGCCCCGGAAAGTTCAATCAGGTTCTGCCCAAACCACAACCGCGTGTCTCGCGTTATCACAGAAAGCAAACCCCACAGATGCGCAAAGCCCTCGCTGATTTCTACGAGGATGTCGTGGTATACGCCTTTCCCCGTCGCGATGCGATTAGCAAGGATGTCGACGAGAAAGCCCTGTTCATCCGCAACCCCTATACTTCGATGAGGGGAGTCAGGCCATACCTGCCATCGCCGGTGAGCTACCCGGCGGGCGATAAGTCGAAAGTGATCGACCCGAAAGAGATCATTGACCTGACCGACCGGCTGGGGCCCGATGGTCGTCTCAAGTGGGACGTCCCGCGCGGCGAGTGGACCATTCTGCGCATGGGGCGCAGATCCACCGGGGCCAACACCAGACCGGCTCCGGCGGCGGGACTGGGCTTCGAAAGCAACAAGTTCGACAAGAAGGCCTTGGATGCACACTTCAAAGCATACTTCGATCCCCTAATAAAACAGATCGGTCCGCGACCGAAGGACCGCAAAGCAGGTTTTACCGGCCTGGACGCCGACAGTTGGGAGATGAGCAGCCAAAACTGGACACCGGGATTTCGCCAGGAGTTTAAGAAGCGATGCGGCTACGATCCCTGGCCATACTTTCCTGCTTACTCCGGCCGTGTTGTCGGTAGCCGGGAAATCACAGAACGATTTCTTTGGGACGTCCGCATGACATGTCAGGAGTTGCTATTAGACAACCATATCGGGCACATGAAAAAACTCTGTCACGACCGCGGACTGAAGCTGGCCATTGAACCCTATGACATGAACCCTTGCAATGACCTGGACCTGGGGTCATTTGCGGATGTCCCTATGGGTGAGTTCTGGCTCAATACCTTCAACTCGGCGTGGAGTTGCGTAGAAGCTGCTTCCATTGGACATGTGATGGGCAAGCCGATTGTGGCCGCAGAAGCGTTCACTTCCGTCGGCACGTGGTGGAAACAAACTCCCTGGACACTGAAGGACCAGGGCGATTGGGCCCTTGCCGTCGGCATCAACCGTTTTGCGATTGTGACCTTTGCTCATCAGCCTTGGGTAGACAGGGCTCCCGGCATGATGTTTGCCGGGTATGGACTGCACTGGGAACGCACGCAGACGTTTTGGCCGCTGCTGACAGGTTATCATCAATACCTGGCGCGTTGCTCCCACCTGCTCCAGCAGGGAGTGACGGTATCGGATATTCTGTACCTGACTCCTGAAGGGGCTCCTCACGTCTTCCGAGCGCCGCAGAGTGCTTTGGATGGCGCCGGCGGACGGCTGCCGGACAAGAAGGGATACGGTTTTGACGGCTGTTCGCCCCGCATCCTGATGAACCGGGCAAAGGTGCAGGATGGTCGAATCAACTTTGCGGGCGGAACATCGTACCGCC
Source organism: uncultured Planctomycetaceae bacterium (assembly GCA_964607575.1). Classification (GTDB taxonomy): domain Bacteria; phylum Planctomycetota; class Phycisphaerae; order SM23-33; family SM23-33; genus BS750m-G57. The sequence goes on along the minus strand of CAZSLS010000046.1, from coordinate 31,752 downwards.
TGATGGTCTTGCCTTGCTATGAGACCATGACGCCAAAGCTCCTGGCGAAAATCGAATTCATGGTCAAAGCCGGCGCCACAATTCTCGGTTCGCCTCCCATCAAATCACCCAGCCTCTCAAACTATCCAGCATGTGACAAGAAACTCCAGTCACTGGCGACAAAACTCTGGGGCGGTCTCGAAGCGCCGGATGCAGTTACCTGCCGCTCCTACGGCCAGGGAAGAATCTACTGGGGCGGACCAAAGTCTAAAGAACTCTATCCCAACTATGACAACACAGCCGCAGTGTTGAAGAAGATGGGCGTCAGCGAGGATTTCACAGCTACCGGTCCGGTGCGCTACGGGCATCGCCGCACCAAAGAGCGGGATATCTACTTCGTGTCCAACAAGTCCGACAAACCGCTTCAGGCGGATTGCACGTTCAGGGCGGCCGGGGGGCAGCCGGAACTTTGGAATCCGGTCAACGGCGAGAGACGCTCCGTCCCGCAGTACAAGAGCGACAAAGGCCTGACAACAATCCCCATGGAATTCGCGCCTCGCGAGAGTTTCTTTGTGGTCTTCCCGCGCGGCGGTACGTCAAAGAGGGACAAGCCCATTGCGAGCAATGTGAATTTCCCCAAGGCGACTACTGTGTCGACATTGAAGGGTTCATGGGAAGTTTCCTTTGACCCCAAACGGGGCGGCCCGGAAAAAGTCACCTTTGACGCCCTACAGGATTGGACCCGGCGGAAAGAAGACAGCATCAAGTATTACTCCGGTATTGCCACCTACCGTAAGACCTTCGATCGTCCCGAAGGGCTGGTCGCGCGGGCCAGGATATATCTCGACCTTGGAACGGTGCATGAAATGGCGCGGGTCAGGCTGAATGGAAAGGACCTCGGTGTCCTTTGGTGTGCGCCGTGGCGTGTGGATATTTCCCGCGGGCTCAAAGCCGGGAAGAATCAACTTGAGATTGAAGTTGCTAACCTGTGGCCCAACAGGCTGATCGGCGACGCGGCCAAACCACAGGATAAACGCGTTACCTGGACCATCCAGAAACATCCTTATAAAGCCGGAAGCAAGCTTCTACCCTCTGGACTGACCGGGCCGGTTACAGTGAGTCAGGTGAAATAAGGGGCCCGGAAGCACTTGTCACGCGGGCGCCATTAGGTATGCTGTGGGGGCTTTTGTAAACCCCTCACCCCCGGCTTGTCCTGAGCCCTGCCGAAGTGGCCACCGACCCACGGTCACGCGGAACCAAGTTTCCTATCAGTTGACGACGGCCACCGCAGAACTTGACTGCGCACCGGCACGCCGAAACAAGCCGATGGCAAGCCGATTTCTTCGGCGACGCAAGTTAATCCGTCGTAACCTCTTGTGACGACGCTGGTAACGACCCACACCCCCGTAAACCCCGAGAAAAACGAACAGGCCAACCGTAATTGGCTGACCCGTCTCGCTTTACAACCACGCCCGGCAGGATTCGAACCTGCAACCCTCGGTTCCGAAGACAGTACTCGACATCACACCCAAACTCTTATCACCATTGCACTTCTGGATATAGAGGATTCCTCCGTGCTGGCAAATCGTGACATATCGCACCGTTTCATGACATCAGGCAAGCCGATTCCAAGCCCATCGCCCCACCGAAACCCAGTGGGATTGCTCCTGCAACATGGCGAGTCGTTGCACTACGTCAGAGAGCAACTCGGCCACGCATCCATCCAGACGATGGTTGACGTCTACGGTCACCTGGCCCCCGGGTCGAACCGCAATGCGGTCAGCAAACTGGATGATGACGAAACCAATGTACAACCGCCCAGACCCAAATTCAGCTTGCCCGGCGCACCGCGTCGGATACAATCACTGTGAAAGCCCCGCGATGATCGCGGGCGCAACGCCATCTGGGAAATTCCAGTTCAGAGGTGAAACATGGCACGACACGGGGCGTGGATCGTGGCGCTTGCGGGCGTTCTGATGGCTGCGGGCGTAGCGTCCGTCCGGGCCGACGAGGGGATCGATGCGGCGGTACGGCAGGCGTTGGCCGGCGCGAAGACCAACCCTCAGCGTGCGAAGTACCTCATGGACGCGGCCAAGATCGCTGGCTCCAACGCCAAGGCCCAGGTGGCCCTGGCGGCCAAGGCCGTTGAGTTTGGCATGAAGGGCATCGCTGTTGCCGAGGCCCGCACTGTTACCGCCGAGGCCCTGGATATGCTGCTGACCAAGGACGCCGACCGCGCCGAGCACTGGTCTCGCCAACGGGTCGAACTGTACCGCCGCTGGTACCGAGTCAGCCGAGGCCGGGACAAGAAGGCCATGATCGGCAGGAAGCTGTTGGGGTTCCTGATCAGTTTTGGAGAACTCTGCGAACGCGGCGGCAAATGGACCGATGCAATATCGGCCTACCGAGACGCCCGGCCCATCGCCTACGCCCTGCGCTCGCCCGAGAAGGCCTCCCTGGCGGAAAAATACCTGCGGGCCAATTTCTTTGCAAAGGCTCAGAAACTCGTTGAGGGGTATGAGAAGGCCCTCCATCGCGACCCGTCGAAGATGGCCACGCGGATGGCGTTGATCAAGGTGCTGGTGATCAACCTGGACAACCCTGCTACGGCAATCAAGTTTCTCAACGCCGACGTGGACGAGATCTGGCGATCCTACGTGCCCCTGGCTGCAAAGCCGGCCGAGCAACTCCAGCCGCCGATCGCAAAGGAACTGGGCGACTGGTATCGAACGCTCGGCGACAAGGCCAGGGACTACGCCAAAGCCAATACCCTCGCCCGTGCCCGGGACTACTATCGCCAGGCCTTGGTCGCCAATTCGAACAACCTTACCGTCAAGATCGCGCTGGACAAGATCGAGAAGGCCCTGGCCGCCCTCGGACACAAACCCACTGCGCGGAGGGGCAAGGACGCACCGGCCCGGATCAAACTCAAACAGCCCTTCCAGCCCGTGCGGTTGGCGTTGGCCGACGACGGCGGGAACTGGAAGCACGCCCCGGCCGATCTGGTCGGGTCGGCCATTTTCTCCGGCAGGGCCAACTCCAAGGGCGGGCCGATCGTCGACTTCGAGGTCCTCGTCGGCGGGATGATCTTCATCGCCTGCAACTACGGCTACGAGGGCAACTCCGGCGGGGGATGGCAGAAAGAGCAGTGGACCAAGCAAGTTTTCACCAAGCGAGGCTGGAAGCACGTCGGCCAACTGGTCCGAGGTGAGGGCTCCAAGAAGGGTGTCCGCGAAATCTTCGCCAAACGCGTCCGCACCGGCGAGAAGTACCGTATCCGCTGCAACAAATACGGCCCGCCCTTGGTGATCCTCCGTGACCCGTCACTTTACAAGAAGGCAGCCGCTGGGGGCTGAACTTTCCCGTTGATGGAAGTTGTGCCCTTGAAGGAATGTCCGCAGCAGAACGTAGCGGCGTACCGGCGCGCCCAAACAAGCCCACGGCGAGCCCATTTCTGAGGCGATGTGTGATTGGCCGTTGTAACTCCCTCTGACTCAACAGGTAACAAGCCGCACCCTCGAAAAACCCGAGAAAAACGAACGGGCCAGCCGTAATTGGCTGGCCCGTCTAGCTTTACAACCACGCCCGACAGGATTCGAACCTGTAACCCTCGGTTCCGAAGACCGATGCGCTATCCATTGCGCCACGGGCGCGTGGGCAACATTCTCGCGACTAATCATCCTACCATTACCGGACCGTTTTGCAAGTGTTTTGCGTAATTGACCCCCCGCGTTGCGGCGATTGCCACCACCCCGCCGGCGGGTGTATCAAAGGTGATTCGACCGAAAAATCAGGCGAGTCCGTGATTCCGGACCCGCCTGAAAATGATAATCCGCGTGGTCTTAACGTCGATTGTGCGAACTCGACGGTCGGGTATGTCAGGCTTTCGGGCTACGGCTGACAATCACCTTGGTGAATCCGTCGGAGCCACGAGCTCCGCACCAGAAAGCCCTGAGGAGAGACATCGCAGATTACTCGTTTGTCTGGTTTTCTACGAATCAAGCGGCATCAAGACCGGCGAATCGGCCAGGATGTCAGACAGCGATGAGTCTGCATCCAGCCCCCCGCTCAAGGGCCTGCCGCGGCGGAAGCCGGTTCGCCTGTCGACCGAAGAGTCGTCACCGGGCGACCGGCGCTGCCCCGCTGTCCTCGGACCGGAACGGCGCTTCGTTGGCATCGAATCCGCGGTATCCGGGCTGGTGCTTTTCCCGGAGTCGGTCGAAAGGGAATCGAGTTGGAATGATTCCCCATGCCCCGACGCACCGAAACCGTCCCTCCGTCCGGTAACGCCTTCGTCGGCAGGGGCCTCGAGCAGGTCTATGTCTACGTCCGGTTCCAGCACTGGTGCGGCTTGGGACATCGCAACCGGCGATGGCGCCGCCGCGGGGGTGGCAGTCGGCGGTAGCACGGAATTACCGCGATTCGCTCGCATAATCGCGAAGTCGCTGAGGTTGACCCGGCCGTCGGCATTGAAATCGGCGGTAAGGCCCTCGCCCCTCAGTCCAAACTGGCTGATCACTTCTATGTAGTCATCGCTGCCGACCTGTCCGTCACTGTCGCAGTCGCCGATGGTGCTACCGAAACTGAACGCGTCGTCCCGGGCCAATCCGGTGTTGTCACCGGCCAGCACGGTCACCCGTACCCACTGGTTTTCGATGGCGTTGTCGGCCCAGATAATCGTCACGCGGTCGGATTGGCCCGCACCCTCGCCGCGGCGGACTGTGATGCTCGTCGGCGCCGGGGCGGGGGTCCAGTTGTCCGGGTCGCCGGGAGCGTTTACGCTGAATTCGAAATCACCGACCGTCGGAGTACCTCCCAGAGAATCGATATCAACCATCAGACCATTGATTCCCCGCGAATATGCCGCGCAGTTAGCGGATGTCACAATCTCGCCGGGCAGCAGGAGGGCCTTATCCGTTGCGATGGCACCATCGTCAGCGGCGCTGGCGCCCGGGTCGTTATCGTCGAGATCGGAGTTGTTATAAAACACATATCGCCCGACGACCTGCGCCGGGGCGGTTACATCCGCGTCGCGGACCAGGCGGACGTGGTTGAAGACGCGCTGCAGATCCCCCTGCGGGCCGTTGCCCCAACTCGGATAGTCGCCGGAGTTGCCATCCTTGGGATCGCTGCGCTGGCATCCGGCGCCGTGAACGTCAATGACGTTAGTCCCGTCCATGGAACCCAATCCCCGTCCGAACGCCACGTAGACCGCGGCCGACGCGCTGCCGGTGAAGCGAAGGAAGGTCGTCCCTGACCAGTAGAAGGGGTAGTCTGACTGTCCGGCTACATTCGTGATCTGCGTTGCGCTGAAGATCGGATCGATGGCCGCCGAGGAGGTGGTGTCGGGTGAGCGTGTGTAGTCCACCAGGCTTTGTAGTTCCTTGGCATTGGGCAGGCGCCAGTTGTCGTGTCCCAGGTAGTTCTCATCGTTTCTGGCCTGCACCCAGGCAAGTGCGTCTTCCCAGTTCATCCCGGTCCCGCTGTCATGCTGCGACCACACGAGTCCCGTGGCGCTGTCGGTCACCGTCCCATCGCCGTTATCCGTAAAGTTGTTCGTGCCGTAGTCGGTGTTTCCGCGGCAGAAGCGGACGTAGTAAGTCTTGTCGACCCCGCCGGGGCCTCCGACGGCGGGATAGCCCTTGATTCGCCCGTCGGCAAAGTTCACGCCGAACATAGCCTGCGTGCCACCCATTACCGTACTCACGTAGAGGGTGCTGGTCGCCCACTGGGAGTCGATGATTCGCTCGCCGGCAGAGGTGTCCCCGTAAGCAAACTCGAAGACGTCAGCGTCAATGAAGGGCACGAGGCCTGAGCTGCCTGTTGCCTCAGGGTTAGGGTCCGTTCCGCGGTAGTCGATCAGCGAGTAAAGCTCTTTGATCGTCGGCACGCGCCAGTCGTCGTGCCCACCGTAGTTCTGGGCGTTCAACGTGTCGACGTAGGTCTGGGCGTCGGCGTAGGTGAACTTGTCGCTCGCGTTAACGACACCGTCGCCGGTCCAGTCGGCCCCTTGAGTCCAGGTCAGCGAAGTGACGTTGTCCAGTACGACCAACCCGTCGGCGCTTGTCGTGTAGCTGGGCTGATACCCGTCGAAGTTCGCATCCTGTCCGTAGAAGGCGTCCCCGAGTCCCGGCTCGGCGATCTCCGAGCTGTTGTTGTAGAACCCCGTCTGGCCCGTGTCGACGATCGGGTACGTACCGACTACATCAACTTCGTCGTCCAGCGGAGTATCGTCGAAGCCCGGGTATGCAGCGCCGTAGCGGCGGACCTTGAACACGCCAGCCGTGTGGTCGTACTGCCAGACAGTCTGCCCATCAGCATCCACTTCGAAGAAGTCGCCGTTGGGCCCGTCGCAGATCAGTGTGTTCCCATTGGCCAGCCGCTGGGCTCCCGAGATGTTCTGAGCGTAGAAGTCGGTTGGGACCTCGGATGTATAGGTCCAAACGGGTTCTTCGGGGCCATAAGCCGAGCCGGCGGGAGATATATAGCTGCCGTCGGGATTCACCGGCGTAACGATTTCGACGACAGAGGAGTAGTCATCGCCGGATCGCCCCAAACCGTTGTTGAAAATAGAGATGTTTCCTTCTCCGGGCAGCCCCTCGCCGATCCACTGGGCGTCGTGCTGGCGGAAAAGTTGCTGATCGGCGGACGTTCCGGCGTTGTAGGTCTGGGGGTTGCCCCAGCGGTAGAGCAGGTCCCCTCCCCTGCCATTGTTTCCGCCCGTATGGTCGGCGGATTCGGCGGTGGTAGTGCTGTGGTCGATGACCCATATCTCGTTGAAGCTGTGGACACTGAGGAGTATCTGGTCGAACTCGGCGTTGTAGTCGATCGAATTGACGTGCGTCCAGTCGGCGCCGCCTGGTCCGGAAACGTGGTTAATATCGATAAGTTCGGGATGGTCCGCCACGACGCCGAAGTTGTCCCTCCCCGCGTCGTGGTCCTGGATAAGGTGGTCCCAAACGTGCCATTCCCACACGATATCGCCGCTGGTGGGACCGGTAGGCATGACTTCGATGATGCTGTCAGGCCAGAGTTCACCGTCGCTCAGTGACGCCGGATCGCGCCCGGCCTGGACGGCCTGGGCGTAGGTCCTGGATTCCCACGCAATCAGCAGCACGTTACCGTTGGGCAGTATCTCCACGTCGTGGTGTGACAGGTAGGCCTCGTCGGAATACGTGTACTCCCAAGTGACATTCCCGTCCCAGTCGATCAACTGTGTCACGCCGCCGGCGCCTCCGACCGTAAAGGTGGCGTTATTCACGTTGCCCATGCGGAGAAGCGAGCCGTCCTCGGTGAGATACGCCGCCAGGCCCGGTCGGTAGTCGCTGTCCCACGTGTGGACTACCTCGCCGTCGATGTCCGACAGATACGTCGTAGTCTCGTTCAGCGGCGCCCACAGTGTGTAGCCCTCCCATGGATCGCCGACGGGTGTACTGTCACCGGTGACCTCGAACGCCGAGGACTTGCTAAACACCATCTCTCCGTGCGGAGTGGAAAACGTGACCGATACGTCTTTCATACCGGCCGCTTCGCCGGCTGGAATATCGAAATACGCAGTCACCTGCGTCCCGTCGCGAGTCACCGAAGTACCGGCGATGCTGCCGATCCACGCGCCGGTAGGTGAGACAGCGTCCGGCGGGAGCGGCGGTTGGATGTTCGGATCGAGAGAAAACGTTACTTGAACGTTCGTGGCGCCCGGATCTGCCGAACTCGGCGAAACGCTCAGGACACCGTCAGCTACGGTGACGTCACTGGCAACCGCATCGTCAGCGGCCTCAAGCGACGAGTCGCTATCGGTAGACACCGATGCCAACAGCGCAGTCTCAACGGGCAGATCAACGATGATCTCCGCATCGGCTGCGGTGGTCGAGCTGAGCAGCAGCCGCGGTTCGAGGAGTTCGAGGGTTGCCTGGCCGACCTGGAGGCTTTCGATACTTTTTGGTGTCTTGTGCATTGCGGACTCCTTTTCCTCACTGCACGACTTGCTGATCTCCGGTCTGCGGTGAGGTGTATAGTATCAGGAACGCGATTGGGTTCCGATCGTCTACAGGCCCTTGGCAAAATGGTGACTTTTTTCTCCGCGAGGCGCCCATGAGTTGCATTAATGAGGTTTGTAATGAGATAATGTCCGATAAGCGTGTAGACGGAAGTTTCATTTTTGCGTTCATGATTATGTGAGAGCCCTGGATGACCGGCCCGCCCGATGGATTGACCGAATTGCAGAACCGCCTGATCGCCGGCGACACGCAGGTGCTAGCCGACTTCTTCGATCTACATCGGGAGCGCCTGTGGCGGATGGTCAATTTCAGGCTTTCTTCAAAACTCCGCGGTAGGATATCGCCCGACGACGTCATACAGCAGGCATACCTGGAAGCGGCAAAACGTATCGAGCACTGCCGGAAAGAGTCCTCGCCGTTCGTGTGGATCAGAATGATCGTCCGACAGACACTTACTGATATCCACCGGCGTCACCTGGGCGCCCAGAAGCGCGACGCCGGACGGGAAGTCGCAATCAATCGCCCGAATTACGCGCACACGACCGCCGCATCGCTGGCAATGCAACTGGTGGGCGACTGGACCTCACCCAGCCAAGCCGCCGCCAGAGGCGAGAAGATGAACATCGTCCAGGACGCCATCGAAAACATGGACCCGATCGACCGCGAGGTGCTTGCACTGCGGCATTTCGAGGAGCTTACCAACTCTGAAGTGGCCGAGGAGTTGGACATCCAGCCCAAAACCGCCTCCATCCGATATATCCGCGCCCTTCAGCGACTCAGATCGATTCTATCGGACCTGCCGGGGCTGGTTGACGGGAATACAAATGTCTGATCCGAACACACAACGCGATCCGCTGGAAGTTCTGGCAGAAGAGTTCACCGAGCGCCAGCGAGCGGGCCAGTCGCCCTCAGTCTCCGAGTATGCCCGGGAATATCCCGAACTGGCCGACCGGATCCGCGAGATATTCCCCGCCATCGCCGCGGTCGAACAACTCAAAGCGCGCAACGAGCGCGCCAGCGGCGGGCGGGCGTCCCTGGGTCCGATCCGACTCGAACGCCTGGGCGACTTCCGGATAATCCGCGAACTGGGGCGGGGCGGTATGGGAATCGTCTACGAGGCAGAGCAGGAATCGCTCGCCCGGCGCGTCGCCATAAAAGTCCTTCCGCGTCAGGCGCTGCTCGAGGCCAACCAGTTGGAGCGTTTCCAGCGGGAAGCCCGCGTGGCGGCAGGACTCCACCACACCAATATCGTCCAGGTACTCGGCGTGGGCGAACACGATGGCTTCCACTATTACGTCATGCAACTCGTCGAGGGCGTCGCGCTGGACGATGTCGTCTCGCACCTTGCCCCAGGCCCCGACACCCCGCCGGCGGACAAGGCGGTGGAACTCGACGCTTCGCCCGCCGGCGGCCAGTCGCCGGCTGCGCAGATCGAGAGTATCTGCACACTGCTGCTCGGTCCGGACGAACAACGCAATCGCCAGTCTCTGGATTACTGGCGGGCGATAGCGAATATTGGCCTGCAGATCGCGGGCGCCCTGGGGCATGCCCACGGACGCAACGCCCTGCACCGTGACGTAAAACCTGCCAATGTAATGGTTAACAATAGCGGCTTGGCACAATTGACCGACTTCGGACTCGCCAAAGCCGCAGGCAGCCCTGAGGTAACCCAGTCCGGAGGCATTACCGGGACGCTTCGCTTCATGGCCCCTGAACAGTTCCACGGACAGACGGATGTGCGCAGCGACGTCTACAGTCTCGGTCTGACGCTGTACGAACTGCTGACGCTGCGGCCGGCGTACGACGAACCGGACCACAGCTCGCTGATCCACCGCATCACACACAGCGATCCGCAGCGACCGGCGAAAATCAATCCGAGTATCCCGCGCGATCTGGAGACTATCGTCCTCAAGGCCATCGCACGCGACCCGGACCATCGCTATGAATCGGCCGATGCGATGGCGGCCGATCTGCGGAGGTTCATCGAGGACCGCCCCATCACGGCCAGACAGGTGACCTCCGCCGAACGTTTGTGGCGGTGGTCGCGTCGCAATCCCGTAGTGGCGGTGCTGTCGGCGACCGTACTGCTGCTGGCGGTTCTGACCGCCGGTATATCCGCGATAGGCTACGTGCAGACGCAGCACGCCTTGGCGGCCGAGGCCCGCCAGCGCAACCGCGCAGAGAAGAACGCCGAACTCGCGTTTGCTGCGCTCGACCGCATCTTCGAGCGCTTTGCTCCCACTAGCGGGCATACGTACTGGCGCCTGGCGCTGGACAACGGGCAGACAATCGGCACTCAGGCCTCCGCCCCGATGCTCTCACCGCAGATCGCCGGACTTCTGGAAGAGCTGCTCGGATTCTACGATGAACTCGCCCGCCGAGGGGCCGACGAACGGGCAGTGCGATGGAAGGTGGCGGGCGCCTGTCAGCGCGTCGGGTCAATTCAGCACCAGCTCGGGCAATACGCACAAGCCATCGTGTCGTACCGCCGGGCCGTGGGACTCTACGGAAAGTTGACGGACGATAAATCCGGCGGTGCGAACGTTCCACTGATTGTCGCGAGGCTGCAGAACGAACTCGGCCTGCTCTATCGCCGCCAGCGCGATGACGAGAAGTCTACCGAGACCCACAAGCAGGCGTTGGAGATTCTGGAGGCGTTGGCAAGATCCGGCGCCAACACCAAAGACATCCGCTACGAACAGGCCCGAACGCACTATTTCCTTGGCTCGGGCAGACCGGACGAGTCTGTCCCACCGCATCTGCTCGAATCAACCGGACCGCGGCGCGACGGCCCGCCCGATGAGGGTCCTCCACGGCGAAGGCCCGACCGGAGGGAACACGACGGCCCGCCGGACGGTCGCCGTGACGGTCCTCCACGGCGAAGGCCCGGCCGCAGAGGCATTCTACCGCAGCAGGAGAACCGGATAGAACGAGACCGGCATCTCGCCCAGGCCGTCACCATCCTGGAAGCCCTCGAAAAGGAAGACCACACCAACGGGAACTATCGCTACCTGCTGGCGCTGTGCTACCACGAACGATTCCTTAGAGGCCGACGACACCGTGCCGAAGGATACGGAGAATGGGAGATCGTGGCGACCGCCATCATGAAACGCCTGATCGAAGATTTCCCCGGCGTTCCGGACTACAGGCATCGGCTGGCACACATCTACTCGGTTCGGATGGGCCCCGATTCCCTGGACCTGGAGCGGTCCGAAGATGCCATAGATCGATACACAAAGGCCCTCGAACTCATGGAGGGCCTGGTCGGAAAGCATCCGCACATACCGGCCTACCAGGGGTCGCTTGCAAATGTCCTCCATAAGCTGGGCGCCGCACTCGGCCGGTCAGGGCGGCACGGTGAGGCTGTCGACCACCTCAGACGCTCGGTCAGAATCCAGTCGGCGCTGGTCGGCCGATTTGATGGCGCTCTGGGACACAAGCTCTGGCTGGCGGTCTACCAGCACAGACTGGCCGAAGCCCTGACCCGCGGCAGGAAGCCCGCGGAGGCCCGGAAGGTCCTTCTGGAAACCGCGGCAATTTTGACCGGTCTGCTGGAGAAGCTCCCGACCGAAGATGCGGATATGGTCAAAACGATGCTCGACGAGAATCGCCGCAGAACCGAAGACCTGCAAGACGACGAGCGCCGCTAACGCGCACTACCTGGGCTGTGCAACGCCGTCGGAGGTATTGATTATCCGCTGTCCGTCCGGACCGAAGGTTACTGACGGTAGGATTTTTCCATTGGCGTCCTTCGGCAGGCGGGATTCCGTTGATGGGAATTCGTCCTGGCGGTATGCGCGGTTGACGATCGGCGCGGTGGCCATCCGGGGGCGGTACGGCGACTGGGCGTATACGTCCGTGATCGTCACGTCCGATGGCGGATAGTTCGACCGCCTGAACATCGGGTCTTTCGGATCGGGGTCGGCCATCGCGCGGAGTTCGTTCTCACCGCGATACGGACACAGCAGATCAACCCACACGATCAATTTCAACGCGCTGAGCGAATCGACCTTGACCTTGTTGTGCTTACCGCTCATCGCATTGGCGACGAGCTTGGACTTGTACGAAAGCGCCGTCATTGGTGGAAAAGTTTTGTAGGTCTTAGGTCGCCACGGTAAAGGTTGGGCCAGGATCGTACCTGCCGCCCCACCTTCGCAGTTACTGACGAAACTGCCCCCCCGCCGCTTCTTACCGAGCACCAGCGTAACGTACGGTTCGGGGAACACGCCCATGTCCTTGCTCGCTCGCAGGGTCATGTCGAGCTTTTTGCGACCTTTGCCCTTGCCCTGGTGACACTTCCCGCAATTCTTGTCGAGTATCGGCTGGATGTCTCGCTCGTATCCGAAACTGTAGCCCGCGCCCCAGGAATATGGGGTGAGCTTGGCTGGGGCGCCCTTCATCGGCGGGCCGGAGCGGGCGGTCGGGGCGAGGTCCTGGTCCTCATGGCAGCCGACGCAACCCCTGACTTCACCGGGCATAACGTTGGTGAACGACCGCATGGTCTGCAGCGTGCGGTGATGCTCGTCGAGCAGTTGAAAATGCAGCGACTGGCACGGCGGAGCCTCGAAGTATACCGAACCGTCTTTCTTGACCGGTACGGTTCCCAGAACGTGTTTGACGCCGTCATTGACGGCCAGCGACACTACCGGTCCGACGTGCAGATGCGGCTGGGCTCGGGGATGGTCAACGTCCTGGAGTTTCTTGCCAAGCGTGGCGGTGTTCCAGTCGAGTCGGATGACTCGCAAGTATTTGGCTTTGTCTTTCAGTATCTTCGGGGCGCCCTGGTAAACGTCGGCGCAGAAGAACACTCCGGGCTTGATCTTGGCACGGTCCTTCTGGGCACCGGCCCATTCCACGCGATCGGGAATTATCGGCGGGACTTTGCGAGGGCGAATGGGCAGACCGTAAAGAACGTTAAACGCGCCTTCGTAAATCAGTTCGCGATTACCGTAAATGTCCATCAGGAACAGCTTGAATTTGCTCCCCCGTCCGCCCGGGCGGGCCGATACCAGGAACACCTCGTCGCTTAGCGGGTAAGGCGACTTGTAGCCACGATAAGCGCCCGATTTGTGGTACTTAGTGGTCTCGGGACGTTCAGCCGGTCCGTCGCCTACCTCGCACCACCGGAGGTCCTGGGTGACTTTGGTCAGACCGTTGGGATAGTTGCGTCCCTTCTTGGGATCTACGATCCCCAGGCTGCCGTAGTAGACGTTGTGGTGCCCCTGTCCGGAGAACAGCACCCGCGTTCCGGCAGCGTTCTTGGAGGGGATGGGTCTGGCCTCGACGAGCATGTCCGGCCAGTAGCTCTGGTTGCCCCAGAAGGCGTTGGTTCCGGTACCGTCGGGGTTGACTGTCCAGAGGCTCTGGATGCGCATCAGTTCCTTGTCGGTGTATTCCCATCGCGTGTAGAGAATCTGCCCGTTGGGCATCAGTGCGGGTGTGTATTCCGGCTCGTTACCGCCGGAGATAAGGTAGATGTTCTTTCCGTTAGCGTCGCACCGGGCGACGACCGTGCTCGGGTGCCCGACGGTGCAGCGGGCGTGGCTCGCGCCGCGGTTCGAGACGAACACGATGTGCCCCGAGGGCATGTAGATCGGGTCGAGGTCGTCGTAGCTGCTGTCGGTAAGCTGCTTGATTTCGGGGTCATCACCGTCCAGGGGCATCTCGTACAGGTGGAAGGTCCTGTCGCTCTTCGGGCGGAAGCAGAACAGCACTCGCTTACCGTCGAATGACAGGTCGGGGCGCCAGTACCAACCCGGGCCGAGCTTGCCGGCGAGTTTGCGGAGCTTGCCGCCAGGATTCAAACCGTCGAGCACCAGCAGGCGAACGCAGTTCAACTGCGCCTGGGGGTATACGCGGTGCATCGATTCATGGGGGTACCGCTCGGGGACATCGACGAACACCATGCTCGAGAAGTCGACCAGCGGGTCGGCGAACATGATCTTCCGTTTAGCCGAGCGAACGGCGAAATAGAGTTCCTCGCAGACCTTCGCCTCCGGCTTTGCGGGCAGGCTTTTTAGTTTCTTCTCCAGGGCGTCGAGCGTTGCCAAGTCGGCGGTCAGGTTTGGCGGCTTTGCGGCTTTGCGGAGCCTTGCGGCGATATCCCTGGCCCATGCGATCTCCTGGAGAGCCCTCTGTGCCAGCGGTTTGCGTTCGGCCTGGAACAACCATTCGGCGCGGAGTTGGGCCCGGGCCTCTTCGGCTGTCAGCGTACGTGTCTCGGGCTCAGCCGGTCCGGTCCTCGGAGCAGGCGGCAGCGAGGGGGCCTTGGCCAGAGGCTTCTGGCGGCGTATCTGATCGGAGATATACACATCCTTGCCGCCGGCCACTGCGATCCGGGCGTCGGCCCAGTCCGCGTGGTCGCCGGTGAATCCCTTGATCGACACATCGGTTATCAGTTCGAGTTTCCGGGCCTTGGCCAAGTCGACCAGAACCGTGAGGGGCTCATCACCGGGTTTGAGGATCTTCGATCGATACCGCTCCTTACCGTCGGTCTTGACGATAAAAACAACCGACCCGCCGGCTTTGCGTGTGGGGTCGTTGAGGTCGGCGCCGATCTGGCATTTGAACGATTTGCAGCCCTTGCCCAGTTCGATAACGGTCAGGCTGTTGGCGTGCATACCCAGTCCGCGGGCGAACGTTTTCGATCCGATCCGCATCGGTTGGGCCATGAAGCTCTTGTCAAGTTGGAGGCTCCGATGGTCCTGTCGGTGGGAGACCACTTTGAACGGCGCCGCCGGCGCGGGTCTAGCCGCATTCGCAACCAGCGCCATCCCCACAATAACCAAGGCAAAACAGATGTATCGCAGCATGTGCATTCTCCTCTGTCCGACCGGTCCGAAAACGCCCGGTAATTCTGGTCCGTCACAGCATCTTAGCATAACATAATCGGCCCGGTGCAACAATTCGGATGAGTAATTCCAAATCTCCGAAATACTCGGAAGTGATGCTACGATGAATTGTGGCATTTAATGTTGGGATAAAGCATGATATTGAAGACCGGCGGCGACGGGTGATCGCGCCGCGGAGAATGAATGAATCCTTTCGATGAAAAGCTGCGGGGCGTGGGGCATTTCCCGCTCGTTGCCGGCGATATCAAGACCGTTCAAGTGAACGTCGGCCTGATGTGCAACCTGCGCTGCACGCATTGTCACTGGTCCTGCGGACCGGGTCGCGCGGAGATGATGGACTTGGCGACGATGCAATCCGTCTGCCGCCTCGCCGAGCGGACCGGCGCACGAAGAGTTGACATAACCGGAGGCGAACCATCGCTCCATCCGGAACTGCGCCGGTTCGTGGAACTTCTGGCCGGCGGGCCGTGGGAAATTCGCCTGCGTACGAACTTCACGGGCCTGCTGACCGAAGGCAACGAGACGCTGGGCGAGTTCCTCCGCGCCGCCGGTGTCCAACTCGTCGGGTCCCTGCCCTGCTACCTGGACAGTAACGTCGATACGCAGCGCGGGCGGGGGACTTACGCGCGGAGTATCGAGTGCATCCGCATGCTCAACTCCCTGGGATACGCCCGCCGAGGCGATCTGACACTCGATCTGGTATACAACCCCGCCGACGCCCATCTCCCGCCGGACCAGGGGCAACTCGAGAGGGACTATCGACGCGAGCTGCGCGAGAAATTCGATATCGAATTCAACTCGCTTCTGGCCATCACCAACATGCCGATCGGGCGGTTTGCCGGCGAGTTGCAAAACTGCGGTCGCGATGCAAGTTACCGCCGGATGCTGCGCAGCGCCTTTAACGTCGAGACACTCGAAGCGTTGATGTGTCGAAACCAGATATGCATTGGATGGGATGGTACGATCGCGGACTGCGATTTCAATCTCGCCCTCGACCGCCCCGCGAGCACACCGGCGCCGGCGGACCTCGGAGATATCGATCCGGTCGCGATGGAAAACCGCCGCATCGTCACCGGAGAACACTGCTTCGCCTGCACCGCGGGCAAGGGGTCGTCCTGTGGGGGAGTACTCGTATGACGATGCGAGCGATGAGTGTGCTTCGACTGATCGTCCTGGCGGTTCTGATCGCGGGGGTTGTGCTGGGCGTTGTGTTCCTTGGCGACAGGCTGCCGCAGTTCCTGGATTCCGCCGGCGGCATGGGCCCGACCGGCGTGCTGCTGATCGTACTTCTTTATATCGCGACGTGCGTGCTGATGCTTCCGGGGTGGCCCCTGACGCTCGCGGTTGGGGCGGTCTTCGAAGTGTGGGTCGCCCTTCCGATAGTCTCGGCGGGCGCTACGCTGGGAGCGTGCGCCGCATTCCTGGTCGGACGGTTTATCGCCCGGGACTGGATCTCGCGCCGCCTTGCCGGCCGACCGAAATTCGCCGCCGTCGATCGCGCCGTGGGCGACAAGGGATTCACGATCGTACTCCTGACCCGCCTGAGCCCCATCTTCCCGTTCAATCTCCAGAACTACGCTTACGCCCTTACCGGGGTACCGTTCTGGAAATACGCACTGGCGACGTGGTTGGGCATGCTGCCCGGGGCGCTTATGTACGTTTACATCGGTGCGGTGTTCGGACAGGCCGCCCGAGGCGAAAAAACCGCCGCCGAATGGGCGCTCTACGCGATCGGTCTGGCCGCAAGCGTCCTGGCGGCGATCATCATCGCTCGAATCGCACGCAACGCCCTCGCTGGGGCAACAGAAAGGGAATCGGCATGAGCAAGAAATTCGGACAGGATCTGATACGACGCTACGAGAACAACCCCATCATCACGCGGGAGCACATCCCCTTCCCGTGCAACTCGGTATTCAACGCAGCCGCCGCTCGCCTCGGCGACGAGACGATCCTCCTGCTGCGCGTCGAAGATCTCTCGGGGCGGTCGGTGTTCGCACTGGCCCGCAGCAAGGATGGACGAAACTTCGACGTCGACGCCGAACCGGCGATGGTCCCGTCGGTCGACGGCGATTTCGGGATCTACGAACGCAAGGGCATCGAGGACCCCAGGATCACGCAGATCGACGGGGTGTACTACATCATGTACACCGCGGCGTCGGGATACGGGCCGCGACTGGCGCTGGCGAAAACGACCGACTTCGCCAAATTCGAGCGGATAGCGCTGGTCTCCGAGCCGGACAACAAGGACGGTACGCTGTTCCCGCGAAAGATCGGCGGTCACTACGCCAGGCTCGACCGCCCGATGGTCGGCGATATGGGCAATATCTGGATAAGCTACTCCGACGACCTGATCCACTGGGGCGGGGCGAAAGTGGTCCTGCCCGTCTGCGCCGATTGCTGGGACTCCTGGCGCGTCGGGGCGTCGGCCCAACCGATCGAAACCAAGTACGGGTGGCTCGAAATCTACCACGGCGTCCGGGCGACGTCTCACGGACCGGTGTATCGGTTGGGGGCCGCCATGCTGGATATCGACGACCCCTCTGAAGTGCTGTGTCGCTCGTCGATACCGATCCTGGCGCCGCAGGAGTATTACGAACGCGTCGGCGACGTGCCCAACGTGGTATTCTCGACCGGGGCCCTGATGGAAGACAACGAGCAGATCACGATCTACTACGGAGCGGCCGACACGTGCATCTGCGTGGGCACGGCTCAACTCGGCGACCTGATGCAATTCTGCGCCATCGACAAGCACATGTGATCCACGATGAACGATCAGACAAATACCTCCGATCAGGTGATGGTCTTTGGACGATATCCCCTGCCCAATATCGCCAAGAAGCGGTTGATTCCGCGGTTGGGGGCGTTGGGGGCTGCGGCCCTTCAGCGTGAGATGACCGAAGTGTGCGTAGCTGCGGCCGCCGAAGTGTGCGACGATACGTGCGGGCTGAGAATCATCTACACCGGGGGCTCGGCGATGCAGATGCGGAGGTGGCTCGGGCCGGGCGCCGACTACGTTCGTCAAACTACCGGAGACCTGGGATGTCGGATGCGGGCGGCGTTTGCGAGTGCGTTTGATCGCGGCGTTTCGCGATCGGTGCTGGTGGGCACGGATTGCCCGGACCTCACCGCCGGCGATATTCGCGAAGCATTTGACGCCCTCAGAACGCACGAACTGGTCTTGGGCCCGAGCGCCGACGGGGGATACTGGCTGATCGCGATGCGACGGATGATCGACGTGTTCTCGGGCGTAACATGGGGCGGACCAGACGTGCTGAACGAAACCCTTTCGCTCGCCAAGCACGCCGGAGCGTCGACCGCCCTGCTCGATATCCATCACGATATCGACACGCCGGACGACCTGAAGCATCTCGACGCCCACTTCGAAGCCAACCGCCCTTATCTGTCGATTATCATCCCAACTCTCAACGAAGCCGGACACATCGGCGAAGCGATCGCATCGGCATCGGTCGACGGTGTCGAAGTGATCGTCGCCGATGGAGGCAGCCGCGACAACACCGTCCAAATCGCCCGCCGCTGCGGAGCGAAGGTAATCGGCGCCCCGCCCGGACGCGCCAGGCAAATGAACGCAGGCGCCGCGGGAGCGGACGGAAAAGTACTCTGTTTCCTTCACGCCGACACGGTGTTACCCAACGGTTTTGAGCATGCGATTTTCGAGACGCTGTCGAATCCCAACACAATTGCCGGCGCATTTCGTTACCAGAGCGATCGGGCCTCGCAGATCTTTCAGAGGGTCGTACACATTCGCTCCCGCAGTTTCTCGCTACCCTACGGCGACCAGGGGATCTTCATCAGGAAACGCGATTTTCAAGCAGTCGGCGCCTTCCCCGACATTCCGCTGGCCGAAGACTTGTTCTTCATCCGCCGCCTCAAACGCCTCGGGCGTATAGTGACTCTCGATCTCCCTGCCCGCACATCCCCCCGCCGACGGCTGTCCGAAGGCCCATGGAAAAACACGTTCGTCAATCTGGCGATTTTCGCCGGCTGCTACCTCGGCGCATCACCAAGAACCCTCGCCCGATTCCGCAAACACGCCCCCCCGTCTGGAGACGCATAATGAACAAATCCATATTGCCCGCGATCGCGATGTTGTGTCTGGTCGGTGCGAGTTCCTGCGTTGATCGGCCCGTCTGCACCGTCACCGAAACCGACAAGGAAATCCGCATCGACACGCCCATGCTCCAGGCCTCCGTCCGGAAGAAAGGATACGTCTCCGGTGTGGCGGCAGGATCGCTGATCGATAAGAAGACCGGCTTTGGCGATCCTGGCTACGGACTGGACATCGCCGACTGGATCATGGAGCCCGGAAGCGACAAGGCCTACCGCGACCGCCTGGATACCGAACTGATCTACCGATACGGAAATAGCTATCACGGGCGGCGGGCCAAGCGGTCCATCGAAGGACCGCAAATATGCACCCAGGCGCGCGAGCTGAAACCCGAGATCATTCGCGGCAAGGATTTCGTCGCGATCCGGCAGAAGTACCGCTATCGCACGGCCGCTCCAGGCAAGAAGATCGGTTCGACGTGGACGCAACTGCTGGTCTTCCCCGCGGGCAAGCGGTATTTCCTGTCGATGGACCGGATAGACGCCGTCAACGATTCGCCCGCGATGTTCCTGCGAATCGACATGCCCGGACACGTCAAACACAAAGGCGGCGACACGTTTGCCAACATTTACCTGAGCTATCACGGGACGATTCGGGCCTCTGAGTTCGCCAAAAACTTCGCACCCGACGAGAAGTTCAACTACCGTCGCGACAGCGTCAAGACCGTCCCGAAGCGGTTCATCCGCGCCGTGCAGCTTCGCGACGCCAAGACGGGCAAGAAGGGTCCGTGGCTGGCGGGGATGACGCTTGATCCGTCGGTAGTCCACGAAGCATGGTGCCACCAGCGCGGGTATATCTGCATGATCCTGGAATTCGGAGGCCGAGAGATCAGGGCAGGACAATCGTTCAGCGCGGCGCACATCGTGGGTTACTTCGATTCGATCGAAGAGATGAACAAGGTCTACGACCTCCACAAAGGCCACACCGCCCTGACCGCCAGCGACAAGGGCTGGAAGTTGGCTAAGTAGTGCTTCGGGGCTATATTAGACATACACAACGGGATAATTTGAGATTTTTCTTGGTCAAATCCGACTTCTGTGATATAGTATACGCAGCTCAAGCTCGCTTCGGGAGCGGCCAGGCTACTCTCTTTACGGACAGGACGAGTATCGCTCACTCGCATCTTCCTGCCCAGGCCACACCGGCCAAGTTCCCACAACGTTAGAGTTCTTTACGCAGGTCGAGCCTCCTGCCAGGGAAAGCACTCTCAGAGTTCGTTTGTCGCCGATGCGGCAGATCTAGCGAAAAGGAGCGGTAGGATGAAAAGGGCAATTCAGATCGTGTTGGCCGTAGCGGCCTTTGCAGCGCTTATGTCGGTTCCGCAACCCGCCCGAAGTGACTGCATACCCCAAGTCCAGCTCGCCGCTGCGATCAACGCAGGCTATGGCGGGCAGGACACAGTCCCTGCAACGGCGTCCGATTCGGATGGCCACACTACGGGTCTGCTGCCCACTACGTCCACTGACTGGTCGGGGGTCGTTGAGGCCTCGGGAGGCTACGGTACGGCCCTTGCCGGCGTCATCTCCAGCATAGACATGGGCGATCTATCGATCAACCTGACGCTTCACACGGAAGTCAATACCAGTACAACTGACGGAGCAGCGAGTAACGCCGGAGCAAGTTCACAAATAAGTTGGCATGACGGGTTGAAACTCGAGTCATCCACTCTCCCGGATGGAACGCCTGTGGACGTCAAATGGTATCTCAAGCTAAGCGGCATGTTGGTCGAGGGGGGAAGGAGCTACCCTGAAAACGGCATGCATGCGGCGTTTTACCTGGGTGGTGCTGGACTCCAACTATGGGATCCGGGCGAAACAAGCGCCCTGTCTCAACTCGCAGTTGGCGACCAGATCGCCATTCAGGGAAGCATGGAGGCAAGCGCAATCACGATGGCGAACTATGCTCCCTGGGTGCCGGAACCGCCCCAAACCCGGGTTCCGCTGGCGACGGTCGATATCAACATCCGGTCCGTAGTCGGTATCGAGATTCTCACCCCCGGCGCGGGGTACACATCCTGCAGCGGTACGGTCTATCCGATACCCGAACCGGCAACCGTCTCGCTCCTGGCGCTGGGAGTCCTGGGCATCCTGAAACGCCGGCGGGAGTATCGATAACGACGATTCGACATCGCGCGCCACCCAGGACGACGAGCGCCGAGTCCCCGGTCAATCTCCTCCGCCGGCGGGGAGTTCCTTTATCCGGATGTCCTTGAAGTACACCTTCATCGGCGGGCCGCGGTGGAGTTGGAAGGCGATTACGCCCTTGCTTGGGATTGAGGCCTTCTTTTCGGTGTAGCTTATGGTTTTCTGACCGTTGATCCACAACGTGATTTCCGGACCCTTGCAGACAATGCGGTAATCGTTCCAGCCCTTCTTGATGAACTTGGAAACTTCGGCGGGCTTCACGTCGGCGATGATTCCGCGTCGGCCCTCGTCGTACAGGATGCCGGTGTACCGCTTCACCGCGATGTCGGCCTGGTAGCCCGTTACGCGAAAGTCCTTATGCACCTGACTGCGGATTTGCACGCCGGAATTGCCGTTCACCAACTTGTACTTCAGAGTCAGTTCGAAGTTCTCATACTCCTTTTCGGTGTAGAGGAAGTCGTTGTGCTTGAGCTTGAAGTCTTTTGAACTCTGTCCGCAGACGGCGCCGTCCTCGACCTTCCAGAGCGACTCCCTGCCCTTCCAGCCCTTAAGCGTCTTACCGTCGAACAGCGGCGTGAATCCATCCTTCTTCCCGTCAAGCACCTTGACGCGGATGTTCTTGTAGTAGACGGTGGATTTGGGATCGTGCCCCTGCAGGGCGAACGTTCCGCTCGAAAGGACTCGTCCACCTTTCATTTTCGGCGGGGTCGGTTCGGTGAACTCCACCAGCGTCTTACCGTCCACTTTCACCGTTATCTGCTTTCCGCGGACGATGATGTGCTCGGTAAACCACTCGCCGTCCTTGGCAGGGGCCTTGAAGACGTCCTTGACGCCGTAAAGTCCGCCGGATTTCTTCGGGTCCCTATGCGTGTTGTTGACCTGGACCTCGAAACCCTTCCCGGGCCAGCCGCCCTTCTGGTATTTCGTGTGGAAGTAGACACCGCCGTTAGAGCCCGGTTTGGTCATTACGTCGATCTTGAGTTCGAAATCCTTGAAGTTGTGGTCGGCAACCTTCCCGGCGTAGAACAAGTGCGCCCGCGGTCCCTTGGCGACGATCGCTCCATCCTTGACGGTGAAGGTCTTGGGGTTATCGGTCGAAACCTTCCACCCGTCGAGACTCTTACCGTCAAAAACAGATACCCATCCGTCCGCATCCTTCGCAGGGGTTTTGGCCGTTTTGGCCGGTTCAGCCGACGCCTGCCCGCAGCACAAGAGGAGGGCGGCGATGGTGGCTAGAGCGATACTGTTTCTTTGTAACATGTCTGTGTCTCCTTGACGGTATTGTCATAAACGTAACTGTACGATACACACTCCGCGGAGTTTTGCGACCACTTTTTGAAAACGTCCCAAATACGCATCGCTGCTGCAAGGGCGCACCTCACTTACCACCAGCCAAGTTCGTCTGAACGCCGTCGAAAGGCACCTGGATTTTCGCGGACCAGAGTATCCCGTTTAGCATCATGCGGCGACAGTCTTCGTTTTTCCACATGCTGAAAAAGTGTCCGCCACCGAAGGCAAACCCCCGCCCGCCGCTCTTGGGCTCGAGCGCCCATGCCGTCACGTTGGCGTTGCCCTTGCCCTGAGGCATCAGCGGTGCGGTGAGGATCGGGACTACCGCGGCGCCTTCGGCGAATTTCAGGTTGTGGTACATCTCGTTTTCTTTGAGCGTGAACTTCTTCCATCCGCGCGAGATCGGGTGATCCGGCGAGGTCGGGGAGCAGTCCAGCGGTTTGCGTGAAACTCTATGCACTGATCCGTAGCCCTCGAAGTCGTAGTACGCCCCGACCCAGTCAAGCATTTTAGGCGCCTCGACTTTGCGGCTTCCATACAGGCTGAAATGGACCAGCACCACGCCAAGCCCCCTGGCTTTCAGATCGGTTAGTATCTTCATCCGCTCGGGCGTCAGGATCGGGTGACGCTTGCCCTTCTTGTCGGCGCCTTCGGAATAGAGCACGACGGCGGCTGCATCGTTCAGCGCCGACGCATCGGCGGGCCAGTTTTCGTGGACCTCTGTCTTGATATCGGGCGCGTTGATTGCGGTTTTCAGGCAGCGGGCAAACAGCTTGCTCGATTCGGTGTTGGGGTGATGACCCTTGGACCACAAGAACACGATCTTGCGCGAATCGGCGCCCGCGCCGGCGGGCAATCTGCCGCCCGCCCAGCGAATACCCTGTGCGGTGAGCGTTTGAAAATCCTTGCTCTCGAACGCGCGTTTCCCGTGACCGAGTTGGATGAAGAATACGCGGGCCTTTTTGTAGAATCGCGTCCAGGCGAGGCGGTGGTTGTTGAGTTTCTGATCGGTCGTCAGCAGCACGTGGCTGCCCGGATGGTAGACCCATCCCTTGTAGGATTCGTCGTGGATCTTGAAATCGGACATTCCCTTGGTAATCGGGTGGGATTTGTCCTCGATGCGAACGTTGAAATCCACGCCGTGCTTCCAGACCGGTCGCATGTATTTCATACCGTTCCGCACGAGTCCTTTCCTCAGCGAATAGGTCGCGCCAATGACATTCTCGTACTCAACCCAGCCCGGATAAGCCGCCACCGCGTGATGCATGCAGACCAGCCCGACACCGCGTTTGAGCAGTTTGAGGAAGTTGGCCTTGGAGGTCTCGGATATCTTCTGTTTGAAGTTGTACAGGACCATGACATCGTAGTTCCACTTGCTGATATCCTCGAACGGATTACCGCTGGCCTGGATTTTGAAATCGATATCGCTCTGGCCTTCGAAGGCTTTGGGAAAGGCTTTCTTGTCGTACCCGTGCCCGCCGGCGAGAACCAGCACGCGAAGTTTCTTGGTGTTGGCCTCTGCGCCCGACGCCCGATCGACCGGGCCCAGAACAACCGCGCCGACCGCCATCGCCAGAATCAGAAAACCGTTCCGCACCAAGTTGCGCCTGTCAGTTCGCTTATCAGTCATAGTCGGCCCTTTCCTGTCGAGTATTATCGAGAAGCAACAAGTCAGCCTCTTACTTCTTCGCGGGTTTGTTGAAGCGGAGGAATACCTGGTTCTTGAGGTAGAAGAACTCGGCGTCGAGCTTCAGACCCGCTCCCTGGGCCAACCTCACCAGGTCGGCGCGGGGGATGCGGCGGTGCTTGTCGTGTTTCACGCCGGCCTTCATTCGCCACTCGATAATGTACAGCGACCCGCCGGGCTTGATCGCCTCGGCAATGTCCTTCATCAGCGGTACCCGGTATTGCTTGGTGACGTGGTGCAGCACGTTGACGACCGTGGCTGCGTCGACCGAATGGCGGGCGAGTTTGGTTCTCGTCGGGTCCGACAGGATCGTCTGGATATTCGTTATCTTGTTCTTCTTGGCACGATCGTTGATGGCCTTGAGCCCCTTGGCGTTGATCTCGGTGGCGAATACCTTGCCCTTGGCGCCGACGGCGTGGCTGAAGCGGAACGTGAAATAGCCCGATCCGCACCCGACGTCGGCGATGGTCGAACCTTCTTTCAGACCGAGGTCCGCGACGACTCGCGCCGGTTGCTGCCACTTGTCGCGCCCGGTCATCGGGAACATCTTGTCGTTCAACTGGCGCGGTACCGCCAGGCACAGCGACGAGATGGCGATAAGTGCAACGAGGGCAACTACATATCGATGGTGAATAATTCTTCTCATGGTTCTGACGGTTTTCATGGCCTTCTGCCTGCCTTTCGTTTGGGGACAATACGCTCCGCGGAGTATATGCGGAACAACGCAAAACGTCGAGCTATTTACGACTTAGCTCTCAACTCTCATCTGTCAGCTATTTAATAAATGGTTGACACTTGCAAGGCGCAAAGATATCATATTTCGGTTTGCTGGGTGGTTTGTTTTGCTGCGCCGTCAATGCGCGGTGACAAGGAGTTCACAGGTGGCCAAGAAAAAAAACTCTATGGCGTTGTTTGAGGTAATCTCGAATACCCGGGACAAGAACCCCGATACCGAGGTCACCGTACCGAACTGGATAAAGCCAGGCCATCAGAACCAGCAGGCCGAGGCACAAGAACCCCAAGTACAGGACTTTGAGCCGGGGGAACTAGACGCGCCGGACCCTGAAGCACAAACCGCTCCAGTCCAGGAGGAAGTTGCGGCGCCGGAACCGGAGGCGGAGGCGTCGCCGGATGCGGAGGCGGAAAACGCTCCCACTCTTCAGACGACGTCAACGTGGGAACCACGCCGGTCGCCTGAAGAGCCCATAACATCAGACCTGCCGATCTGGAGCACCTCCGGCGGAAGGCTGGTATTGTCGCTGAATTACGTCAGTTGCCTGGTGGCGTCCACGGGCATACTGCTGCTGATCATCGTGGCGTTCTGGTTGGGGCACAAGGTCGGTTCGTCTCCGGCGGCGCCCCCCGGCGCCAATACCGAACGACCCGTCGTGAAGCGCCAGGTCGGTAAGTTCTACATGGTAATCGAAACGCTCGACGGTCGTACTAAAGAGGCGCGAGCCGAGGCCGATCGGATAGTCAAGTTCTGCAAGGCAAACGGCGAACCGGCAGAGGTCCAGTTCCTGAAACCAAACCTGATCGTCTGGTCACTGACGCCGTTTGACTCGAAACTGAACGAAGAAGTCAGGGCGCACGCGCTATCGATACAGAACGAGTTGGGTGTAAAGTACGCCAGAAAATACGGATCGAAGTACAAATTCAACCAACCGGTAAAAAACGGAAAGCTGGTCCCGGTCATGTATCCCTACGGTAAGAGCCCCTGACACCGCTCCACAGTAACCACCGCGGGCATCAAGCACTGCTGGAAAGCTAAACACCATTGCCCCGCCCGCATTCACCATAGCCGAAAAGAAAATGACGGAGTTTGAATAATGTCGCTGGATAGAACACTGAAACTAAGGGGCACGCTGAGAGGCTCCAGAAGCGTCCTGACGCGAGCCGAACGTATAGCTCGACTTACCGACGAGGGCAAGTTTGATCCCGAACAAGACAATCCCCTGGGACTGCCCAAGGTGAAGGTCAGACACAGCCGCGCCGGTACCAAGAGCAAGAAGGAAGCCCCGACCGAAGAGACCGTCGAAGGCGCAGAAGGCGCAGAAGCCGCCGAAGAAAGCCAGGAATAACGCATCGGAAGCCCTGCAAACCGCTCGTAACGCGCAGCGAAGTGCTTCGCCGAGCGGTGCAGGTCGACCCATGGGTGTTATCGATCACCAGGCAGGAACACCGGCCCGCAGAAATGCGACTCCAGTTCCTGCCTGTTGCCCTTGAATTATGACACGCACCAGCCACTCCATCGCCGACCGCATGACGCCGATCGACGCGTCGGGTATACGCAAGGTTTTCGATCTCGCGGCGAAGATGACCGACCCGATAAACCTGTCGATCGGGCAACCGGACTTCGACGTGCCCGAGGCGATCAAGGCGGCGGCCGTCGAGGCAATCGCCGGGGGGCACAACAAGTACACCCAGACTCAAGGGACCGCCGATCTGCGCGAAACGCTCGCCGCGGCATGCAGGGACGAATTCGGATGGGCGGACGACCGCCTCTACCTGGTAACTTCCGGAGTCAGCGGGGCGCTCGTCCTGGCGATGCTTACGCTGGTCAATCCCGGGCAGGAAGTAATCTTCGCCGATCCCTATTTCGTAATGTACTCGCACCTGGTCCACCTGGCCGGCGGGAAGTGCGTCATGGTCGACACCTATCCGGATTTCCGACCGGACGCCGCGAAATTCGCCGAGGCAATCACCGACAATACCCGGATGATCGTCCTGAACTCCCCGTCGAACCCCACCGGCTGCGTCCACACCGAAACCGAACTCCGCGCGATCGCGGAAGTAGCAGCCGAAAAAGACATCCTGGTGATCTCCGACGAGATATACAACCTGTTCTGCTACGATCAACCGTTCGTCTCGATGGCGTCGATATACGAAAACACGCTGCTGTTTCGGGGCTTCTCCAAGAGCTACGCGATGACGGGATGGCGGATGGGCTGGTGCACCGGTCCCAGGGAGATCATCGAGAAGATGACCACACTGCAGCAGTATTCTTTCGTCTGCGCCCCGAGCATGGTCCAAGCCGCCGGCGCCACGGCGCTGGCGACCGACATGTCCGCCGAGGTAGCCGACTACAAGCGCAAGCGCGACATGGTGGTCGACGCGCTCGGCGATAAATTCGGTATGGTCACGCCCGGCGGTGCATTCTATGCGTTCGTCCCGGCGCCGGGAGGCGACGCGACGGCGTTCGTCACGAAGGCCATCGAAAACAACGTGCTGATAATCCCGGGAAGCGTGTTTTCCACGCGAGACACGCACTTCAGGATATCCTACGCCACAACCGACGAGAAACTCGCCGAGGGGCTGGATATACTGGCTTCACTGGCGTAACTGTCCGCCGATAGCTCCAAAGAGAAATTACGAATGAAATTCCTACTGGTCGACAGGATCGAGTCAATTGAACCGAGCAAGCGGATAGTGACCACCAAGGCACTGACGCTGGCGGAGGAGTATCTCGCCGACCATTTTCCGGCTTTCCCGGTAATGCCCGGAGTGTTGATGCTCGAGGCGCTGGTGCAGTCGGCGGCGTGGTTGGTGCGGTTGGAGCAGAATTTCGCCAAGAGCGTGATCGTACTCGCCTCGGCGCGCAACGTTCGATACGCGAATTTCGTTCAACCCGGTCGAAAACTCCGCTGCGAACTCGACGCGGTGTCGATCGACGCCGACAGCGCTAAGTTCAAGGGCATCGGTTGGATCGATGACAACCAGGCGTTGTCGGCCCGCCTGGAGCTGAAGTGCCTTAACCTTTCCGATCGCGGTGGATATCTCGCCGAAGCCGATGCGTCCATCATCAGCGATCTGAAGAAACAGTTTGAACTGGTCGGCGGACCTTCGGCGATGTCCGCCAGCGACGGTTAGCGACGCGGACCGAACCGCCACTTGCGGGCAGAAACGGAAACTTTCCATCTTTACCCGTTGACATCCGGCGGTTTAGTCATTATATACTGCCAATCGGTCATCCGGGCGGATCGCCTCGCCCCACCGACCGCTTTAATCTAGCCAGACTGAAATAATGGAGAATTAAGCCGATGACGGAAACGGAAGTCTTCGAAATAGTGGCCGAGACGCTGGTCGAAGCACTGGCGCTCGATGATGATGAAGTCAAAACCGGCGCCACCCTCACAGGCGACCTGGGCGCGGAATCCATCGATTTTCTCGATATCGTTTTCCGGCTCGAAAAGTCCTTTGATATCAAAATCCCACGCGGTGAGTTGTTCCCCGACAACATCGTCAATAATCCCGATTTCGTCCAGGACGGATCGCTGACCGAGGCGGGGATGGCCGAACTCAAGGCCCGTATGCCCCACGCGGACTTCACCGACTTCGAGCAAAACCCGGATATCAACAACATGGGCGAGCTGTTTACTGTTCAAACGATCGTTAACTACGTGATGACCAAAGTCAACGGCTAGACGATACAGTTGGCTTCGGAGCCAGCATTGCCGATTGCTGCATTCCTGCCCCATGCGATGCTCGGGCTCAGGGCGGTGATCGGCATTTGACGATATGGAGTTTGCGATGCGTTGGATATGGATCGACAGGTTTGTGGAATTCGAGCCCGGTAAGCGAGCGGTGGCGGTAAAGAACGTTTCCCTGGCGGAGGACCATCTCCACGATCACTGGGACGCCTTTCCAATCATGCCATGCTCGCTCATGATCGAGGGTATGGCGCAGACCGCGGGCATTCTCGTCGGGCAGGCTCGCGACTTCAAAGAGAAGGTGATTCTCGCGAAAATCTCTCGCGCGCAGTTCGACGACATTGTCACACCGGGCGATCAGATCAGCTACCACGCGGAAATCGAAAACATAACGCCCGATGCCGCCGTCACCAAAGGGACGGTAATGCGGAACGGCGAGCAGATCGGAACCGTCGACCTCATGTTCTCGCACATCGACCAGAACCTCGCCGGACAGCAGTTCCCCGAAGAGAACTTCGTCTTCACCGGGCAGTTCGAACGCCTCGTGGCGCCTTTCCTGGAGACCGGCGATGCCTGACCGACGCGCTGTAATCACAGGCCTCGGCGTCGCCTCGTCCGCCGGAACCGGAATCGAAGAGTTCTGGGGCGCGCTGACCGAAGGCAGAAAATGCCTGACGACTAACAGCATCTTCGACCCGGCGGGCTTCCCCTGCCATGCCGCCGGGCAGATCGTGGGCCTCTCGGCGCGCAAGATCGTGCCCAAGAGCTATCGAAAAGCCGTAAAGGTAATGGCTCGCGATATAGAAGTCGCCGTAGTCGCCGCCGACCTGGCGTTCAAGGACGCGGGTATCACCACGCGAGCCGACGCGGAAAGCGAAATGTCCGTCGAGCCCGGTCGCCTGGGATGCAACGTGGGCGCCGGTCTGATCTGCTGCGAACTTGACGAACTCGGACATGCCGCCAACACGTCCGTCGTCGACGGAAAATTCGACCTGGGCGTTTGGGGCAACAGCGGTATGGAGAATCTCACGCCGCTGTGGTTGCTGAAATACCTGCCCAACATGCTCTCCTGCCACGTCACGATCATCCACGGCACCGAAGGCCCGTCGAACTGCATAACGTGCGGGGCGACCAGCGGAATACTCAGCGTCGCCGAAGCCGCCAGGTGGATCGCCCGCCAGGCCGCCGACGTCGCGATCGCGGGCGGCGCGGAAACCAAGCTCACCCCACTGGGCATGCTGAGGCAGTCGCTGCTGGGGCGACTGGCGACCGACAGCAACGATCGGCCCGAATCGGCCTGCCGACCATTCGACGCGACGCACGCCGGAACGGTTATGGGAGAAGGCGGCGGACTGCTGATTATCGAAGACGCCGACCACGCAAAGTCGAGAGGCGCACCGGTGTACGCCGAAATCGCCGGTTTCGGAGCGGCCTGCGATCCAAACGGTATCATCGTGACCGAGCCCAACTGCGGGTCGCTGGATCTGGCGGTCTCAAAGGCCATCGCCGATGCGGGCATCAAACCAGATGATATCGACCTGATAGTCGCACAGGGAACGGGCGTACCCGGAGAAGACCGCTGCGAGTCCGAGGCATGGGAAAAAGTGTTCGGCGGCGATCTGCCCAATATCCCCGCAATGGCGATCACCGGGACCACAGGGTCCATGTTCGCCGGGCAGTCGGGCGTTACGCTGGTGGCGGGCGCGCTTGCGATGCAGCATAATACCGTGGCGCCCACGGTGAACTTCACAGAACCCCACGACCGCTGCCGGTTGTCGCTGGCGGGCGAGACCCGCAAAAGCGATATCAACCACGCGGTCGTCGGCGCGTTTTCCGTCGGCGGTCAGAGCGCCGCGTGCGTCCTGAAACGGTGCGAATCATGAACCGCAAACGAGTAGTCATCACGGGCATGGGGACGGTCAACCCGCTGGGTCACGACGTCGCCGCGACCTGGGAGGGGCTGCTGGCGGGCAGATCCGGCGTCAGCAAGACCGAAATATTCGACGCGGGCACGTTCCCTTCGACATTCTCGGCGCAGGTGAAGGACTTCGATCTCGCCGACCACGTCGAAGACGCCCACAAGCACCGCCACGCGGGAAGGCATTGCACGTTCGCGATCGCCGCGGCGGTCCAGGCCTGGAAGCAATCGGGGCTGGGACAATACGACAAACTCGACCGCGACCGCCTGGGCATCTATCTCGGCAGCGGTGAGGGAAGCCTCGATTTCGACAACTTCATCTCGCTGCTGGTCGACGCGTGGAACGAAGACGACACGCTCAATGCGCCCAAATGGGGACGTCTGGGCTTCGAGAGAATGGACATGCACCGCGAGGTCGAGCAGGAATCGCACATGGTCGTCGCACACCTCGCCGCAGAATTCGGCGCTCGAGGTCCCGCGTTCAACGTGCTGACCGCCTGTGCGGCAAGCACCCAGGCGCTCGGCGAGGCCACCTGCATGATCCGGCGCGGAGAAGCCGACGCCATCATCTCCGGCGGCGCGCACAGCATGATACACCCGCTCGGCGTGATGGGCTTCAATCGCCTTACCGCCCTGTCGGTGCGCAACGACGATATCGCAAGCGCCTCGAGACCGTTCGACGCCACGCGCGACGGTTTCGTACTCGGAGAGGGCGCCAGCGTCCTGATACTCGAAGACTACGACAAGGTGATCCATCGCGGCGCGGCTGACAGTATCCTCGCCGAGATTGTCGGATACGGTTCGTCGGCAGACGCATTCCGCATAACCGACCAGGACCCGCGCGGAGACGGAGCCGCCGCCGCGATGCGGGCCGCCCTGGCGGACGCGGAAATGGGCGCCGCCGAAATCGACTACATTTCGGCACACGGTACGGGCACCAAGCAGAACGATCTGGTCGAGACCCTGGCGATGAAGCAGGTATTCGGCGATGAGACCACCGTCCCGATCTCCAGCGCCAAGAGCATGCTCGGGCACCTGATCGCCGCGGCGGGCGCGACCGAACTGATAACGTGCATCATGGCGATGCGAGACCAGATTCTCCCACCCACCGCCAACCTCAACGCACCCGACCCCGACTGCAACCTGGACTACATACCCAACACGCCCAGAAAGGCCTCGGTAACCACATGCATGTCCAACTCAATGGGCTTCGGCGGACAGAACAACACGCTCATCATAACTGCCGTCAATTGACGATAGTCAATTGCCGGCCGGCAGTTGGCAATTGCCGGCCTTTCTTATATCCTTTTACTATGCTCATAGAGATCAT
>CAZSLS010000045.1:0-36428 GCA_964607575.1 uncultured Planctomycetaceae bacterium | reverse complement strand
CGTCGAGTTTGACGTTGTTGTGCCCCTTGATGAGCATCTGCACCAGTTCGGTCGTGTCGGCGTGGAATTCCATCGGCGTCATCATGGGCATGGGGCTTTCGATTCCCGGGCGCCGGACGTAGCGGTGCAGCGTCCCGTAGGCGACGGAGAACTTGCCGCCCGTGCCCCTGCCGGTGTTACCGGCCATCTTCGTGGTCCAGCCCTTGATCATCTCCGTTCCGCGCAGGTCGGGAGGGTTCTTACCGTCGTCGCGTTTCTTACCGTTATGGCATCCGATGCAGAACTTGTCGAGTACGGGCTGAACTTCGCGCGAGAACTCGTAGTTGCGGGCCTCACCGCGCCACGGCGTGATCTTCGCCGGGGCCTTGCGGGCCGCTGCCGGGATGCCCGCCGGCGGGGCGTCTTTTGCGTTTTCGTGGCATCCGAGGCACGCCAGCGTTTCGCCCGGCATGGCGGTGAACCAACTGCGCATGATCTGCATCGATTTGCCTTCGCTGTCCAGCGGCTGGACGGCGATCGGCGTGTTGGCCGGTACGACGAACGACGCCGAGCCGTCAGGTTCGACCGGTACGGTGCCCAGCGTTCGGCGCATGTCCCAGGGTCCGTCCATTCCGATCGAACCGTAAAGTCCGCCAACTCCGCCGTAACCGAACGTGTAAGTGTACAGGCGGAGTTTCTTGACTTCGCCTTTCGGCACGCCGGCCAGGCCGGGACCGTAATAGATGTTCGATATCATGACGATCGCGTCTTTGCGGGAGGTGTCGATTCTGTCGGGTACGATGCGGGGCATCGGCGTCTTGCGGAACGGGACCGGTTCGAGCATCGCGTATCCGGCCTGTTCTTTGATCAGCAGCATGTTGTCGAACGTGTCGACGAGGTACAGTCCCCATGCCGACCGCCCCGACGGTCTCATCGAGACCAGGTAGTATTTTTCGCTGAGCGGGTAGGGGGTCAGGAATTTCGGCCAGGACCCGCCGGTAAGACCATCGCGGATTAGCGGCTCGACCTTCAGGCCGTGGCCCGGGATGCGCTGTACGACGCCGTCGGCTTCCTGCGTCCCGAGGGCCGGGTCGAATATGATCAGCTCGCCCATGCGCGCCGGTGCGTGATGACCGGTGATAACGCCTACGAACATCGTCGAGTGTCCGGGAACCGGGCGAGCGTAGAATGTCGAGTTAGGCCAGAACGATCCGCTGCCGTAAAACGCACGCTGGTTCGTTCCGTCGGGGTTCATCGTGAACATCATTCGCGAGTTGGAGTGGGGCAGGTCGGCGTACTCCCAGCGAGAGTAGAGTATCGTTCCGTCCTGGCGAACGGCGGGGTGCCAACTATGCTCCTGGTCGAAGCACAACTGGCGGATGTTGGTTCCGTCGGCCTTCATCCGGAACAGCATCGCCGCCGGGGCGCTTCCCCTTACGCACGGGACGGCGATGTGCGGAGCGGTCGACGTGTAGATTATCTCGCCGTTGGGCAGGTAGCATGCATCGTAATTGTTCGTGTACGATTCCTTCTTACGAGTGGGGGATACCTGTCGCAGTCCGGTTCCGTCGGCCTTGATTTCGTGTATCTGCCAGGCGCCCCGCCCGCCCTCGGACGGCATGGAAAACAGCATCTTGTCGGCGTTGAAGTGCAGGTCGACCTCGCCGACGTACTCTTTGGCTTTGGGCTTGAACAGCGAAGTGAGCTTACCGTCCGGCGAGACCGGCGAGAGGACCGCAATATCGTTATCGTATCCGGTTTTCCTGATCGACGAATTGCTGCACCAGTTGGCGGGCATACCGAGGTTGCCCTTGCGGCGGATCAGGAGCAGTTTGTCGGAGTCCAGCAGCGGATTGGCCAGCAACGCTTCGGTCTGCAACGCCTTGAACGCCTTGGTCTGTTCTTCGCCGGCGGGCATCGCCTTGACCGTTTCGAGGCGTTTGGCGTATTCGGCGCCTTTGGGGTAGCGGTCCTTGTACGTCGCGGTAAGGTCATCGATCGCCAGGCCGAGGGCTTTGATGTTGACTATCGGCGTCGCGGCGCGTTTGGCTCGGGCGGGCCGGGCGTTTTTCTCGACGTACACCTTCTTACCCGAGGGGTACTTTTTCATACCGGCAGGGTCGTACTTGTTCAGCACGCGGAAAGTACAGCTTCCGTTCTTGCCCGCTCCGGCGCCGATTCCGACCAGCGCTTCGAATTTCACGTACTTTCCATCGAGCTTGAAATGCATGGAACTCGGCGCGTGCAGCAGGAAACCCTTCTTAAACCGCTTGGAGCCGATCTGCAGCACACCTCCGGACAGGCCCTTGTTGATCATCAGGCCTCCATGTCCGGCCTTGGCGATCGGTTTGATGGTCGTCATGTCGATCTTCTTACCGGCAGCATCGATGAGGACCGGCGAGCCCCACGCCGCCCGGTCGTGGTGGTAGTCGTCCGGCCCGGATGTCGCCAGCAGCCAGAGGTCTTTGAGGCCTGTGATATCGACGCTGATCTTCAGGGGCTGATTACCGCCCTTGATCACCTTGGTGGTCAGCGGTTTGAAAGCCGGCGTTTTGGCGTTGGCCTGCAGGGCGAGCATTCCGATCGTCAAAGCGGCGGCGAGAATCAGCGTTACCGAGAATCTGTGCAATTGTGCGTACATTATTACTGTCGCTCCATGTGTGCGATGTTCGCGGCGATATAGTGTTCCCTATAGCATACATTACAACGAAGAAAAAATCAGCAAATTGCCCTCGCTATCGTTCTTGCTAATGCGTTTATACAGACAGATAATGGTCAAACTCCGCTTGCGGGCGTCGCGGGTGGTATGGATTGGGTCGTCATCGGGTATAAGCCTTGCAAGGAGAAATGGTCATGTTGCAGAGAATTGGACTTCTACTGATAGTCGTGGCTGCGGTTGGGATGTTTGCCTCTCTGGCGGCGGCGGAAGACAAATTACCGTCCGGTAAAGATTGCCCTCGGGCCGAAGACGGATACGTCAAGATTTTCAACGGTAAGGATCTCAAAGGATGGGACGGGCTGGAGTTCTGGTCGGTAAAGGATGGAATGATTCGCGGCCAGACCACCCGTGCCAAGCCCACCAGGGGCAACACGTTCCTCATCTGGCGCGGCGGTAAGAACAAGGGGCTAATGAAGAACTTCGCCCTGAAACTCAAGTTCCGAATCCAGAACGGTAATTCCGGCGTTCAGTTCCGCAGCTTTGTGAAGAATCCCAATAACAAGCATCGCGTCGCGGGATATCAGGCCGAGGTCGAGAACAGGGCGGGCAAGGTCGGTTTCCTGTACGACGAGGCTCGTCGCGGATGGCTGGTCAATGTTGGCGACATCATGGAAGTCAATCCCTCCGCCGACGGTAAGAAGATCAAGAAGGAAGTCGTGGGCAAAGTATCCGACGTCAAGAAGCTGATCGCCGACAAGTACTACACCAACAAGGAATGGAACGAGTACGAGATCATCTGCCGCGGTAATCACATCGCGATGTACCTCAACGGATACCCGACGGTCGAACTGATCGATAACGACAAGAAGAACCGCACCATGGAAGGGTATATCTGCCTGCAGATCCACTCTGGTCCGCCCATGATCGTCGACTTCAAGGATATCCGCGTCAAGACGTTCGACGTCGAATACGGACCGGCTGTCCGCCTGTTCAACGGTAAGGATCTTACCGGTTGGACGATGAAGGACGCCCAGAAAGATGTCTGGGGCGTCAAGGACGGCGTGATGACCGACAAGGGCAAGCCCGCCGGTTTCATCGCCACCAAGGACGACTACACCAACTACGTGCTGCGCCTTCAGGTGAAACACCTCGTCAAGACCAACAGCGGTGTTCTGCTGCGGTCGACGAAGCTGGACGGCGCCTGGCCGCAATCGATCGAGGCCCAGGTGATGTCAGGGAAAATGGGCGATATCTACAACTTCGGCAAGTTCCCGATGAAGACCGACCCGAAGCGCACGCGCGGGGCGGGGACCAGGAAGATCCACCAGTCCAACGAGAAGCCGATCGGACAGTGGGACGCATACGAGATCACGCTGAACAAGGGCGATCTCGAACTGAGAGTCAATAATCTGGTCCAGAACCGCGCCACCGAATGCCGGGAGAATCCGGGCAAGATATGTCTGCAGTCCGAAGGCGGACCGCTGGAGTTCCGGAACATCGTGCTGATACCGATCATCAATAAATAGCGAGAGGATTACAGATGGCCGATCGAAACCTGCTGTCAATGCGCCGGATGTTGTCCCTTATGCTGGCGATTGCGGTTGTGGGAATAGTATTCGCAGCTATGTCAAGCGATGCGGTAGCCACGACATTTCCCGCGGGTCTCTGGCTTGTCCGTTCCAAAGAGGCCGATTGGCCCCAGTGGCGCGGTCCGCGACGCGACGCGATAAGCCGCGAAAAAGATCTGCTGGACGCCTGGCCGGAAGGCGGGCCCAAACTGCTCTGGAAGACTGAGGGCATGGGCAAGGGTTGGTGCTCTCCGATCATTACCGGCGGGCGGATATATATCGTCGGTGATGTGGGCGCTGATCTGCGGATATTCGCGTTGGGGCTTGACGGTAAGGTCAAGTGGCAGGTGACTAACGGAAAGGCGTGGAAGAAACCGTTCCCCGGAGGGCGGGCGGCGTGCTGCTACAGCGAGGGGAAAATCTACCAGATGAACGGTTATGGACGGTTGGTCTGCCTCGATGCGGCCACCGGTAAGGAGCAGTGGGTCGTCAACGTGCTCGAGCGTTTTGAGGCCAAACAGCCCTTCTTTGGGGTCTCCGAGTGCCTGCTGGTAGACGGGAATAACCTGATCGTCACGCCGGCGGGCAAAAAGGCGCTGGTCGCTGCTTTGGACAAGAAAACCGGCGAGACCGTCTGGACGGGCACGGCCCGAGTGGAATCTACCGAAACGGCGGGCTACTCCTCGCCGATACTCATCAGTTGGGGGGGCATGCGGATTATCATCGCGACGACATCCTTCCGCACGTTTGCCGCCGACGCGAGAAGCGGGAGGGTGCTCTGGACCGCCGGTCTGGCGCTTACGAAGAATGCGTGCAGCACGATACCCGTGCTTTGCGGCGACTCGGTGTTCGTGACCAACACCAGCATTAAGGACCAGTCGTCGTCCATGCTGAAGATCAAACGGGCGGGTGAAAAGGCGTCGAAAGCCTGGACCCAGCCCCTGCGCACCACGTGCGGAAGCTCGGTGTATGTCGACGGAAACGTATACATGGCCGGCGCGCGCGGGATCAAGGGTTTCCTCTGCCTCGATGCCAAGACAGGCAAGGTCAAAGCCAAACTCCCCAGACCGACCGACGCTTCGATGGTCTACGCCGACGGGAAGCTGTTCGTACAGTCAGCCACCGGCCAGGCCCTGCTCCTGAAACCAACGTCCGACGGCTTCAAGACGCTCGGTTCGTTCGCAATAGTAAAGGGCAAAAAGAGAGACGCCTGGACCCACCCGGTGCTCTTGAACGGAAAACTCTACCTCCGCTACCACGACACCCTGTTCTGCTACGACGTAAAGAACAAGTGACCGTCCTGTACTTTCACCGCTGGAGTTTCGAGACATCGTACTGATACCGATCATTACTAAATGACGAGAGGACTACAAATGCTTAATCGAAATATGCTGTCAATGCGAGGCGCCGTTCACCTGGCGCTTGCGATCGCTGTTGTTGCTGTTGTTTTCACCGCCTCACCGACCAGTGCGGCGCCCGACAAGACCGCCGCCACGAAATCGATCGCATCGGGCGAGGCCGACTGGCCTCAGTGGCGCGGTCCGCGACGCGACGCTATAAGCCACGAGACCGGTCTGCTTGACTCCTGGCCGGCGGGCGGTCCGAAACTGCTCTGGAAGACCGAGGGTATGGGCAAGGGCTGGTGCTCGCCGATCGTTGTCGGTAAGACGATGTATATCGTCGGCGACGTCGGCAGCGAGTTGAAGATATTCGCTTTGGGGCTTGACGGTAAGGTCAAGTGGCAGGTGACTAACGGTAAGGCGTGGAAGAAAGCGTATCCCGGCGGGCGGGCGGCGTGCTGTTACAGCGAGGGGAAAATATATCACATGAACGGTCACGGGCGAGTGGTCTGCCTCGACGCGAGCACCGGTAAGGAACAGTGGGCCGTCAACGTCCTCGAACGTTTCGATGCAAAGATGCAGACCTTCGGGATGTCCGAATGCCTGCTGATTGACGGGAAGAACCTGATCGTTATCCCGGGCGCACCCAAGGCGCTGGTTGCGGCGCTGGACAAGACCAACGGGAAGACCGTCTGGACGGGTACCGCCAAGTCGGAGTCCGAGGAAACCGCGGGATACGACTCGCCGATACTCGTCAAATGGGGCGGTCGGCGGATTATCTTCGCCAGCTCATCCTTCCGCACCTTCGCCGCCGACGCGGAAACCGGAAAGGTGCTGTGGACCGACGGTCTGGCGCTTACGAAGTACGCGGGCAGCACGATACCG
Source organism: uncultured Planctomycetaceae bacterium (assembly GCA_964607575.1). Taxonomy (GTDB): domain Bacteria; phylum Planctomycetota; class Phycisphaerae; order SM23-33; family SM23-33; genus BS750m-G57. The sequence continues at coordinate 29,997 of CAZSLS010000045.1, read as the reverse complement.
GTGTTCTGCGGCGACGATCTCCTGTTCGTGACCAACGCCAGCTACAACGATGAGTCAACGTCCATGCTGCGGGTCAGCAAATCGGGCGACAAGGCGAAAAAAATCTGGACCATTCCGCTGCGAACTGTGTGCGGCAGCTCGGTGTGCGTCGACGGGAACATATACGTAGCCGGCGGGAAAGGGCGGGGCGACGGGGGGATATTGGGTTTCTTCTGCATCGATGCCAAGACGGGCAAGGTCAAAGCCAAGCTCCCCAAACCGATCGACGCTTCGATGGTCTACGCCGACGGGAAACTGTTCGTGCAGTCGGCTACCGGAAAGGTGCTGCTCCTGAAACCAACGTCCGACAGCTTCAAGACGCTCGGTTCGTTCGATCTGGTCACGATCAAGAGCAAGAAGAAGGACGCCTGGGCCCACCCGGTGCTTTTCGGCGGGCGACTCTACCTGCGCTACCACGACACGCTGTACTGCTACGATGTAAAGAGCAACTAACCGCCCGACCGCCTTTCGGGCAGTTTGACGCAAAGAAAACGCTCAGCGCGATGTGCGCTGAGCGTTGTTTTGCATGAAGCGCAGGGTAGGGGACTATTTCCGCTTCCTCCGCAGCAGCGCCAAACCGCCTATCGCAAGCAGGCTCAGCGTCGCCGGTTCGGGGATTTGTCCCACTCCGATGTCGTGCGTTGACCAGTTGTCGTTATGGATGACAAACTCGCTGGATTCAAGGGTCACTTCATCACCGTACAGGCCATACTCAAGTTCTCCCTTGGGGATGACCTTCTCAAAGGAATAACCCTCTCTGGCGTCTTGCCCCATCGGGATTTCATCCTCGTCCACATAGCCTCTGACGTTATTAGGATCCACGCCGATGCTGTCAAAAAAGCTGTTCGGTACAGTCGCCACAACGGTTGCGTCGGTGCTGGCTTGCGTGCTGAGTTGTATGGAGGCAAGTTTGTCTTGCGAGATCTCAGGCACGTCAATATCCCACCAGTGAATGTTTGTGCGGAACAGGGCCCCATCGTAATCGACGTTCTCGTTATCCTCATCGTAACGTCCGTAATTGATATAGAGTCCGAACACGGCATCCTGATCGCCGGCGCCCTTGGTCGAGTAAACCGGATCGAGCGTCTTGAGCGCTATGTAAATGTACTGATCATTCCCAGACTCCCGTTCGTAGATTTCGGCAAAACCGACGGTGTCGCCGCAGACCCCGATGAAATTAATCGGGTCGTACTCGTCGTTGGCGTTCTTTATTCGACGGAAACGCAAATTCATGTACGTACCGGCATCGAGAGGCGTATTCCCCAGTTCATAAGCGGAAAAATCGTCCGTGTTGGGGTATGTGTGGGCGAATCCGAAATAGTAGTGCCCGGGCCTTTCGTTGATTCCCTGTGCAGCCAGATTGGCGGGCGCCGCACCGCCATAGGCGGTTGTGTCACCATTAAAGGGAAAGACAGCCGCGGCGCCCCTTCCATCCAATGCTGTCGTACCGTATCCTTCTGTAGTACTTAGCCCTGAAAGAGCCAGCTCTGTCGGCGTAAGATCGAGGTCATAAAACCATCTATAAAATATTTCATTAGATTTCTGGTAAGTGCTGCCAGCCGCGTCCCATACGAATCCATCACCATAACTGCTCGTGCTTGCAAGTAATAGAGATACCAATAGTACGGGGATGATGATTGTTCTCTGTTTCACGATATTCCTCGGGTTGCAGAAGGCGAAATCAGGCTCTGGTTTCGTTCTCCATCGGAAGGACAAAACTCCTCACTCAGGATGCATAATAACGCGAACACCTTGATTTGTCAAGAGTTAAATGCCACCAAATGCGAAGAAAATCGCAGGCCCGGTTTGGTCTGCAAGCCGGGGGCAGGGACCGCCCTGAATGGTTGAAGGCGCTTGAGCGTCCAAAGGTCGGTTGTCGCCCTGGTGCGATGTTAGAGCAACAGGATCAGATCATCCAGTAATTCACCGCCAAGCACACTGAGGTCCAGGTCCATCTCTCCACCCGACTCGTCGCCGGGAGCGTCCTCAAAGGCGCCTGACAGCAGATCGACCAGTTGAACCCGCGGCGATTGCTGATAGCCTGTTATCGCCGGCTGCGCCGGCAGTGGCGCCGGGGCGATTGCATCCGGATAGAGGACCGTTCCAACGCCTTCGGTCATGTGGAACTACTGCTTATGATCATCCTCTATTTTGGAGTACATATACACATCTGCCCACTTCCCTTGATGCTTAACTTTGTGTCTCTGAATGCCTTCTTTGCGATATGCACATTTCTCTGCAACACGAATACTGGCTTTGTTCTGTTTTAGTGTGAATAACTCAATACGATGCATCCTCAGTTCATTGAAACATACTTCTTCAACAAGTTTTAGAGCAGCTGAAGCAATGCCTTTGCCCCAAAATGCTCTATCTACAAAATATCCCACCTCACAGCTCTTCGGATAGTGTGGGCTTATCTTTATTCCAATAGTCCCTACAACTTCATCATGTAAGAGCACTGAGTAGTTGTGGCAGACATTGTCTTGCCGCATCTTTTTGTTGGTTCTGAGAAACTGCCTTTCCTGCTCAATGCTCTTTGGTTTCGCTGGGAAGTATATAAAATCAGGATGATTCAATATCTCATAGAACCTTTTGGCATCACTTACCTGTTGATGTCTTATTCTTAATCCATTCATGCTTCTGCTTTCTTGATCATAACGTTTCGTGTCATCGGCGCCGCTGGTCCCGACGTACGTCGGGATTGGACACGCTGGTTATGCCATTTAATCAGATCGCCCGGCCAGAGGTTAGTATCCCGCGCCGTGGTCGGTTGTGTCAACGGCAGCGTCGATGACATCGTCAAGATTCCATGATTGATGATTTAAGGCCCAACCCCGACCCCGAACCTCCGCCGACACAGTCGCGACTGTCGTTTGTCCTCGCGAATTGATAGACGTTATTTCAACGTAATAAGTCGCGGCGACACGTACACGCTGGTAATGAATGCCTCCACGTATGATTCCATGATTTTCGGTTTCCCGTCAGAGATGATGATAGACATTCTTCCTTTCAGTTTGCTTGTGACTTTGGTTTGAAACCTCGCTATTCCTATTTCCCCCAGTCTTATGTGGTCTTTCGAGAAGTCCACTTCCTCGACAGCCGTGTGTGTTGCTATTGCGCTTTTACCGCCAGGTTGAATAGTTATCTCGACATCCTTCATAACGTAACTGTAGGCGCGCGCGTCCAACCATGTGGCTTCGAGTTGTTTTCGGTACTCTTCCAGCCCGAGTTCCAACACGCCGCCGGCGTTCCCATCACTGGGCGACAGATTCATGATGATCCTGATATCTGGAGCAAAATGTTCGCACAGATCCGAGACGAATCGATTCTCCGCAGCCTCCTGCAGCGAATCCAACATTGCCAGAATCGTTTTCCGCGTTAGTACAATCTGGCTGGTATCGTTTCCATTTTCAGTGTGGAGAGTGTCAACGGGACAGCATGAAATAATCGATGCTGACAGTAAGAATATGACGAATATTCGCATCTTACTTACCTTTCAGTTTGCCTGATCTCGTATGGTTCCAAAACTCAGCCCGTCACTACCTCTGCATAACGTAAAGGGTTTTATCCGTTGTCGCGTAGCGACGATGGATAAAACGCTGTTGAAGTAAGCCGCGCGGTCAAGGCGTCCGAATGTTGTGCGTTTTGCCTGACTCGTGCGGCCGACAACGTCTATGGGGATTATATAGATCGATTCGTCGGTGGCAAACTTTTTCGCCGCGGCATGCGGCGCGGCGGGCGCGTAGAGGTGATGTTGCCGGTCATGGCGGCGGACGGCGTGGTGGGGAAGATCGGGTTGTCGTTGCGGTCGGCGATTATCATGTCGTGGTGTCGGTATGCTTTTTGGGATATGGCGGTCCGCGTCGAGGTGGCAGGTGGTGCGGCTTGATCGGGCGCAAGGCCTCACCTTTACCCACATCTCGAGGGGTGGGGTATCCGGGTAACCCGGCCTGAAGGCCTCACTCTTATACACATATTTCAGGGGAGCGTTGAAAAGCGGTGGTGTTGTCGTCAGGCCCGGCAGGGCCGTCATATGGTAGCTTGTCCTGAGCTTGTCGAAGGGCCCCGTCCGTCAGAAGATTATGCAACGAGCGTCCCAAAAGCGCTAAGCCGCAAGCGCCCGCGACTTCACGTTCGTTCGGGTTTTATCAGGTTCGCCGCTTGCGGCTTAGCGCTTTTGGGAAGAGTTTTTTTGCAAATGAACTATGGTCGCGAACTCCTTTTTGCGTAAGCACTAATATCAGTGCTGCATAATCTCCGTCAGGGCGGGGTGTCATTGGCATCCCCCCTCCTGTTTCAGCCCCGGTAGGGGCGACAGGCGGTTGACACGGGCTCAGGTCCGTGGCAGACTACAAGCGTCGATTTGATGTCGATCTCCGTAAATGGGGATCTTGTGCGGAATGGCAAACTCGCATAACGCATAACGCATGAAGAAGATGAAGATATCACCAAAGGGACAACTCCTCACGGCCGCATGCTTCGCGGTTCTCTGTGTCGGGTTTCCCTCTGAGGCCAGGGCCTATGGAATCAACTGCGGTCAGGTCCTGGGGGCCGGAGTCGGAATTCTTGCACTCCTGGTGTTCCTCGCCGCTCTCATCGAAGCTCTATTCATTTCCCTCGGATTGAGAATTCCCTACCACCGGGTGGTGTGGTTACTGTTCGGAGCAAACCTGGCGTCTGCGGTCTCAAAGGTTCCCGTATCGATGTTTAATGCCGGCATGTACACACTGCTCCTGCCCCGAGCGCTGCCCGAATATTTCAAATTCCGTCCTATCGTGATTCTCATGGGCATAGCGGTCTTCTTCGTTGTGTCCCTGGCTGTCGAATATCTTATTGTTGTCGCATCCTGCCGTAAGCGCGCGATCCCCTTCAGCGGTCGGCGCGTTGCGTTGCTCCTGTTCTTTGCGAACCTTGTTACATACGCGATTCTGGCGCCATGGTACTACTCATGGATGCGGCCTACACACGACATTTGGCAATTCACCAGCGACTCGAAATGGGCGCAGCGCCCGCCGGTTGCGCTGTACTACATCAGCAGGGGCGGGACGCTCCGTTCAATAATGACTGACGGACAGGGCGAACGGGAAATTGTTTCCGACACGGTTCAAGACTACCAGTACCTTCCCGATCGAGGCATTGTCCTCTATCGCAACGCCGCAAATGATCTCTGTATGTTTCGCCGCCAGGATGCCCGGCGCATTTCTTGCTGGAAGGCGGGCGGCGAGGCGTTCGATATGGATCGGGTTGCATGCAGTCCCGACGGTAGAACCGTAGCCTACCTCACCCGCAACGGACAACCGACCCGGTACGAGTTGATGTTGTACAATGTGGAATCCGGTATGAGGAAGAAAACCGGTGTCGCGATCCAGCATGGGGACTCTCCCCCTCCCGAGATAGCATGGTCCCAAAGCCCTTCCATTCTGCTCCTCAAGAGAAACTACCAGATCGAAGTAATCAAGATCGACAAGGACATGTCGATCAGTTGGATGCAACTGGATTCCAGCAACAATGTCCTGTCAGAAGTCTATGGCCGCTTCAGCCCCTTCGGCGATGTGTCTCCGGATGATGAATCCGGAGGTACGACAGCACATACCATCTCCGGCGCCGGGAGTAGTCTTGGTATAGAAGTGGATGGGCGGAGTTTCTATCTTGGTGACCGATTTAACGATCGAGACTTCAATGATGTGTGTGTTCTCGAGATGGGAAGAGAAGTCATTTTCGACGACCGTCATCATATTTATCTCCTGGACGTAAGACAGAGGAAGGTGGGGACAATTGCGGAAGGATCGGATTTCATGATCCTGAACGATCGATACAGAAGGAAGATACGCGTTGCGAACAATTGAAATCACCGTACTCCCATTCCGCTGCGGAACCGCTGATCCGGTGATTCATGACGTTCGGTATTTGGTGGAATAACGAGGTAGAACTATGAGAACTATGAGAAAGTCATCACACGCAAAGCTGTTGGGACGCTTACCGGCGATTTGTGCAGCCGTTCTGATCGCTACTGTTGGAGCGATAGAAACGCGCGGGCAACAGAAAGGCGTTGCAGAGAAACATTCGCTGATTCGTCATGTGGTTATCGAGCCCGCTACCGCCGACACGCCGCGTAGTGATACCGCGTCGGTAGCGGAGCTTTCCGATGGGCGATTGATGGTGGTCTATCACAAGTACCGGCGCGGGAAACACAGCGGACGCGACCACGGGGCATGCACTATATGGTCGAAGGTCAGCGATGACGGCGGGGTGACCTGGAAGCAGCCGCGGATGCTCGTTGACCTCGCCGAGGGCGATATGAACGTCCAGGCGCCGGCGCTGCTGCGACTGAAATCGGGGAAGCTCATGCTGATCTGCCTGCGGGCGCACAAGAGCGGCGGGAGCAGTACGATGTGCGTCTTCTCTTCAGATGACGACGGGAAAACGTTCTCGCCCCTGCCGCCGGTCTGGAAGCGTTCCAAAGGCCAACTGCTCCAGGGCGGGGCGAGCAGTCTGGTGGAACTCAAGAGCGGGCGGATTGTCCTGCCATTCCACGGCGGCAGCGGGAACCAGTGGAAGCAGACCAACTCGGCGTGGTGTTTCCTCAGTGACGATTCAGGCAAGAGTTGGCAGCGCTCGGCGGGTATCGATCTGCCCAAACGCGGAGCGATGGAGGCCTCGGTGTCGCAACTGGCCGATGGTACGCTGCTGATGTCTCTACGCACTCAACTCGGCGGTCCGTATCTGGCCCGATCGGCTGACGAAGGCAAGACGTGGAGCAAGGCGGTCTTCAGCGGTCTGGAAGGCGGCGAGTCGTGTACGTGCCTGCGAAGGATTCCCGGCTCGAAGGATATCGTCCTCCTCTGGAATAACAGCAAGTTCAACAAGAGGCATCACCACTTCGGCCGGCGGACGCCATTGACCGCGGCGATCTCGTCAGACAACGGGAAGACGTGGCGGACAATCGGTCACATCGCCGACGACCCCGCCGCCGAGTACACCAATCTCGATTGCTTCTTCACATCGAAGGGCGACGCGATTCTCACCTACATGTACGCCAAACCCGCATGGAACAGAAAGCAAATCCACCTCAAAGCCGCACTGATCGACCGAAAGTGGTTCGCCCGAAAACCAGGGACAGTCACCAATGGCCCGTAGTTAACGTCGTTTTGCCTTCGAACGACAGTTGGGGATTACATGGATTTTCGTGATTGAGGGATTAACGGCTTCAATTATGTAAAGGCCAACCGTTTCTTAGACTTGTCGTTACCAAGCCCCTGGCCGTTAATCCATGTAATCCGTTAATCCATATAATCCCCTTCTGGTTTTCGCGGAGGTCCCTATTCTTCTCTTAACTTAGGGCCATTGGGGACAGTCACCAATTATTCCTGCCTGCGACACAGGATTGAACTAGTGACTGTCCCCCATTACGTTGTCAAAATTCCGAGCTAGAACATTTCATAACCAAAACGCTCGGCTTCGTCAGCCCACAGATAGAGTGTTGCGGCGATTTCACCGGGCGATTCTGTTCGCGCTGCGAGAAGATGCTCCCAATACGGTTTGAATACCGAACCTCGGCGGTCATAACCTCTGATGCCCTCCTCGTCAGGATCAAGCAGCGAATGTCTCGCCATCAGCCGCCAAAGATACTCATCAACAATTGGCCAGCCCTTCTTGAAAGCGAAAACACCGACTGCGTCCGCCCTCTCAGGGCCGAGACCTGGAAGTGAACGAAGCCGCTTCCGCAGGTCAGGATTACTGCCCGCATCAGGCTCAATCAATAGTGCGGCAAGAGCTTTGACGGCATGTGCTTTTCTCTTTGCCCATGTAGGCTTCAGGGCCGGATTAATTATGTCGATCGATTCAGATGCGGAGAGCCTTTCCAAGGCGTTTTGCGACCACCCCAGACGCACCAGGGGGTTATCCGCCGAACGGTCACGATAGAAACGGAGGCTGCAAACAGCCGCAACCACCGCAATCCGGTCGGCCTCTTTCTTCCCTTCAATGACGTTTGCCAATCGGGCGCCGCCGGCCCCCTGCGACCTGGCGAACGTAATCAGGCCTTCATCGATATTGGCGTCAATGAATACCTCTGCATCCGGCTCAGATTTCAGTTTCATTACCAGGAGGGCGGCCGTAGCAACCTCTCGTGGCGTCCGCGCAATAAGCGGGCTTTCGAGTGCTCGATCGACTCTTGGCTGATTACGCTCCCAGTTCTTCTGTAAACGGTCGTCTTGCTCCAGCGCCTGGTAAAGTTCAATAATATCGCTCAAAGCATGACTCCTCACTACTCTATATAACCGCCTACCTTCGCCATCGGTATCCATGAGTTCCCCCGCTTCCTGTAGAGCATTATGTCTCCGCGTCCATGCAAGGGACCGTCCTCGAACCGTTTCCATTATTCGCTCACACCCGGTGCAAGTCAATGCAGATATAGTAATACATTGGGGAGCGTTGGAGTCAGGATTCTTGGTTGGGGCTTGGCAGCGGGCAATTGGCAAGCGGGCGGGAAACAGGGACGGCGAACATAACCGCGTGGAATATAAGATGTTAATTGCCTGTGACATATCACAACGGCACGCGATTGACAAGCGGTAATTATAATCTAGCGTAACAGCATGCGGCGCAGGGTGTTACGACGTCACAGCGGGTCGCCGGGGTGCGGATATTGGGCTGGGCGGAGGTACACAGTTCCCGCGAATGTGACATGCGGCGGCGATGGACGGTACGTAACATCTAGAAATAAGCATATGTCCATAAACGGCTAACTGGTTTGGAGACAGCGTTGTTACGGTCGCGTCTGATGCGATCCGCCTGGGGGGTCGGCGGCGGCGGGACCCCGCCGGAAGGTGTGAACCATATGTGACAGCGGGCGGATTGCGGCCGTTCGGTCGCCCGGTCAGATGACGCTGCGGAGGTATCCGCGGGCGGTGGCGAACCATCCGCTGCCCCAATGTCTCAGTCCGTGCAGGAGCAGGGTGGCCATCGCCACGGGGGTCAGTTGCGAGAAATGCTGCTCCATGAACGATACGACGGCGCCCGGATGATCCCGGATGGGGACCATTGACGAGTGCTCGGCCGCGTCGGGCGCCGTGGCGGCGGAGGCGAACAGCGTCACGACATCGCAGTCGACGTGGCAGTCGAAGATGAGTTCGGGCTGGACGGTATTCCTGTCTCTGACGAGTCCCAGGCAGACTATGCTGGAGACCTTCTCGGGCGGGACGGCGGTCTCTTCATGGAGTTCGTCGATGATCGCCTTGAACGGGTCCGGCGAGGTTTCGTTGTCCCGGGGAGGTTCCACCGTGCCCCCGACAGGGTGTATCCTACCGGCGTACTGGATCATGTTCTTGCTTCGCATGCCCAGAACGATCAGACCGTCGTTGGTGCATACCGCCGCCGAGACGCCGAGGGGATCGGCCATCACTTCCGGACCGTGAAGATGGCGGATGTACGCCTGTGTTGCGTTGGTGCCAATGAATTCCTTGAACGATACGGGTCCCAGTGTCAGATTGAGATGGGCGTTTTCGCAGCGGTGCGAGATGAGGCGGCAGAGTTGTCCGTCGAATATCTGTGCGCCGGTGCTTTCGGCCCGCCGGGTCTGATCCAGCCATGACTTTTCGATCAGTTCTTCGATGCTGTCGTTGGTGGCCCGCGGGTGGTCGGACCATGCGACCACGACTTTGTCGGGGGCGAACTGGTCCATGACGTCCAGGAAGAACGTCCCGCAGTCACGGGTTCCGTTTAGACCGAGTTCAGGGGGTTCGTGGTGCATGTTTTTCCGTTAGATCCACTGTGCCAATTGCTCTGCGAAGTAGGTGATTATCAGGTCTGCTCCGGCCCGTTTGATTGCCGAAGTAACTTCTATCGCGGCGCCCTTGAGGTCGATCCAACCGTTGTCTGCGGCCGCGTGCAGAACGGAAAACTCACCGCTGACATGGTACGCCGCCAGCGGTTGATCGAAGTTCCTGCGGACTTCGGCGATAACGTCGAGGTACGTCCATGCGGGCTTGACCATGAGAATGTCGGCGCCCTCGGCGGCGTCCTGTGCGGCTTCGGGATGGATTTGCAGGGGGCTGCGATAGTCCATCTGGTAGGTCTTGCGATCACCCGATTTCGGTGCGCCTTCGGCGGCCTGGCGAAACGGTCCGTACAGCGCCGAAGCGAACTTGACCGCATACGACATGATGGCGGTATCGGCGAAACCGTCGGCATCGAGCATGGAGCGGATGGCCTGCACCTGCCCGTCCATCATCGCCGAAGGCGCCACGATATCCGCGCCGCATCGCGCGTGAGAAGCGGCAACCCGCGCGAGGGATTCCAGCGTCGCGTCGTTGTCGACGTCCGCGGGACCGTCGCGATCGACCAGCGTACCGCAGTGCCCGTGATCGGTGTATTCGCACAGGCATACGTCCGTGACCACCAGCATGTCGGGCAGGGCGCCCTTGATTTCACCGGCGAGTCGCTGGACCGCAGCCGAGTCGTTCCATGCCTCGGAACCGACTGCATCCTTCGCGTCAGGTATCCCGAACAGCAGGACGGACCGCAGACCGAGCCCCGCCCATCGGCGGACGGTTTCAAGTGCGGTGTCCACGGAAAGCTGGAACTGACCGGGCATGGATTCTATGGGGCTGCTGACGCCGGTGCCTTCGCGAACGAACAGCGGTGCGATGAGTTCATCGACGCTGAGGCGGACACCCGCCAGCATGTCGCGCATGGTTTGATTGCTTCGCAGCCGTCTCAGTCTTCTGGTGGGGAATGAAGTCATCTCAATATTACACTCCACAAGTAGGAAACCATCAGTGTAACAAAAAGATGCTGATCGTGCGCTGGAATTTCAATTACGACACGGTTCGTTCAGGTTACCGACCGGAGGGGATGTCTCAGGTCTTGTGGCGATCTCTTGCCTTCATCGCGTCGAGTTTGCCCCTTACTTCCTGGGCCATTCGGCTGTTTGGAAACTCGCGGATGATTTCCTGCCCCGCGGCGATGGCTTCGGACCATTGCTGATCGTTGACGGATATGGCGAATTGTACGCCAAGTTGGCGGAGGCGGGCCTTGAACACTCCCCGTGCGGATTCCTGGAGCGCGGCGCCTTCTTCCGGTGTCAGGTAGCGATCGAGTTCTCGCAGAAGACCCATCCCGCGGTCGATATCGTTCTTTCGCACAGCCTCGCCGTATTGCTGCAGGAGCCGTTTCTTGTACGCTAATTTCGCGTCGACTATTCGCTGGGGCAGGGCGGCGATCTTCTCGTTATCGGGGAAGAGCTTGAGTATCCGATTCGTTTCGCGAACCCCGCGCACCCATTGCTGTTCGTCAAGCAGCGACATGATTCGGTTGACCGCGGCATCTATCTTCTCGTCGATCGTGGCTTCGCGGGACTGCTGGACTTCCACGCGCAGGCGGGCTGCCTCCTCGGTGTATCCAAGATCGTTCTCTATGGAGTCGATCATGGCTTCGGCCGAATCGTACTGCTGGCGCATCAGGTCGTGGTGTACGGATTCACGAATGGCGAGAATTTCTTTTTCGCGGTAGAGCAGGCTCTTGGCCTTGTCGGAGAGTGTCGCCAATTCCTGCAGATTGTCGTGAACGCTCGTCGAGTCCGACAGGAGAGACTCAATCCGCTCCAACCGCGAGATCATTACCGAAGAGCGGTACCCGTTCGATTCGGCGGCGAGAAGTACCTGGATAATACCGTATCCCAGGAAACACAGCAGGGCGGCGGCCAGTTCGGCCACCAGGGCTATAAGCAGGCATGGGAAGACCAGCCAGGGCTCGGGCAGCATCAGGTATTTTGCGATTAATTCGCCTTGCGCGAAGGCAAAGGCAATCGCTATTAGAGTCGCAATCGCTGTCAGGGCAATGGCGCCGAGAGAAGCGATCAGGGCGACCCGCGCGAGTTTCCTGATCCAGTCAAAGCGTTCGATCTGTTCGGACATAACTTCACTCCATTTAGAAGCCAGGCTGATTTTTCGGCGCTTCCATACCGAGTGGTTCGGCATCCAACTTGCCGCCCACATGAGCTTTAGCTCCGGTCCCGGGACCGGATATTATGGAACATCGGACTATCAATCGGCCGATCATTACTTATTGTAGCGCAAAAACTCTTGACCAATCGACCCTGACAAGGTAAAAGGGGCGATCTGTGTCCCAGTGGGGCACTTGCGCGCTTTAAGGAATAAGTTGTAATATGGCTAGCGACGACAAGCCGAACATACAGGACTTGAGTCAGCTCCGCAAGCTAATTGACGGGCTGGACGGGCAGATTGTGGACCTGCTCAATCAGCGGGCTGAGGTTGTGGTTAAGATCGGTCAGGCCAAGCAACTGAGCGGATCTCCGATCTATGCGCCCGACCGCGAGCATGCCGTACTCAAGAGACTCCAGGAACTCAACAGGGGCCCGCTACCGCAGAAGACTCTTCGTGCCATCTATCGCGAGTTGATGAGCGGTTCGTTTGCCCTGGAGAAACCTCTTCGCATTGGATACCTCGGGCCCGAGGGCAGCTTCTCTAACATAGCCGCCGTGCGGAAGTTCGGAGTGTCGGTGGAACACATACCCCTCGCCGATATCCGCGCAGTGTTCGACGAAGTATCGCGAGAACGCTGCGACCTGGGGGTCGTACCGATCGAGAACAGCGTCGGTGGCGGAGTTGTTGACACCCTGGACAGTTTCGTCGATTCGCACGTTCACATATGTGCCGAGATCATTGTTGAAGTACACCACAATCTGTTGGCCAATTGTGCCGCCGAAGAGATCACCACAATCGCCTCGAAACCGGAAGTTTTCGCCCAGTGCCGTCACTGGTTGTCGTCGCGTTTCAGGCAAACTGCGCTTCTTCCGGTCGCCAGTACCGCCAAGGCCGCCGAAATGGCGGTCGGTCGCCACGCTCTGGCGGCGATAGGTTCTTCCCTTGCGGCGGAAATCTACGGTTTGAGAATTGTTTTTACCGGTATCGAGGACAAGGTCGATAACATGACGCGATTCTTCGTTATCTCCAAGACCCCCGCCGAGCGGACCGGAGACGATAAGACGGGCCTGGTCTTCACCTCGGCCCATCGGGCAGGCGCCCTGGTAGACGTGTTGAACGTGTTCAGCCGCCAGAACATCAACCTGACGAATATCATTACCAGACCTTCGATGAAGCGGAACTGGGAGTACTACTTCTTCGTCAACGCCGAGGGGCATTACGAAGATCCGAATTTCGCCGACGCCCTGGAAGAAGCCAGGGGGCTCTGCGGCGAATTGCACGTGCTCGGAAGCTTCCCTCGTGCCACGGAGCCAATTGGATAGCGCCGGAGCTTAACTGCCCGGGCGAAAACACCCCGGTAAGAGAACCCTCGGCGGCTTGCTTGCTCGCCGATCGTGGAAGACAGACCTTCTGATGAGATGAAAGGAATACAGATGTCGAGAAAGTTGTTTATAGCAGGGAACTGGAAGATGAACTCTTCCGCGGCCGGGAGTGTCGACGTGGCCCGCGGGATGGCGTCTGAGTTGGGGAGCGTCGAGGCTGTCGATCTGGCGATCTGCCCCCCGTTCGTATACCTGCCTGGAGTCGTCGAAGCGCTGAAGGACTCGAATATCTCCGTCGGCGCACAGAATATGTACTTCAAGGATAATGGGGCATTCACGGGCGAAATTTCCGGGCAGATGCTCAGGGATATCGGTTGCCGCCACGTAATCCTCGGACACAGCGAGCGGCGACACGTGCTTGGCGAGAGCGACCAGTTGATAAACGCCAAGATTGCCAAGGCCCTTTCCGACGGACTTGAAGTCATGTTCTGCGTTGGCGAACTTCTTGCCCAGCGCAAAGCCGACCAGACTACTGAAGTGGTCGCCACGCAGATTACCGAGGGGCTTAAAGACATAACGCCCGAGGCGATGTCCGCTATTACCATTGCCTACGAACCGGTGTGGGCTATCGGTACCGGCGAGACCGCGACGCCCGATCAGGCCCAGGAAACCCACGCGGTAATTCGCGGTCTGGTCGGCGAACTGTACGACTCCGAACTGGCGGAATCGATTCGAATACAGTACGGTGGTTCGGTTAAACCCGGCAACGCGGCGGATCTGCTTGGCTGCCCCGACGTGGACGGCGCCTTGGTCGGCGGCGCGAGCATGACGGTTGAGGACTTCGCCGGTATCGTTAATTCCGTACTTTAGAGAGAAGCAATAATGGCTACTGTAACAGGCGTTCTGGTTTCTGTGTTGTTCATCATAATCTGCGTTCTGCTGATTCTCGTTGTCCTTCTGCAGAAGGGGCGAGGCGGCGGGCTGGGTGCCGCTCTGGGCGGCGCCGGTACGGCCGCTTTCGGGACGAAAGTCGGAGACTTCATGACCTGGGTCACTATCGTATTGACCTCGCTGTTCATCCTGCTGGCGATTTCCGTGGCGCTGATGTTCAGACCGCCGAGAACCAAGGCCACAGATCCGAAACTACTTCCGAATCCGGCGATTGCGATCTCCGAAGACAAACATGTGTCGATCGAGGTCGAGGACACCGAAGGCGATAAGGTCTGGTACACTACCGATGGAACCACTCCGTCAAAACGCAACGGAGACCAGTATGTAAACGCCTTTCTCGTTTCGCCCGGAACGGTTGTAAAGGCCATCGCCTACCCGCAGCGGGGTGATCCCAGCAACGTGGTCGAGGCGCATTACCGCGCTCCCCAACCGCTGCGACCGTTGATCAAACCAATGCCCAACCTGCAGAACCCGATTACCACGCCCACGGAAGTGACTATCGAAGCGGGCAATAAAACCGACAGGGTTTTCTACACGACCAACCGCAGCGAACCTACCGAAGACAGCAGGCTCTATAGCGCGCCGATAACCGTTACGCCGGGAATGACGCTGAGGATCAGGGCTTTTGCCCCCCATGCGCCGCCCAGCGAAATTGTCGAGTTTACCTACGGCGTGAAGGGCATTAGCCCACCACCGATCACTACCCAACCGGGCGTGACGCCCGCGACCAGGCCTGCTGTAGGGGTCGGGCAATAGACCCGAAGCCTCAACGTCCTCGGCGCAACACAGGACAATAGAAACTTATGCTGCAGTCCATGACAGGATTCGGAGCCGCTCAAGGCCACTGCGACGGCGTGGAGTATTCGGTGGAGATACGCGCGGTGAACCACCGGTACTTGAAAACCTCGGTGAAAGTTCCTGAAATCTGGTCATCGGCTGAGATTGACATTGAGAATCTGTTGCGCGACAGGCTCCAGCGCGGAAGCATCGGGCTGTCGGTGCGGATGAGGATATCCGACGAACAGGCCGCCTACACCGTCAATACCGTGGCGCTGGCGAAGTACATTGACCAGGTAAAGGGACTCCGGTCCGCCGGTGAGGAATATCTGACAATCGATCTGGCGGTGCTGATGGCCCTCCCGGGCGTGTGCAATCCGCCAAAGATGGACGATCTGCGAGAGCGGACTTGCGACGAACTGATGGGCCTGATCAACCAGGCGATAGATAATCTCCTGGAGATGCGAGCCCGCGAAGGGAAGGGCGTACAGGACGACCTCCTGGACCAATGCGAGCAGGTCGAAGCCAGCCTTGGCGACATCGGCTCGCGATCGCCCCGGGTTGTCGAGGAATACCACCAACGCCTTTGCGAGCGGGTTGGAGAGCTCATCGACGCCGCGAGGATCGACATAGACAAGGATCATCTCGCACGCGAGGTGGCGGTCTTCGCCGATCGGTGCGACATAAACGAAGAGATATCGCGACAGAACGGGCACCTGCAGCAGTTTCGCGAAACCTGCGGCGGCGACCAGCCCGCAGGGCGGAAGCTGGATTTCATCGCCCAGGAAATGCTGCGCGAAGCCAACACGATCGCCTCCAAGGCCAATGACTCCGAAATCGGGCGAGCCGTGGTCGATATGAAAACCGCTGTTGACCGGATAAAGGAACAGGTTCAGAATGTACTGTGAGCCCGGCGGGGTAACGGCGAATTGAACGGACAATCAAAAAAAGGCAGACTGATCGTGATTACCGGGCCCTCGGGCGTCGGGAAGAGCAGCATCGTTTCACAAGCAAGACGGCGAAGCGGTGCGGAATTCAGCGTTTCGGCGACGACACGCAAACCCCGAGCGGGCGAGCGGGACCAGGAAGATTATTATTTCATCGACCGCAAGACATTCAGGAGTATGGTTGATACCGGCGATATGCTGGAATGGGCCGAGGTCTTTGGCGAGTGCTACGGTACGCCCGCCGGACCGGTGCGTCAGGCGGTGGCCGACGGTAAGAACATCATACTCGATATTGACGTGCAGGGCGGTATGCAGGTTGCCCGAAAGCGGCCCGACGCGACGTTCATTCTAATCGCTCCACCGAGTATGGACGAGTTGAAAAGCAGGCTCGCCGGGCGTGGAAGCGAAACGCCCGAGCAGATAGACAAACGACTGGGCGAGGCCGAAAGTGAGCTTCGTATGGCCAGAGAAAGTGGTATATACCAGCACGAAGTCGTGAACGATGACCTCGATGCCGCAATCGAACAGGTTGTGGCTGCGATTAACCAGGAGTAGTTGCTGAGATGATTGAGGACCTGAGAAGCGAAGAACTGATCAAGAAAATCGGCGGAAAGTTCAAGCTGACCGCGTTAATTCAGCGTCGCATCAAGGAACTTGTCCACGGCGCCCGACCGCTCATCGAGAGAGAGCCCGGAATGACCGATATCGAAGTGGTTGTCCGAGAGATTCACGAGGGCAAGGTCGGGATCGACTACGACGCATCGGGCATAACACCGCCGGAAGATGCGCCGGCGGAGTAAGCGCCCTTTCGATAGCCCCGTGACGCCCGGACGGGCTGCTGACTTGCGAGAATATCGCGGGTCCGGAGTTCCCGGATCCGGAGTTATAACATGGCGACTCCCGACAAAAGCCCGATCGACGAAGCGAGCGAACACGCCGGCGGCGGTCAGCCCCTGGCGCGCTACGAACTGCTGCTCTGCGTCACCGGCGGGATAGCCTGCTACAAGGCGGCGGATCTCGCGAGTAAACTCACCCGATCGGGTGCTTCAGTAACCGCGGCTCTGACCGAAAACGCCTGCCGCTTCGTAGCTCCCCTGACCTTCCAGGCGGTGACGCGAAACCGGGTCTTCACGGACCTCTGGCCGGACACCGGAGATCACGACTCGGGGCACATCTCGCTGACCGAGCGGGCGGACCTGATGATTATCGCTCCGGCTACCGCCAACACGATCGGAAAGATCGCCTGCGGTCTCGCCGACGACCTGATCTCTACGATGGCAATGTCGGCGGCGGGCGCCTGCGAAATACTCGTGGCGCCGGCGATGAACTCTCGGATGTGGAACTCGCCTGCGCTGCAGGACAACATCAAGACGCTCGACGCCCGCGGTGTGCGGTTTGTCGGACCCAATGACGGACCGCTGGCGTGCGGGACCACCGGTCCGGGGCGGATGTCCGAACCGTACGAAATAGTCTCAGCCATTATCAGCATTCTCGAAAACACCGCGCCGAAGTCCGATCGGACTTGACCGGCGTCGACGCGGGGTGATGATCGGAATCCGGGATATTCCGGATTCCGCAGGTTGCGAAAGGTGAGTCGACATGGGTAATCGTCCCAGTACGCCCCAAGTTGCGAAGGGGATATGGAATGCCGAGGGGAAATGGCGCCTGATCCACACAGTGCTTTTCGCCGGCGGACTTGGTATCGTCTTTTACCTGAGCGCAAACCTCGGTCATTTGCTCAGCGTTCCGCCAGACCGCATAGCTGTATTCTGGCCTCCAAACACGATAATCCTCGCGGCGCTGCTGCTCGTGCCTGCTCGCCGGTGGTGGATCTGTTTTGCGGTCATGCTACCGGCGTATATCATATCGGGCCTGCAAGCGGGGTTCACGATACAGAGGCAGTCGATCTTCTTTGTCGCCAACTGTTCGGAAGTACTTGTTGCAGCCGTTCTCTTGCGACGTTTCCTTCGCGCAAGACTGACGTTTGAAAATCTGCGAGAGTCGGTCTTATTCGTCGCCTTTGCGGTCCTGCTCGGACCTCTCGTTTCTGCCTGCGTGTCTTCCATCCACACGGTTCTTTACACGAATGTGGCTTACGGACATGCCTGGCGCGTATGGTTCATGGGCGATTCGCTGGCACACCTGACGCTGACCCCTCTGCTCGTGGTCTGGATCCTTCCGGGAAGATATCCGTTCAGGGCAATCTCTTGGCGGCGATGTGTCGAGGCCGCTGGGCTGATGATCGGCCTGATCGTTGTGGGGCTCTATGTCTTCGGGGGCGAGATTGGCGCCCGAGGCAATATACCAGTATTGTTGTATACTCCCCTTCCACTGCTATTGTGGGCAACCGTCCGCTTTGGGCCCAGAGGTACATTTTCCGCGGTATTCATCATCACCATTCTGGCGATCTGGCATGCCGTCAACGGGAGGGGACCTTTCACCACTCCCGACGCAGCCTGGAACGTCCTGTTCCTGCAGTTGTTCCTTGTCGTCGTTTCGGTACCCATGATGTTCCTGGTATCGCTTATTCAGGAGCGGAGACATGCCGAGGAAGCGCTGCGCGCGAGCTACGAGAAACAGGATCGGTTGGTGGATGACTTGGTCGGGACCTTTCTCTATCGCCATGATGTCGAGGGAGTCTTCGACTATGTCTCAATATCGATCACGCAGGTACTCGGCTACTCAACGGAAGAGTTCTTGACTCACTTTTCCGAATACCTGACGGACCATCCCGTCAATCAAGAAGTCATGAGGCATACAGAGCAGAGCATCAACGGTGTCCAGCAGCCGCCATATGAAGTGCAGATATACCACAAGGACGGAAGCGAGCGTTGGCTGGAAGTCTCGGAGATCCCCGTGCGTGACCGGAACGGGAAAGTTGCGGTTGTGGAGGGAGTCGCTCACGACATAACCGAACGCAAGCACTGGGAAGAAGCGTTGCGGAAACTAGTCGAGGCAACGTCATCCCAGTTCGGCAGCGCCTTCTTCGAGTCTATGGTGGTTCAGTTGTCGAAAGCCCTGGACGCGGATTATACGCTGATTGGTCAAGTGCAGGGAAGCCGGAAGGAATCCATAAGAACTATCGCCGTAGCTGCCGATGGCGAACTGGCGGATAACTTCGAATATGATTTGGCAGGTACACCGTGCGATAATGTTGTGGGGAAGTCAGTATGTTCTCATATATCGGGAGTTGCGGAGGAGTTTCCCGAGGACACGCTGCTCAAGCAGATGGACGTGGAAGGCTATGTCGGAGTGCCCCTCTTTGACTCCCAACACGCCGCATTGGGCATCATGGTCGCACTCTTTCGAACGCCCCTGGACCGTGCGGACCTTGCGGAAGCCATTCTTCAGATATTCTCCTCACAGGTTGGGAGCGAACTGGAGCGTTCACGTGCCGAAGAGGATCGCGAGAAACTGGCGACTCAACTCAACCAGGCGCAGAAGATGGAGGCCGTCGGGCAACTGGCAGGCGGGGTCGCACACGACTTCAACAACCTGCTGCAGGCGATTCTGGGCTACGGCGAAATGGCGCGAAGCGAGTCTGCCGAGGAAGGACCCGTCCGCGAGTATGTCGGGGAGGTGCTGAAGGCGGGGCATCGCGCCAAGACGCTGGTCAGGCAGTTGCTGGCGTTTAGCCGTCGGCAGGTGCTCGAGATGGAGGACCTGGACCTCAACGAAGTGATCGCGGATCTGATGAAGATGATCCGGCGCGTCATCGGAGAGCACATTACGCTCAACATTCTTCCCGGTCACGACCTCGGGATCGTCCGCGCCGACCGCGGGCAGATCGCTCAAATTCTGACGAACCTGTGCGTCAACTCACGCGACGCCATGCCCGAAGGCGGAACAATCACCATCGAGACCGAGAATGCCCGGATCGACCAGGCCTACTGCGAATCTCACGCCTGGGCCGCCCCGGGGCGATATACGCTGATGAGCGTAACCGACACCGGTTGCGGGATGGACGACGAGACCCTCGCGCAGATCTTCGAGCCATTCTTCACCACCAAGGAATTAGGCAAGGGCACGGGTTTGGGCCTGGCGACCGTATACGGTCTGGTCAAGCAGCATGAAGGGCAGGCCGAGGTCCACAGCGAAGTCGGAAAGGGAACCACGTTCAAAATATACCTGCCTGTGGTCGAACGCAGCGCGGCGGTTGTAGGCGACAAGATCGAAGGTCCCGTACCGGGCGGGACCGAGACGATCCTGCTGGCCGAGGACGACGAGATGGTTCTCGCCGTGGCCGGGAAGTTCCTCACGAACGCCGGGTACACCGTGCTGACCGCGGGCGACGGCGCCGAGGCGCTGAGTGTGTTCGCCGAGCACGCCGACGCGATCGATTTGGCGATCCTGGATGTGGTCATGCCCAAACTTGGCGGCCGGGCCGTGTTCGACCGGATTCGCCAGACGCACCAGGGAACCAGCGTCCTCTTCGCCAGCGGATACAGCACCAATGCCGTCCACACCAATTTCATTCTCGACGAGGGCCTGACGCTCATTCAGAAGCCGTATCAGCGTGCCGATCTGCTTCGCAAGGTACGCCAGACGCTGGACCGTGATTGACGAGGCGTTCTGGCGGGGGATCGTGCGGTATCCGCGCGATAGCAACCTGTCGATGTCTTGCCTGTTCGGATTGCAACTCTCTTATTCACAAAGATATATCTCACGCGATTGATTGTCTCAGGATCAGGTTTGCTCCCGGCGGATCTGAATCATAAATTTCCAGTGAACGCCGGGAGAGGTGTTTTCGCTCCGCGGCGAGGCCTGGGAGGCGCGACAATGAAAAGAACGCTTGCTCTTACGATTGCGGTAATGCTCATTTGGGCTGGTACGGCAAGGGCGGATCTGCTGGACAGTCCGATGGGTTACTTCAACGTTTACAGTCTGGGGGACATCGGTAGTGTCTCCTCGGCATACCACAGCGACTTCCAGGGTGCCGCCGGAGCTGCAGGTGATGTGCATTTCGCCCAGTTTTCGTTGGCCGATGTTGCTGCGTCGTCGGGTTATGCGTTGCACGTTGGTGGTTCGGCCAGGTTGGGTGGCGGAAGCTATTACGGCAGCGTTGAGGCCGGCGGGAATGTCGAACTGGGCTTCCTGGATATCGCGGGGAGTGTCCTGTCCGGTGGCGATGTCTCCAACTTCGGCGGCGGGACGGTCAGTGGTGATGTAGTTGCGGCCGGCAGCGTTTCGCTATCGCAACAGATGACCGTTTTCGGTGATAGACTCTCGGGCGTGCCATATTCTCCGACGGTGGACCACGCGGCGATGTCCGAGTTTTTTCGCACGACGTCAGACAGCATTGGGGCGATGTCAGCGACGACTGTTGTGACCAACAGGTGGGGTATGCTCGGCATTAACGCTCAGAGTGGTATTAACGTTGTGAGTCTGGATGGAGCGACGTTGAGGAACGCATGGGGCCTGAATATTACCGGGCCGGATGATGCTGTGGTATATGTCAATGTCCCCAACGAGACCGTCTCGCTGAACTGGACCGGATGGGAGTACCATGGCGGGATATCCACCGACGACGTCCTGCTGAACATGCCAAACGCTACTCGACTGTCCCTGTCGTCCGCCAATGCAGTGAACATCCTGGCCCCTGAGGCGGAGACATATTTCGGCGCCGGGCTGATAGAAGGCGTTTTGGTTGTTGGCGACCTGCAGGGCGGTGGACAGGTCAATATTGGCGGTTTCGATCATGCTTCCGTTCCGGAACCGGCGACTATGGTGCTGTTGGGGGGGCTGGGTGCGGTTATTCTGCGCAGGCGGCGCAGGGGGCGTTGAAGTCAGGTGAGATTCTGTTGTCGGGCGGGATTTATTGCTGATCGGTCGCCCGGGGCGCCATGCGATATATCGCCTCGAATTCCCTGGAGAGAATTGACATTACCACGATATCCACGAGTTCGTCGTCGAGCATTCTGCACTCTCTGAGAATACCCTCGAATCGTAGGCCCAGCTTCTCGTTCAGTTTGATGTTTTGCAGGTTGAAGCCCGCCGTCCGGATGAACACGCGGTTCAACTTCAAACGCTCAAAGGCATAGCCCAGCATGAGCACCTCCGATTCCTTGGCGTAACCCTTGCCCCGCGCTTCGGGGTTTCCCAGGAGTTTCGCCATCTCCCCGCAGGGCGGTTCGGACGATATATTGAATAGCGTTGTCAGACCGATCGGGCGGTCGCGCTCGTCGTGGATGATGAAACTCTGGCGCGTATGCGTATCGGGGCGCTCCAACTCACCCATGAGATCAGCCACCAGCGAGCGGCTGAGGCTGTGTTGGATGTCCTTGTCGTGGGACCACGTTTCCAGCAGCGTGCGGTGGTCGGGCTGGAGGGGGCGCAGGGAAACCCTCGCCCCGCGAATGACTGTTCGGTCGCCCTCGGAGGTGCATTCGAACGGGACCTCGACGATTTGCGGTTGCCGGTGGTGGGGTTGTTCGACGTGCAGGTCGGGCTGGGCGAAACCGCGGTCGATGACGTTGCGCATTATCTCGCTGGTGAAGCCGATCAACTGCCCGGTCTCACAGCCCGATCGAATCAACTGGGTGACTACGGACTCGGCGAGGACGCGGCAGAGTATTTCGTCCTGCTTGCGTTTCTTTGCGATTGCTTCCGGATCGTTTTGGGCGTTCTTATCGGTCATTGGTTGCTCTCTGTCGCCGGGTTTACCGCTGAGCGTACCGTCCCGCGGCGCGAAGTCTATATCCTGTTTTCGGTCAATGGAACCGTGTGAATGAAGTTTGGTGTGCTATTCACGGGCTTTGGACGGTGGAGGAGTTCCTTGTCAGTGGTGTTGAGAGACGGTATTGTCAGCCTTTATGCGATCGCCAATCCGAGCGAAAGGACACGAGAAATGAACGATTATCGAATGTGGGCGTCGGTATTTGTCGTGCTGACGATGTTGGTTGGGACTCTCGAGGCGGTCGATAGCGACCAGGCCAAACCGCTGGTCCGCGTGGGGCTTAAGAAGGGCCAGACCTCGGTGAAGTTCAATGGCGGTATCAAGCAGGGCGCCGATGGCACGTTTACGTTTCCGGCCGACGGGCAATGGGGCTGGATCACCGTTGGCTCGGGCAAGCCCATCAAATCGCTGGAAGGTCTGCGGTCGTTTACTATCTGTGGTTGGGCCAGGCCGACCAGTCTTCAGACAGGCCGCGGCGGAAACCGCATCGCATTCAATCTCCAGTACAACAAGTCCGGTTTCGACCTGGTCCACAACCGCGCGGGGGGGCTTCGCCTGGCGGTGAACCAGTGGCCTGACAAGATACGCAACGATTCTTCGACCGGTAAGCTGCAGGCGGGCAAGTGGGCGTTTTTTGCGGTGGCGTACGATAGCACCAGGCAGAAGAGTAATGTCCGCTGGTATTTTGGCGGGCCCAAGACGCCGGCGGTACTGGACAAGACAACGTCGTACAACAACGGTCCGACCGGCTCGGGCTCCGGGCCGCTGACGATCGGAAACTACAACCAGACGATTCACAACCACGGTACGGACCGCCAGTTCCGAGGGCAGCTTCACGCGGTGCAGATCTTCGGAAGCAAGACCGGCGCCAGTGGGGCTCTGGGCATCGAGTCCATCCGTAAACTTCAGTCCGGCGCTGACGCCCAACCGGACTTCAAGGCCCCCGCGCCGAAAGTCGCAGCCGTTGCGGCGCGATCGCCCAAGCGGCGCGGAGCGGTGAGTCCCACCGATGCAGCCGACGGTGGCGCCGACACGACCGTTCCGCCGGTGGGGGCTCGTCCTCGGATAATCGCCACCACCGACGGTGAAATCGACGACCGCTGTTCTATGGTCCGATTCCTGCTCTACGCAAACGAGTGGGACATCGAGGGCATCATATACTGCAGTTCGAAGTTCCACTGGAAGGGGCATAATTGGGCCGGCGAACAGTGGATCGAGCGCGACATCGATATGTACGCGAAGTTTTACGATAACCTCAAGACCCACGCCAAGGGCTTTCCCACGCCCGAGCAACTCAAGGCCGTGACGTTCGTGGGCAATATCGACCGTGTGGGCGAGATGACCAAGGTCACGCCAGGTTCGCGGCGAATCGTCAAGATCCTGCTGGACAATAAGCCCGGTCCGGTATACCTCCAGGCATGGGGCGGGACCAACACCATCGCACGCGCCCTGAAGACTATCCAGGAAAAGCACTCCGACCAGGTCGCCAAAGTTACCAAGAAGGCGATCATCTTCATTATCCTCGATCAGGACAAGACGTTTCGCAAGTACATCGAACCCAACTGGCCGGGTCTGCAGATCCTGGGCAGCTTTCGGCAGTTCTCGTGCATCGCCTATTCCTGGGAGCGCAAGATCCCCGGGGCGCTTCACAAGTACTACGACAGGGCCTGGATGCAGGAGAACATCCTCAGCGGTCACGGCCCGCTGTGTGCCAGGTACGAACACCATTCGAAAAAGGGCTTCCGCTCCGAGGGCGACTCGCCGGCGTTCATGCACCAGATTCTCGTGGGCCTGCGGAGCCTTGAGCATCCGGGTTATGGCGGATGGGGCGGACGGTTTGTCAGGGAAGGGCGAGGACACAAGAGCACTTGGCGGGGCGCGCGGGACGATGGCGACGTGAACAAGCCGATCTGGCGATGGTCGGAGGCGTTCCAGAACGACTGGGCCGCCCGTGCCGACTGGTGCGTCACGAAAGAATACAAGAAGGCCAACCATCCGCCGAAGGTCAAGCTGGCAGGAGCTCTCGACCGGACCGCCAAGCCGGGCGATAAGATCACCCTCAGCGCCGCCGGATCGAGCGATCCGGACGGGAACAAGCTGAGCTATCAGTGGTGGCGGTATGACGATGTGGACACCGCCAAAACGAAGATCGAGATCACCGGTGCCGACAAGGTTGGCGCGAGTTTTGTCGTGCCTGACGAACCGGGCAAGACGATCCATATCATCCTCGAAGTAACCGACGACGGCGACCCGCCACTGACGCGATACGCCAGGGTGATTGTGAAGGTAACAGGCAAGTAGCAAAGGAACGCGATTATGTCACGAAAAACAGGAAAAAAAGTATCGGACGGGAAATTGACGCGGCGCGGGTTTGTCGGCGGGGCGGCCGCCGCGGCGGTCGGTATGACGATCGTGAAACCTTCGCTTGCCAAGGCCGCCGAGGCGAATACAAAAATCAAGGCCGGTGTTATCGGGCTCGGCGGACGAGGCGCATGGATCGCCAATCTCGTCAAGAAGCATGGCGGGTACGAGGTGACCGCCGTCGCCGATTACTTCGACAAGGTCGCCCAGAGCGTTGGCGAGAAACTCGGCGTCGACAAGGCCCGCCGCTTCAGCGGTCTGTCGGGCTACAAGAAGGTTCTCGCCAGCGGGATTGACGCGATCTTCCTGGAGACGCCTCCGTGTTTCTTCCCCGAGCACGCCGCCGCTGCTGTCGCCGCGGGTTGTCACGTGTTCGTCGCCAAGCCCGTGGCGTGCGATGTGCCCGGATGCATGACGATCTCCGACGCCGCCGCCAAGTCGAAAGCGGGCAAAAAGGTGTTCCTGGTCGACTTCCAGACGCGCACCGATCCTATGTACATCAAAGGTATCGAGAGCCTGCTGGCCGGTGATATCGGGAAGATCGGTATGCTGTGCAGCCGCTACATCGACGAGAGCTTCTCCGACCCGCCGCAGACCAAGACCATCGAGTCGCGTCTCCGCCGCCTGATCTGGACCAATGACGTCGCCATTGGCGGCGGGATGCACGTTAACGCCGATATTCACGCGGTGGACGTCGGTTTGTGGATGGCGGGCGGGCAGACGCCAATCTCCGCCAGCGGCGCCGGGGCGGTCTGCAAGTCCGGCGCGAACGGGGACACGAACCTCGTGTACTCCCTGACGTTCCAGTTCAAAGACGGGCTGTTCCTGAACCACCGTGGCGAGCACCTGAGAAACTCCACCAGGTTTGCCGCCGACTGCATGGCCCACTGCGAGCGGGGGTACATCGACACGGAGTACGGCGGCGCGGTCAAGATGTTCGGGCGGGGCGTGAAGTTCAACGGCGGAAAGGTCGTCGGGCTCTACGGTAACGGCGCTAAACGGAATGTCGCGAAGTTCCACGAGTGCATCACAAAGGGCGACTGCTCCAACCCGACAGTCAAGCCCAGCATCGACGCCACGCTGACGACCATTCTCGGACGCGAAGCCGCCGCGAAACGAAGAACCGTCACCTGGGCCGAGATGATAAAAGCCAACAAGAAAGTACCGGTCGATCTTACCGGACTCAAGGAGTAACGCTGTGACAGGTAGACGGGAGTTTCTCAAAAAGTTGGGGCTTGGCGCCGCGACGATGGCGGTGAGTTATCCGGCTTTGGCGCGCGGCGCCCGGGGCGATGCCAGGCGCCCCAATATCGTCCTGATAATGACTGACGATCAGGGCTGGGGCGATGTTACCGCTCACGGTAACGACAAGCTCAAGACGCCGAACATGGATCTCCTGGCACGCCAGGGCGCATGGTTCGACCGCTTCTACGTATCGCCGGTCTGCGCGCCGACGCGGGCCAGCCTGATGACCGGGCGATACCATCCGCGGACGGGCGTCCATGGCGTTACCCGGGGCGAAGAGAACATGTGCCTCGAAGAGGTCACCATCGCCGACGTGTTCAAGACCGCCGGATACGCGACGGGCTGCTTCGGGAAGTGGCATAACGGGAGGCATTATCCGTACCATCCCAACGGGCGGGGGTTTGACGAGTTCTACGGCTTCTGTGCGGGACACTGGAACAACTATTTCAATACCGGACTCGATCACAACGGTAAGGATGTCAAGTCCAGCGGATTCATCATCGACGACCTGACCGACAAGGCCGTCGCGTTCATCCAGGCAAACCGCGCCAAACCGTTACTCTGCTACGTTCCTTACAACACGCCCCACACGCCCTGGCAGGTGCCCGATAAGTACTGGGACCGCGTCAAGAAACGCGGTATCAGCAAGGATACCACCGTCTGTGCATACGCGATGTGCGAGAATATTGACGACAACATCGGGCGCATACTCAAGACGCTCGACGACCTGAAGCTCGCCGGCGACACCATCGTGATATTCCTGTCGGACAACGGACCGAATACCGGGCGGTGGAATGACGAAATGAAGGGGCGCAAGGGATCGACCGACGAAGGCGGCGTGCGAGTTCCGTTCTTCCTTCGCTGGCCCGGACACGTCAAACCGCGCAAGATCGAACAGATCGCCTCGCATATAGACGTCCTGCCGACACTGGCTGCACTTGCGGGGATCGGCAAGCCGAAGACATGCCCGCTGGACGGGGTGTCTCTGGTCCCGCTCCTCGAGGGTAAGACGAAAGATTGGGCGGACCGGATGATCTTCTCGACCTGGCGCGGGCGGGTGAGCGTACGCACGCAACAGTATCGCGCCAACTCCAAGGCGCTGTACGACATGACCGCAGATCCGCACCAGAAGAAGAACATCGCTCGCGCCAAGCCCGAGATCCACGCGAAGCTCGCCGCGGCGTGCGTGAAGTGGTCCGCTGATGTCGGTCTGAAGGTCCGCAAGGTCCGGTCGATCCCGGTAGGGCATCGCGAGCGCCCGACGGTTACCATGCCCGGACACGAAGCGTCGCTTGTTTCGAGAGCCAGGAAACGCGGTGGGATCAGTTATAACCAACGCTCCGGATGGGCCAACGACTGGGTCGACAACTGGACCGACACGGGCGCCTATCCGTATTGGCCTGTGGACGTCGTCAATGGCGGGCAGTACGAAGTTACGCTGATGTACGCTTGTGCGGCTGGCGATGTCGGCGCCAGGATTCGCGTCGAATGCGGACAGGGGTCTCTCGACGGGCAGATCACCAGGGCCCACGATCCGAAATACATCCACAGCCCCGACCGGATAAAACGCAAGGAAGTCTACGAGAAGGTCTGGGCGCCGCTGAAAATGGGCAAGATCACTCTGGCCAGGGGCGTTAATAAGTTCATCGTTCGGGCCCTATCCAAGCCGGGCAAGAAGGTTATGGAACTCAAAGCCGTCAGGCTTGAAAGGATCAAGTAGCAATGGCTGCAACCAGACGCGATTTCCTCAAACGCATCACCGGCGGAGCAATAGCGCTGGGTCTGTGTTCGACGGTGCGGGTCAAAGCCGAACCGCCCGCCAAACGTCTCAATATCCTGCTGATCACAGCCGACGACCTCAACTGCGATTCGGTAGGCGTTTACGGCTGTAAGACGCCCGATATCACGCCGAACATCGACCGTCTTGCCGCCCGCGGCGTGCGGTTCGAACATGCCCACGTGACGATCGCCGTCTGCCAACCGTGCCGCGGAGTTCTAGCCACCGGGCGATATCCGCATCGAAGCGGGGTTGAAGGTTTTCAGCGCCTCCCCGCCGGCAGCAAGATTCCGCTGGTTACCGAGAAGCTTCGTGCGGGCGGATACCTCAACGGGATTCTCGGGAAGGTCGGGCACTCCTCGCCGAGGGCATCGTTCAAGTGGGACATGAGCCACGACATGCCACAACTCGGTAAGGGGCGCGACCCGAAGCTCTACGCCAAGTACGCCAAGCAGTTTCTCCTCCGCGCCAAGAGCGAGGGCAAGCCATTTTACCTGATGGCTAATTCGCACGACCCGCACCGCCCGTTCTCCGGTAGCGATCAGGAAGCGGGAATGCGCAGAGGGGGCAAGATCACCCCGCCGTCGCGCACGTACAAGCCCGGCGAGATCGACGTGCCCGGATTCCTGCCGGACATTCCCGATGTCCGGCGCGAGATCGCCGAATACTACAGCTCCGTGAAGCGATGTGACGATACGGTCGGTGCGCTGCTCAAAGCGCTAGATGAGTCCGGTCTGGCAGAAAACACGCTGGTGATGTTCATCTCGGACCACGGGATGGCCCTCCCGTTCTCCAAGACCAACTGCTACCTGCACTCGACCCGCACGCCATGGATCGTTCGCTGGCCGGGCGTTATCAAAGGTCCGAAAGTCGACAAAACGCACTTCATCTCCGCGATAGACTTCATGCCCACCGCCCTCGAAGCCGCCGGACTGCCGAAACCCGGCGGGCTCGACGGCGTTTCGTTCCTGGAGATTCTCAGGGGTGGTAAGCAGGGCGGTCGCGAGATGGTCTTCACGCAGTTTCACCAGACGGCCGGGCGGAAACGCTTCCCGATGCGAACCGTTCAGGACAAGCGGTTCGGATACATTTTCAATCCATGGTCCGACGGTAAGGTGGTGTTCAAGAACGAATCGCAAAGCGGGCGGAGTTTCAAGGCGATGCGAGCGGCCGCCGGTGATGATCCGAAGATCGCCGCACGCGTCAAACTCTTCCAGTACCGGGTAGTCGAGGAGTTCTACGACTTCCAGAAGGACCCCGACGCGCTGAACAATCTGATCGATAACGCGGAATGCAAACCGCAGATCGACAAGATGCGAGCCGAACTGCTGAAATGGATGATCGCCACCGGCGACCCGGCCGCCGAGGCATTCAAAAAGCGTGACTCACCCGAAGCCCTGGCCAAATTCATGGTCGATCAGAGCGCCAAGGCTCGCAACATGCCCAGAAGGAAAAAGAAGCCCGCCAAGCGTCGGGATAAGCGTAAGTAATCGAGGAGCGACGTGGAAAACACAGTGTCGACTGATACATCCAATTCGGATTGTCCGTTCTGCGGAGAGGCGTTTGAGTCTCAGATTGTTGAGAGTTGCGGGACGGTTGTGGCTGTCGAGGATGCAACTCCGGTCAGCGAGGGTCACATGCTGATAGTCACCGTGAGACACACCGAGGACCTTTTCTCGATGACCGACGTTGAGAGGCTCGACGCGATGAAGATGGTCGGCGTCCTCAAACGCCGCGCCCTTCGCGTCGATCCGTCGATTACCGGATTCAACGTCGGCGCCAATTGCGGGATATCTGCCGGGCAGCGCGTAATGCACGCTCACATCCATTTCATACCCCGCCGCGATACCGAGCCGGTAAAGGGCGTGGTACGCAACAAGATGGCGTATTAATTCCTCCCAGAGGGGTGTGAGAAGTTTTTCTGGCATCATGCTGCGAGGGCGTTTTGCAGGAGCCA
>CAZSLS010000044.1:0-38176 GCA_964607575.1 uncultured Planctomycetaceae bacterium | reverse complement strand
GAGTTTAGTGGGTTGGTGGAGTTCAGTCAAGCTATTTTTACTAATAAGCAAAAGGTGTGTGAGAAGTTTTTCTGGAATGTGGTGGGGGGCTGTTATAATGCGTCGCTATGGAGATGAATATGCGAACGGTCTACTACACGCGGGAGATGCTTGCGGCCGTCAAGTATTATCGCGATCGTAACCAGAGAAGAGCGATTTTCTGGATATTTCTGCTCATTCCATTGATTATGGTTGTTACCGGGTTTTCTCTGTCCAATCCCAATACCTGGGTGTTCCTTGCGCTGATGTATGCAGCAGAGGGTTTTACGTATTTCATTACGAGACCGAGTACCTGGAAGTGGTTGTTCAGAGGTCGAAATGAGGCCCGACCAATGCAATTGACGGTGAATGATGAGAAGGTGGCCGTTGAAGAAGACGGTATCCGGATCACCCTGCAAGTCGACAACATTACGACGATCGCGGAGATCAGGGGGTATCTGATATTGCAAGACGCGGCGGGCACCTTTATCACGCTTCCGAAGGACCAGCTTCTGGAAGATGAAGTGAAACTTCTGGATGAAGTGAAGAGCGGGCTGTAAGATCGCGTCTGCGGGAGCGAAGAACATGCGAACGATTCACTATACGCGGAAGATGGTCTCGGCTATGCAGGATTACGCGTCGCCGAGATACGTGATCTGGGTGCTGTTAATCCTGCTGCTTGCTCCGCTGTTGATGTTGCTGTCCAAGGGTTCGTTCGGTATTCCCGCATGGGGCCATGTCGTCGGTGCGTATGTCATGATTGGCGCTGGGGCTGTATTTTTCGAATGGAAGGCGCGCAAGGCGTTCGGTGGGCCCAAGGGCGGGAATACCAGATCATTTGAGATGATGATGGACCGGGAGAAGATATACATTCAGGAGGGTGCAACAGAAATCACCGTGCGGCTTGAAGAGATTACGGAGATCGGGGAGTTCAAGGGATATATCATGGTTCGGAAAGGGGCAGGGACCTTGACGGGGTTTCCCAAAGAACAACTCCTCGCTGAGGAACTGAGGCTTCTGGACGAAGCGAAAAACCGTCTATGAATTTCCGCGGACGCCTTACTGACTGAACTGTTGTGCCTTTATGTTTGGATCGTTAAGCTCTTGTCGTTGGCGTGCTTCTGTAGGATAACCATA
The DNA here is from genome assembly GCA_964607575.1 of uncultured Planctomycetaceae bacterium. Classification (GTDB taxonomy): domain Bacteria; phylum Planctomycetota; class Phycisphaerae; order SM23-33; family SM23-33; genus BS750m-G57. The sequence continues at coordinate 37,021 of CAZSLS010000044.1, read as the reverse complement.
ATCAAATAAGGACGTCCCCGGAATCGAAAAGGAAAGAAGGAAAGACTATGTTTAATTACTCTATAAGATTCATTCTAGGCGTGATGGTCGTCGCGATACTTGTTACTGACAGTGGCGGGGCTGAGGAAGCCAAGTGGGTGAAAAAGGCAAGAGAGGCAGTTAAGACCGCGATCCCGCTTGCCGAGAAAGATACCAGTCGTCCTGTCTATCATTTCCGCCCACCGGCCCAGTGGATGAATGATATCTGCGGCGCGATCTTCTACAAGGGCTACTATCATATCTTTTACCAGTACAACCCGTTCAGTGGTGATCGCTGGGGATACAATTATTCACTCTGGGCGCACGCTCGCAGCAGGGACCTTGTTCACTGGGAGGAGCTTGACTGGGCCTTACTGCCCATGGTGGGACGGAGTGAGACAAGATGTAATTCCGGTTGCGTGACTCTCGACGGAAACGGCCGGCCGATGTTGTTCTATACCTTTGTCTACGCCAAACGGTACGCTCCTCACCGCACGCCAAAGCGCGAGCAATGGGCCGCCATCGCCTGCGATGAAGATCTGATAAAATGGAAACGGATAAAGGAAAACCCGATCCTGGCCGCCGGGATGAACGGAGTGCCCGCCAACGTACACGGCGGATGGAGCGATCCCTTTGTGTTTCGTTCAAAAGGTCGCGCCTTTGTTACGTTTAAATCATGCGGCGGACTGGTCGGAGAAGCCCAGAACAAGGAACTGACAAAATGGAAGTACGCCGGTAAGATGGACGGTGTCTCCGGCGAATGCCCGAACTTCTTCCCTCTCCAGGACAGGTGGGTATTGATCCGCTCGACACATCCGCTTTCCTATATCGTGGGAGACTTTGACGCCAAGGCCATCAGCTTCAAAAAGAGCGGCGTCGCAGGCATAGTTGACTACGGTTTCGGAAAGAACCCGCCGAAGGACCGGTCATGGACGCGCGGGCTTTATGGCACGAATGCTTTTGTCGATAAAGATGGCCGTCGAATCCTGGTCGGCTGGATTTGCGGATTCAAACCCAAACGCGGGTGGAACGGGTGCATGTCTCTTCCTCGCGTCCTGACCCTTGATAAAGCCCGGCGGCTTGTCCAGACCCCCGCGCCGGAACTCAAGAAGCTGCGCGCCAAACACCGCGAGATCAAGGGCCTGAAAGTGGACAGTAAATCTGAACTGCTTAAAGATATAAAAGGTGATACGCTGGAAATCATCGCGCAGTTCACGAACGCGGACGCCGGGGCCTTTGGCCTAAAGGTCCGTCAGAGCGAAGATGGCAACAGCGCGATTACTATTAGATACGCCGACGGGAAATTGAACGTAGCCGGGACGGAGCTTCCTTTAAAGCTGGGGGAAGACAAGACTCTTAAACTGCACGTATTTATTGACAAATCCGTTCTCGAAGTATTCATTAATGATGGTGCGACAAGTGTTACAAGGGTCGATTATCCCGGAGACAAGGATCTGGGGGTGTCGGTATTTGCCGAGAACGGCGCTGCAACATTGAAATCTCTCGACGCGTGGCACATGAAATCGATATGGTGATTACTGTTGTTAGGGGGATATCCATACTTAATTACGGCGTTTCGTTCTTGTTGGTCTTGACCCAACCACGCGCCTGCCGCATCTTCTCGACCTTGAAACAGTTCGACAAACGCGGACGAAGCCGAGTGTCCTTCATCACATCGCTCAGCCAGGCCCAGCCGAACGACGCCTCCAAGACCACCTCGAGATCTGTCGACCATTGCGAAAACCACCATCGAAGCCCTTGGCGATCCTCGTGCTTGATCTTCTCGCGCACGACCACGTCGCCTTTGGCGTCGCGTAACGTCACATTGCTGAATTTGCGGTGGACGTCCTTTCCTGCACTCGCTACATTGGCGTACTGCTTATTCATGGTTGTCTCCTTTCGGCGTCTCTTGAATAGTTCACCCAAAAGACTACGTCACTGGAGGCGACCTTTCATGATATTAGACGAGTGGCGAACAGAATTGCTACTGGAGAGATAATGCAACGATACAACCGACGCGATTTCCTGAAAACAACCGGACTGCTCGTAGCCGGCGCTCTGGCGTCCGGATTAGTTCGCGCCAAGGCGCCCGCCAGGAAGCTCAACGTGCTGTTCATCGCGGTTGATGACCTTCGCCCTGAACTCGGATGCTACGGGCACAAGTGGATCAAGTCGCCGAATATCGACAAGCTGGCGGGGCGGGGGACCGTTTTCAATCGCGCGTATTGTCAGGTGGCTGTCTGCGGGGCATCGCGGGCGAGTTTGTTAACCGGTCTGCGCCCGACGCCGAAACGATTCCTGAACTACTACACCCGCGCCCAGAAGGACGCCCCCGGCGCGATGACGCTGCCCGAGGAATTCCGCAAGAACGGATATCACTGCATCTCCAACGGTAAGATCTTCCATCACAAGAACGATACCGCCGACCGCAGTTGGAGCGAGCCGGCATGGCGATCGAAGACGGGCTGGCTGACCTGCTTCGACCCGGAATCAAAGAAAATGATGGGTGGCAGGAAGAAGCGGGGCCCGTGGTTCGAAGGCCCCGACGTGCCCGATAACGCTTATGCGGACGGACAGATCGCCGACAAAACGATCCGCGACCTGGAGAAAATAAAGAAGGCCGGAAAGCCTTTCTTCCTGGCCTGCGGATTCGGCAAGCCGCACCTGCCGTTCTACGCGCCAAAAAAGTACTGGGACCTGTACGACCGCGAAAAAATCGCTCTGGCCGACAATCGCTACCGCCCGAAAAACGCTCCGAAGATGCTGAGAGGTTCCGGTGAGATACACAGCTACCACAATCGCAACCTCAAGTACAACAGCGACGCGTGGCACGCCGCGGGCCGCCACGGTTATTACGCCTGCGTCAGCTACATCGATGCCCAGGTTGGCAGGGTTATGTCCGCCCTGGACAGGCTCGGGCTCCGCGAAAGCACTATCGTAATCCTCTGGGGCGATCACGGCTGGCATCTCGGCGAGCATAACTTCTGGGGCAAGCACAACGTGATGCACCTTGCCACCAATTCGCCGATGATAGTCTCAGCCCCCGGATTCAAAGCGGGACAGAAGAGCGATCGCCTGGTCGAGTTCGTGGATATCTATCCGAGCCTCTGTCAACTCGCCGGTATTGCGACAGTCAACAAGGGTCTCCAGGGAACGAGCTTCGCGCCGCTGCTGAAGAATCCCGCCCGGCCATGGAAGAAGGCCGCGTTCTCGAAGTATGGACCGGCCGTCAGCCTCATCACCGACCGCCACAACTACGCCGAATTCAGAAATGGCGAACGAATGCTCTACGACCTCAAGTCCGACCCGTCAGAAAACGTCAACATCGCCGAAAAGCCCGCCAACAGGGACCTCCTTGCCTCCCTGGCGAAGATGCTGCACGATGGATATAAAGCAGCAAAGCCATAACCCGCCCTGGTAGGATAAAGCCCCAGGCGTTTGCAGAGAGAAAGCAACCATGAAATCACTATCAATCGTATTGGTCTTGTCCCTGTTCTGCAGCACCCTTCCCGCCGCGAAGGGAGGCGGAGCTACAGCAGCGAAGGTGATCGCGGCCTCGGATGTCAGAGGCGGGCTGGTTGTCATCATCGGGAGCAACGCCCAACTGGCCGCGGAGATGGGCAAGAAGCCCTCGTATATGGTGCATATGATTGACACCGATCCGGCGCGGGTCGACAGCGCGAGGAAACATATACAATCAAAAGGGCTCTACGGGAAAGTCTCCGTAGACAGGTTCGACGGTATCCATTTGCCGTACGTGGATAACCTCGTCAACCTGGTTGTCGACGAGAGGGCGGAGGTCAAGGGTCGCGATACGAAGGATCTGTCAAAAGAGATCACTCGCGTTCTCGCGCCGAGAGGCGTTTTTCTCTCCGAGTCGAAAGGCCAGTGGACGGCGCACCGCAAACCCGTTCCCAAGAACATCGACGACTGGACCCATTTCCTGCACGGACCCGACAACAACGCCGTCGCGCTCGACAGCGTAGTTGGCCCGCCGAGGCACATGCAGTGGGTGGGCGGGCCGCGCTATGGGCGGCATCACGACAAGATGTCCAGCCTGTCCGCCGCGGTGTCCGCCAAAGGCCGCGTCTTTTACATCAAGGATGAAGCCCCACCATTTTCGGTCCTTACAGCTCCTGAATGGAGGCTCGTCGCCCGCGACGCTTTCAACGGGACCATCCTGTGGAAGCGGAAGATCACCAAGTGGTTCAACGACCTGCACATGTACAAGGGCGGTCCGGCTAACCTGCCGCGCAAATTGGTGGCTAGCGGAGACCGCGTTTACGTGACGCTTTCTATCGACGGGCCGGCGATGGCGCTGAACGCGGCTAGCGGCGAGACGGTCAGAACTTACAAAGGTACGGAGCCCGCTGATGAACTGGTTTATGCAGGCGGTATGCTCTTTGTGCGAAAAAAAGAAAACGGGCTCGTGGCGCTCGATGCGGTGTCCGGCAAGGAACTCTGGAAGACCGATCGGGCGCCGGTCAGGGGATCTCTCGCCGTGGACTCCGAGCGGGCAGCGTTCCTGGCGGGGGATCGTATTGTCTGCTTGAACAGGAAGGATGGAAAAGAACTCTGGCGATCGAAACCCGTGCCCCGGCCGGAGAAGTACCATATACGATTCAATCCGATTCTGATCCTTTACGCCGACGTCGTGCTCTTTGTCGGCGGGGAGAAGTCCGTGGGGCACAAGGATAGTCAGGGCAATTACTCGTGGGCTGTGGGCAAGAACGACACCATCAACGCCCTGTCCGCCAAGACCGGCGAGGTGCTGTGGACCGCCCCGCATCCGCTGTCGGGATATGCTTCGTCGGAGGATCTCTTCGTGATAGACGGGGTCGTCTGGTGCGGCGAGACCACCAGCGGGCACGCGGTAGGCCATTTCGCCGGACGCGATGTGAAGACCGGAAAAATCGTCAAGGAGTTCGATCCGGACGTCAAAACATACTGGTTCCATCACCGCTGCTACCGCGGCAAGGCCACCGAGAAGTACATCCTCACATCGCGAACGGGCCTGGAGTATATCGATCCGAAGACCGGGAAGTGGCAGATCAACCACTGGGTGCGCGGGGCGTGCCTCTACGGTGTCATGCCTGCCAACGGGCTGATCTACGCGCCGCAAAATCCTTGCGCCTGCTTCCTCGAAAACAGGATGGTGGGTTTCAGCGCCCTAGCCTCTGCGCGGGCGCCCGTAGCGAAGTCCTCCCGCGCGGCGCGACTCGAAACACCCCCCAACTACGTCAAACGCATGGCTTCGGTGGTCATTCGGCCTGGGGATTCCTGGCCGACCTATCGGGGCAACAATGCCCGAAGTGGAAGCACCAAAACGCTTGTTCCCGCTCAACTGAAACCCGCCTGGACAACGAGGATCGGCGGGAAGCTCAGCAGTCCTACCATTGCAGTCGGTCGGGTTTTCCTGGCGTCAATCGATCGACACCAGGTTTTCGCTCTGAACCAAAAAGACGGGCGCATCGTCTGGCAGCATACTGCCGGGGCCCGTGTGGACTCACCACCCACAATCTGGGCGGGACCCACCGAGGGAGGTCCTCCTCTGTGCATATTCGGATCCCGTGACGGCACGATCACCGCCCTGCGCGCCTCTGACGGCGTGTTGGCGTGGCGATTCCGTGCCGCTCCGATCGACCGGCGAGTGATGGCATTCGAGCAGTTGGAATCGGCCTGGCCGGTAAGTGGCAGTGTACTGATCCACCAGAATGTCCTCTACGCGGTGGCTGGGCGTTCGCTCTTCCTCGATGGCGGTCTGCGACTCCTGCGACTGGACCCCACCAGCGGGAAACTGCTTTCCGAAACGATCATGAACGATAAGGACGACAAGGGAGACGACATCCACAAATACGCGCGCCAGCACAACATGCCTGTCTCGCTTCCGGACATCCTCTCCTGCAATGGTAAACACATATTCATGCGATCGCAGGCGTTCAAGCTGGACGGTACGCGCCTCCCGCTCAAGGCGCTGAAGTACGGGGGCAATCCCGAGAGATACTCTATCAAGCCCACCCAGGACCCCGAGCAGGCCCACCTCTTCAGCCCCACCGGTTTTCTCGATGATTCATGGTGGCATCGAACGTACTGGATGTACGGCAGCCGTTTCATCGGGGGCTGGGCGGGATACCCTCAGGCGGGCAGGGTCGCTCCTGCGGGACGAATACTGGTCTTCGACAGCGAGAAAGTTTTCGGGTTCGGGCGCCACAACAAGTACTACCGATGGACCAAACCCATCGAACATCACCTCTTCGCCGCAAAGAAGACCGGATACAAGAGCAGACTCGCCGCGTCGTTTTCCTGGAAGCGGAATATCGGCATGTTCCCCAGGGGCATGGTTAAAGCGGGCAAGCTTCTCTTCATCGCCGGCCCGATCGATTCGGTCGATGAGAACAAGGCTCTGCGTCAACGGAACACACCCGTATGGCGGGAGAAGATCCGCCTCCAGGCCGAGGCTTACGCCGGACGCTCCGGCGGTCTTCTCAGGGCGATAAGCACCGCGACAGGCGAACAGGTATCCGAACTGAAAACCGACAGCATCCCCGTTTTCGACGGTCTAGCCGCCGCCAACGGCAAGTTGTACGTTTCGCTCGTCGATGGGAGAATCATCTGTTTCGGAGATTCGGGCTCGAACCAAAACAGCAAATGAGGTTCACACAATGAATCCGGAAGACATTGTCCAGAGAGTGCGGAGATACCACTTGATGATGTTCGTCCTGCGTACGGTCGCTCTGGTGTGTTGTTTCTGCCTGACGGCCGGGCCGATCTTTGTTGTGCTGTTTGCGTGGACCGCCAATCCAGGCATGTTCTGGGTCGCGATTGCCGCCGCCGCTGTGCTGCTTCTGCTCGGGCTACTGTCCGGGCGGAAACCGCATTCATACAGCGAAAGCTCTCTGCATCCAGGCAGCGACGTGAACACGGGTAGCTTTGCGATGCGGTTGCGGATCAATAGGATCACTGGTTCGGTGTACATCTTTACGCAGATTATCTATTCCGCGGCGAGGCAGCTCAGGAAAGCCATCGCCCATTTCGGTAGTTGGCGATGCGCCCGCGGGCTTGACCCCGCGGGGTTGGGCGCCCTGATGTCGGAGTTGCGATTCGCTCCCGGACAGCGCAGATTTCGTCAGGTTTCGAGCGTTTCGACTTCCCCGGAACTACTCGCCCGCGCCGTGGCGCTGAAGATCGTTTTCCAGCAACAGGAAGACGGCGAAATTCTCGTGGGACTCAATCGTGACTACGATTAGGATATTTGACCGGCGGCTTACTTCATCAGCTGTTGCTGTCAGGGCCCCGTTTGAGCGGTGAGCTTGTTCGAAGAACCGGACGCAAGGAACGAATATATGAGATCGCACGGGTATAGTTTTGCTGTTGTTCTCGGGCTGCTTGTCGTGCTGCGGACGCCTTGTCTGGCGAAGGAATATTGCGTCGATTCGCAGAAGCGGTTTGATGCTCTGGCGTCGGCGAAGTTTGCCCCGGGCGATGCGATTTTGTTTAAGCGGGGCGTGCGTGTCAGCGGGATGTTTGCTCCGTCCGGTAACGGTAAGGCCAAGGCTCCGATCAGGATTGGTGTTTATGGAAATGGAGATTGGCCGCGAATTGACGCCGGTGGTAAGCACATCGCCGGGCTGCTGCTGCGGGACCCGTCTTACTGGGAAGTAAACGGTCTGGAGATCACCAACACCGACGGTACGGACGCCGACCAGGGGCAGTTGTTCGGGATTTACGTTCTGGCTGACGGCAAGGAGGGTGTTTACAAGCACGTCTACATCAACAATTGCATCGTGCATGACGTCAACGGGAAGGTAGCGGGCAAGAAGCGCGGCGGTATTCACGTCCATATCAAGAAGCTGAAGGCGTCGATATTCCACGATCTCCGCATCACCGGCAACCGGATCGTGCGGGTGGGGGGCGTGGGCATCGGAAACAGTTCCGACTGCGGGCGCGTAGAGTTCCGCAAGAACGATTGCGTAAACCACAACCTCTGGACCAAGGTATACGTTGCCGACAATTTCATCGGCCACACCGGGCGCAACAACGTCATAGCACGCGTCAGCAAAGATGCGATCTACGAACGCAACCAACTTGCCAACTCAAGCCGATACAGCACGGGGCACAGCATTTTCTGCTTCAACACCGACGGGATCAAAATCCAGTACAACGAGGCGTATGGAAATGTGGGCCCAGGCGGGCACGATCGCGGCGGCTTCGATGCCGATTACCAGTGCGTCAACACCTACATCCAGTACAACTACTCGCACGACAATAACTGGTTCTGCGGGATCATGAAGAAGGACAATCGCAACGTGATCATCCGCTACAACGTCAGCCAAAACGACAAAGAGGGCATATACTTCTACGGTTTTGAGCGGAGCAGGGAAGCCAAAGGCATCCACATCTACAACAACACGCATTACGTCCGGAAAGGCCTCGATGTCAGCGTATTCACCGGTGGCAGGACACCGCTTAACACGCTCTTCGAGAACAATGTTTTCTACTTCGAAGGACGCGGGAAGTGGGGCAGGAAGTCGGCTGGGATCAACCTGAGATTCCGCAACAACGTCTACCACAACATCGCGCCCCACAAGTCGGACGCCAAGCCTATCGTCGCCGATCCGAAGTTTGTCAACCCGGGCAAGGCGGCCGGTCGCATCGACCTGAAGACGATGGCTGCATTACGTGGATACCATCTCAAGCCCGCCTCGCCATGCATTGACAAGGGGATCGCCATCAAGGACAACGAGGGACAAGATATTCTCAAGAACAAGGTGCCCGCGGGAAGACCCGACATCGGCGCACTTGAACGAACGCCGCCCGGACGTTAGCCGGAGAAGGAGAAAGCAGGATGCGAAGGATATTGGTAGTGCTGTTGGGCGTGCTGATCGGGATCGCGTCTGTGGCTTGCGGAGCTGGTGGCAGGTTGGATGAGGGTTTTGCGGACCCGCCGGATTCAGCCAAACCGTGGGCCTACTGGTGGTGGCTTGACAGTAATGTCAGCAAGGCCGGGATCACCGCTGACCTCGAGGCGATGAAGAAGCAGGGAATCGGCGGGGCGCTGGTTTTTGACGCTGGCCTGGGCGGGCGGCTTGCTGCCGACGGACCGGTGTTCATGAGCCCCAAGTGGCGTGATCACTTCAAATTCGCCGTGAAGGAAGCCGATCGCCTCGGTCTGGAACTCAGCCTCAATCTCTGCAGCGGTTGGAACGCGGGCGGACCGTGGGTCAAGCCCGCACAGGCGGCAAAGAGGGTTGTATGGTCCGATGCGGTTGTTCAGGGCGGTAAGAAAATTGAAATCCAACTTCCCACGCCGCGCGGGCTCAAGAATAATTACTATCGTGATGATGCTATTGTGGCGTTCAAGATCGCCGCGCGAGAGGCAATGGCCGCTTCCAAACTTACGGCCAGTTCGTCTTATCCGAAGTATCCCCCGCCGCTGGCGATAGACCGCAATCCCGCGACCCGCTGGATATCCAATGGCGACAAACCGGGACAGGGTCCGACAGCGAAGGCCCCGGAGTTCCTGAACTGGGAATTCCCCGCGCCGTTTCCCGCCGCGTCACTTGTTGTCACTCCCTATTCGGATTGCGGGCCGAAAGATTGCGAGCTTCAGTGTTCCGATGACGGCAAGGTTTTCCGAACGATCTGCAAATTCGTGGTCGCTCCGCGGAAAGTCAAGACCGTGACGTTCGATGAGACGAAGGCGAAATTCTTTCGCATGGTGGTAACCTCTTCCTATCCATTTCAGGGCAAGGAGTGTTGGAATGTGCAGATCAGCGAGATCTCGCTCCTGAAGAAGGGGCAGAAACCCCCATCACAGGCCGCACAATTCAAGAGTCGAGATGTTGTCGACCTGACTTCCCAAACCGATGCCTCCGGAAAGCTGGCGTGGAATGCACCCGCGGGAGCCTGGAAGATCATTCGCATGGGTTGCACTCTGGTGGGGCGGGGCGTGGTTCATTGCACCAGTCCGGGTGGTGGGGGGCTCGAGATCGATCCGCTCAGCCGAAAGGCGATGGACATGCACTTCGACGCGACGATGGGGAAGTGCCTTACCGAGATTGGCGCCCTCGCCGGGAAGACCCTGAAGTACACCCATATTGACAGTTGGGAACTCGGCGTGCCGAACTGGACAGACGAAATCCGTTCGGAGTTCAAACGCCGGCGCGGGTACGACCCATTACCGTATCTGCCCGTACTTGCCGGGAGAATCGTGGACAGCAAGGAAGTGTCAGACAGGTTCGCCCGGGACTACCGCAGAACGGTCGCCGACTGCATCGCCGAGAACTACTACGGACGCTTGAGCGAACTGTCGCGCGAGCATGGAATGGGTATCCACCCCGAGTCCGGAGGGCCTTTCTTCACCCACTGGATCGACGCGCTTCAGTGCCTGGGAAAGAGCGATATTCCCATGGGCGAATTCTGGGCTCGCAAGAGCGAACCGTCCGGGCGTTTCTGGTACAGAGACCAGTTCAAACGATGTGACACGGTCAAGCAGGCAGCGACCGCGGCGCACATATACGGTAAGAAATACGTGCAGGCCGAGGCGTACACCACCATGGGTCCGAACTGGGAGAAAGATCCCTACATGCTGAAGGATGTGGGCGATCTGGCGCTCTGTTCGGGGCTCACGCGCAACATGCTCTGCTTCTACGTCCACCAACCGTACCTTGACATCAAGCCGGGCAACCAGTGGCAAGGGGCAGGGACCCATTTCGATCGGAACATCACCTGGTGGCCGATGAGTCATGCGTGGATGAAGTATCTGGCACGTTGTCAGTTTATGCTTCAGCAGGGATTGTTCGTCGCTGATGTCTGCTATTACACCGGCGGGGGCGTTCCTGGTTTCGTTCCCGGTCGGGATCACATGAAACCGGCTTTGCCCGTCGGGTACGATTGCGATTCAATAAATGACGAAGTACTCTTGACTCGCGTGTTGGCCAAGGATGGTCGAATCGTCCTGCCTGACGGGATGAGCTATCGCCTGCTTGTCCTACCGGAAGCGGAGACAATGTCTATCGCGGTGCTCAAGAAGTTGATCGAACTGTCGAAGGCCGGTGTCGCCATCGTTGGTGCCAAACCGCTGCGGACGCCGGGGCTCAGGGGTTATCCGGCATGCGACCAAGAGGTGAAGAAACTGGCGAGCAAATTGAAGCTGATCTCGCCCAAGAGCATCCAGGAGACACTCACCTCTATGGGTGTCGGTGCGGATTTCGAATCCAAGGGCGCAACGCTGCATTATATCCACCGTCGCAGCAAGGCCGCCGACATCTACTTCGTCTCCAATCAGCAGAGCAAGTCCGTCAGCGCCGAGTGCGCCTTCCGGGTAGCGGGCAGGCAACCGGAGCTGTGGGACGCTGTAACCGGCGAGAGGCGCGATGCTGTTGCATTCAAGATAGCCCGCGGGCGGACCACCGTTCCGCTGGACTTCTCGCCTCGGGGATCGCTGCTGGTGGTGTTCCGCAGACCCACGAGTTTGAACAAAGGCCCCGCCGCGAACAACTATCCGAAACTGCAATCCGTTGGCGAGATTGACGGACCGTGGACGGTGAAGTTCGACACGAAGTGGGGCGGACCGAAATCGGTCGAATTCAAGACGCTCGAAGACTGGACGAAACGCCCGGAAAAGGGGATCAAATATTATTCGGGCAAGGCGACGTACCACAAGACATTCGACCTGCCCAAAGGCGGAGGCGGACGGTTGTATCTGGACCTCAAGAGGGTCAGGAACGTAGCGCAGGTCCGCCTGAACGGGAAGGACCTCGGCGTGATCTGGACGGCGCCGTGGCGCGTGGAGATCACCAAAGCGGTGAAACTGACGGGCAACAAGCTCGAGATTGACGTCGTGAATCTCTGGCCCAACCGCCTGATCGGCGACGCCGCCTTGCCAAAGGACAAACGCCTGACAAAGACGAACGTCACGAAGTTCAAAGCCAATTCTCGCCTGTTTGCTTCGGGTTTGCTCGGGCCGGTGACACTGCTCTCGGCTGCGAAGCCCGTCGACCGTTGGTCGAAAGCCAAAGCCAATCAATGGTACGCAAAGCAACCCTGGCCGTGCGGGTTTAACTACGTACCCGCCAATGCGATCAGCTACACCGAGATGTGGATGCCTTACTGCTTCGACGCGAAGTTGATCGATAAGGAACTGGCGCTGGCTCAAGGTGTCGGTTTCAACTGCCTGCGGGTCGTCCTTCCGTTTGTGGTTTGGGAACACGATCCCAAAGCGTTCAAGAAACGGTTGGATGAGTTTCTCCGCGTATGCGACAAACGCGGGATCAAGGTGATGTTCTGCCTGTTCGACGATTGCACGTTCGGTCCGATCAGCGATCCGAAATACGGAAAGCAGCCGGATGTCGTTCCCGGACACTACGCCAACGGATGGACGCCATCGCCGGGACACAGCATGGTTCGCGATCCGAAGACCTGGCCGCGGCTCGAGAAATACGTCAAAGACGTCATCGCTTCGTTCAAGGATGACCCGCGAGTGTGGATATGGGACCTGTACAACGAACCCACCAATCGCGGTCTGGGCGACGCTTCACTGTCGCTCGTCCGAAAGATATTTACGTGGGCTCGCCAGATCAACCCCTCCCAGCCGCTGACCGTTGGGCGATGGAACGGTAACAGGAAGCTCAACGAGGTCGTCCTTCGCGCCTCGGATGTCATCACCTTCCACCAGTACGCCAAGGCAAACGCGCTTCAGGCGATTATCGCTGACTTGAAAACCCATGGGCGCCCGATAATCTGCACCGAATGGATGGCCCGCACGCTCGGCAGCCGTTTCAAAACGCACCTTCCGATCTTCCGCAAGAAAAAAGTCGGATGCATGCACTGGGGCTTGGTCAATGGTAAGACGCAAACCCACTACGCCTGGGGCTCCAAAGCCGGCGCACCCGAACCGAAACTCTGGTTCGTGGACCTATACCGCAGAGACCACACGCCATACGACCCGAAAGAAATTCAGACCATCAAGGAAGCAATCCATGAGAAACGCAAGTAAGGTGGCGCCTCAGTGGTGGGACTACACCACTTTGGACAAGGAGCTTCTCGACCAGGCCGCGGCGCTAACCGAGGCCGATATCCGCGGGCTGGAGAGAGATGGATTTGCGATTCGGTTCTACGACACGATCGAGGAGTTCTATCTGGCCGAGGCTTTGGAGTATATCACGGCGTGGCGGCAGGGGAGCGGTGAGTCTCCCGCGGGCGTCTGCGGGCCGATCGGTCCGACCGAGCAACTTCCACTGGTGGCCCGACTGGTGAACGAGTTGGGGATTTCGCTCGAACACTGTCATTTCTGGGGAATGGACGAGTGGGTGGTCGACGGGAAGGAAGTTTCCCGCGATTTCCCCCTGAGCTTTGCGCGGGCGGATATGGAGTTATGCTTCGATCGCATCAAGCCTGAACTGGCGATGCCGAGAGAGAACATCCATTTCCCGGCGGCCGATACCGCCGAGTACGTCCAAAGCTGGGACTCGGCGCGATGCGTGGTCATGCAGGGCGGGCAGGGCGAAGTCAAGCACTGGGCCTTCAACGATCCGCCGAAGCGTGAAGGTGCGTACCAGGACGCTCCTCCGAGTCCCGAGGAGTACAGGGCTCTTGGTACTCGTGTTGTCGATCTGCACCCGATGACCCTGATACAAAACGCGCGTACATCCGGCGGCGGCGTGGTCCAGAACGTGCCTCACCAGGCCGTCACGGTAGGCCCCGTCGAGACCTGGAAAGCCGAGAAGGTTTCGATCTGGCACCCGGGACATCACGATAACCCGTTCGGCATGCGCCTGACGACCTTGATGATCTCCAAAGGGATCGCCGATTCGTCGGTGCCCATGTCGCTGCTGGCCGATCATCCCAACGTTCAGTTCAACTTCTTCCGCCCCGCACTGGGCGCTTGTCAGGTGGAGATGCATTAACATGGCCCCTCGAGTATTCGCTATCGCCGCCCACCCCGACGACATCGAGTTCGGTATGGGCGGTACGTTGATCCTGCTGGCGCGGGCCGGTTGTGAGATCCATTACATGAACATTGCCAACGGTTCGTGCGGTTCGACCGGACACGACGCCGAAGCCACTGCCGAAATACGGCTCGTAGAAGCCAGGAACGCCGCGGGTAGAATCGGGGCGGTGTTCCACCCGCCACTCGTGGTCGACCTCGAGATATTCTACGAAAAGGAGCTACTGGCCAGGGTGGCGTCCATCATGCGGGCGGTGGCGCCGGACATTCTCCTGGTCCCCTCACCCCAGGACTACATGGAAGATCATACCAATGCCTGCCGCCTTGCGGTTAGCGCCGCGTTTGGGCGCGGGATGAGGAACTTTCCCGTAGATCCGCCCGCGGCCCCCGTCGAGGGCGATGTGGTTGTGTATCACGCCCAACCGCACGGAAATAGAGACTCCCTGAACCGCCTGGTCCGTCCCGACTTCTTCATCGATATCAGTTCCGTCATCGACGATAAGGCCCTCATGCTCGCCGAGCACAAGAGCCAGAAAGAATGGCTCGATCATACCCAGGGCATGGGCGCCTATCTGGACACAATGAAAGGCTTTGCCGCCGAGATGGGATCGCTATCGACCCGGTGCGAACTGGCCGAAGGCTGGCGGAGGCATAATCCACTGGGACTCTGTGCTGCGGACGCCCACCCGATTGCGAGCTTGCTTGGAGACTATATCGTCTGAATTCCAGGCAGATGCGGTTATGATATGTTCTGTTGGCGGTAATTGGTGGAAACCCGAACGTTAGATACCAGGAAAGAGACAAACACATGAAACGATCAGAACCCAATCAGGTGCTTGAAGTGTCACGCAGGGCTTTCCTGTACACGACAGGCCTCGCCGCCGCGGGCGCTCCGCTTATGTTCATGGGCTGCGGGGACAACCAGCTTTCAGATGATGGGTCTCCCGCGTTAGCGGTCCAAGAGAACGATTCCAGAAAGCGGGCGAACGTTCGCGCTGTATTTGTCTATCCGCCGTCGAAGACATTTGCAGACAACCCGAAGGGCTGGTGGAGCTGGCCGGGCAGGGAATTCGACGCCGAGGGGCGACAGGTGCAATACGCGGCCGAGCTTAAGAAGATCCAGGAGCGGTTGGGGATGACGATTAGCGTTGATGGCAAACCGGTAGCCAATACGACCGATGCGCGACGTATCGCCGGCGAGATCACAAAAGACAAGCCCGACGGCCTGCTGATAGTGATGTTCTATAACCGGAGCCTGAATCACGTTGATTTGCTTCTGAAGGCTGCCGAGGCGGCGGGTGTTCCCGCGGTGTTCTACATCACGCTGGGCGTTAAGCACGGGTCGGTGGCGAAGTATCGCAGGGAAGGTCTGTACTTTATCCAGTCTCTGGACAACTTCGAGGCGATCGAATACGGAATGCGAATGATCAACACCAAGACGCTCCTGAGTCGGAGCCGGCTGTTGAGCATTACTAACACCAGGGGCGTTTCGGAGAAGACCGAAAGCTTCCTCGGGATCAATGTCCGCACGGTCCCGTCAGCGAAGTACGCCGAGGTTTTCAGGAAAATCAAAATTGACGGTGAAGCCCGGAAGCTGATCCAGAGCTTCACCAGGGGCGCCAAGGCGGTGCGCGTCTCGCGGGAGGCCCTGGAGAATGCGGCAAGGGCGCACCTGACGCTGCAGAAGATGATATCGGAGCATGACGCCCATGGCGTGACGATGACGTGTTTGAGAGCGGGAATGTTGAAACCGTGCATGAGTTTTGCGACGCTGAACGGGCAGCTTTTCCCCGCGGCATGCGAGAATGACATAGGTGCGGCCTACAGTTTGTTCCTCGGCGAGGCCCTCACCGGGCGCGCCGGTTTCCAGCATAACCCCGCGTTTGAGACCGAGCGTAATCACTACTACGGATCGCACTGCACCTGTGCGCCGAAATTGCACGGTCCTGACGGGGAGGTATCGAGGCATATCCTGCGCAAGTTTTTCCATTCCAACGAGGGCAGCTGCGCCGTTCAGACTTTCTGGAAAGCCGACGAACCGGTGACCATTATCCACTACTACACCGGCCAGCCTCCCGCCCTGGACATTTATTCTGGGAAGGTCTACAAATCGCACAAAATGCCGCCGGCGGGCGGATGCACGACAAACGTGGAAATCGAGCTAACTGACCGGAAGGATGCCTGCGAAGTCAAGGGGCATCACAACATCCTGTTCTGCGGCGATTTCGCACGCAGGTTCCGCCTGTTCGCCAATCTCTACAAGATGAAGCTGGTTTGAAGGACTCTCACGCGACGATCACGCATCAAGATGAGGTTTGCCGATGGATGGGTTTTCTGTTATTGTGTGTCTGTTGTTACGAGGTTCGTGGAAATCCCTGACGCATGGTGACAGATGGTCGATAGACAGACTATAGTCGATGATATCAGCAACCGGCCGGACGTTTCGGTACTCATCGTAGGCGGCGGAATAAACGGCGCGGGGCTTCTGCGGGAGTTGGCGCTGCAGGGCGTCGATGCGCTGCTGGTCGACAAGGCGGACTTCTGCTCGGGCGCTAGTGCGGCTTCTTCTCGCATGGTCCACGGTGGTCTGCGATACCTGGAGTTCGGCGAGTTCAGATTGGTCGCCGAATCACTGAAGGATCGCAACCTGCTGCTCCGCAACGCGCGTCACTACGTGCATCCGCTGCGGACTACCATACCGATATTCCGCCGTTTCTCCGGGATATTCGGCGCCATACGGAAGTTCCTGCACCTTGGCTCGGGCAAGCGCCCGACCAGCCGCGGTTCGCTGATCGTAAAGATGGGCCTGACATTCTACGATATCCTCACGCGAAAGAATCGTGTGATGCCCAAGCACAAGTTCACGTCCCGCGCCAAATCGCTGGCCGCCCGCCCGATGCTACCGAAAGATATCGTTTGCACCGCCACCTATTACGACGCGTGGGTCAGCTATCCCGAACGCCTTGGGCTGGAACTTATTTTAGACGCGAACGCTATTTGCCCCGAGGCCCAGGCGCTGAACTACGTTTCGCTCCAGGGCGCCGACGGCGAGACCGTATTGCTGCGAGATGAACTGTCGGGCGGGACGCTCCGCATCAAGCCGAAAATCGTCGTCAACGCCACGGGCGCATGGATCGACTTCACCAATCGCATAATCGACCTCGAGACGACCCTGATAGGGGGGACCAAGGGCGCGCACCTGGTGATCGACAACGATCAGCTCTTCGAGGCGCTGGCCGGCGGGATGATCTATTATGAAACACCCGAGGGGCGTGTGGCGGTGGCCTTGCCGTGGTTGGGCAAATCGCTCATCGGTTCGACGGATATTCGCGTGGATAATCCCGACGACGTTCGCTGCACCGACGATGAGGTTGACTACATGCTCGAGTCGATCGGGCAGGTCCTTCCCGATCTGGAGATCGACCGTTCACAGATACTATCGCGATTTTCCGGCGTTCGTCCGCTGAGATACTCCGATAAGTCCGCGACGGTTCAAGTCAGCCGCGACCACCTCTGTGCCGTCAACGAGCCAGACGCGAACATCAGCTTCCCCGTCTATTCGATGACCGGCGGAAAGTGGACCACGTTCAGGGCTTTCGCCGAGCAGGTCACCGATACTTTGCTCGAGCGTTTGGGCCTGGAGCGGCGGTTGGCGTCGGGGGATGTGGAGATCGGAGGGGGGAGGGGATATCCCGAAGATGATGCGGCGATGCGGCGGTGGACCTCGTCCCTGGTCGAGCGAATGGGCCTGGACAAAGATCGTGTCGAGACGCTGCTGCAGCGATACGGTACGCGCGGAGAACCCGTGGCGATATTCACCACCGAAGCCCCCGACGAGCTGCTGAAACACCACCCGACCTACACCCGCCGCGAGATTGAGTTTATCATCCGCCACGAGCGGATCGTCCACATAGACGATATCCTGCTCAGACGCACTGCAATCGCACTGCTCGGCGAGTTGACCGAAGACCTACTGGGCGAACTTGTGGAGATCGCCGCAGGCGTGTGTGATTGGCCCGCGGATCGCGTCGACAGCGAGATCGACCGTGCAAGGGCGATCTTGTTCGACAGGTTCGGTATAAATATGCAGGCCGGTTGACCTCACCGCTTCAGCAGTTCATCAATCGATATCTTCTCAAACACCAAGTGCGATCCGCTGCCTTCGTACACAATACCGACGTGTTTGTCATCTACGCGGCTCAAACTTGGGTAGCCGGCGCCGCGGCCTTCATCGAGCAGCATTCGGTGGGCTTTTGGCCAGGTCTTACCTTCGTCGAAGCTGACCTGAATAGTGTGATGTGTCCGACGCTTCTGTGAGTGCGGATTGGCGAACAGCAGCACGGATTTGGCCTTGCCGCCGGCGTGGTAGTCGAACCGGTACAGGCTGCCGTTGCAGTGCGGTTCGATGATGCCTTTTCGGTTCGTCGCGTGCGGTTTCCACGTCTTGCCCAGGTCGCGTGTTACGGCCACCGTGCGGAACTTCGACGGTCCGGACGTGCGGCAGTTCAGCATGATCGAACCGTCGGACAACTGCACGGCCTGGCATTCGGTGTTACCGAACGATGCCGCCGGGCTGACCGTCCAGGTCTTCCCGTGGTCGCGGCTGATCAGCAGATTGGAAAAACGCCGGTCCTTCTCGTCGCGTCCCTCGGTGGGCATCACCAGCGTACCGTCTTTAAGCGCGATGCCCGCCTGCGGCGATGGTGCGTACAGGATCCACTTCGGGTCCTTCCACGCGCGCGTCATGTTCTGCGGTTTGGTCCAGGTCCGCCCGTCATCCTTCGATCGCACCATCATGAACTGGGCGCTCTTTCCGATCTCGAAGCCCGGCGCCGAACCGCCCCGGCTCCACTGGTGCTTGCCTGCCTTTCCGTTCATCCACACCGCAAAGCAGAAAATTTCACCCGTCGCCGGGTCGACGATAATGCCCGGGTCGCTGCACCCGTTCACTTCCTGACGCAGTCCGCCGTATGTGCCCATGTCCATGATGACCTGTTGGGCGGCCCAGGTTTGTCCGCCGTCCGTGCTGCGCAGCAGACCGATGTCGATGTCCTCCTGCAGGTCGCGTCCCTTTCGCCTCCGCATGTCGTACACGCACAGCAGCGTGCCCTTCGGCGTGGTCGTCAGCGCCGGGATTCGGTACGTATGCACCTTGTCATCCCAATGCTTCCTCAGCGCGATACCGATGCGTTTTCGCACCTTCGGCGTCTGGTCGCGCGGTACGGAGCGGCCGGCCGATGTCTCGACGGCTGTGACCGACGCATCGATCTTGTGCATCAGGTTAGCGCCGGGGCTTACCCGGCAGGACAGCCAGAAATGATTATCCAGGGGCTCCAGTTGTGCGCTGCCCTTGAACACAATTGTCTTTGCGGGCCGCATGTGCCGTCCGAAGGGCTTGTCACGGTAGAATCCTGTCTTGCCTCCGCTGAAATAGAATTGGAGCGACTCGAGATCACTTGCACCCTTCAGCGATACCGTGATGGACGTGACCTGCACGGAAGATTTCTTTTCTGCCATGACGGTCAATCGCAGCAGCGTGTTGTGTTCGTTGCGAATGAGCACCGGCTTGACCAATTGACGCATGAAGGTTTCAGGTCCCGCCGCACACGCCACCCCCTGCGCCGATGCAAGCAATACCATGGCGAAGACCCACATCGCTGGGGTTCTGTGAGGAGTTTTCATTCGGTATCTCCCGGACGGCGCAATAGCGCAATAAGAATCGGCCGCAGAATCTGCGGCCGATCTGAAATCGTCAACAGCTCCGCGGTGCTACTTCTTCCCGTTCCAGGCTCCGCCGCCGCCGCCATCATCGTTGGTCCAATTGCCCTTGAAGCTGGACAGGTCATCCGAGAAGACCATAGTGAAATCGCCCACACCGTTGATATCTTTCCACCTGCACTTGAGCGTGTTCTTTCCGCTGGCGGCGAAGTTGCTCAATGTACCGGTTACTTTTTCTCCGCCGGCGGTCAGTTCGTATCCGCCGCTCAGTTTGCCCTCGCTGACTTTGAATGTGGTCGTACCGGTGAACGAGGAGATGTCGCTCTTGTAAGTGCCCCCGATCTTCAAAGGCCAACCGTCGATCTTCTGCGCGCCTCCCATATTCGCCCCATCGCATCCCATCACGAAGGCGACCGCGGCGATCATGAGCAAAGTGAACAATACATTTGTTTTCATCTCTGGATCCTTTCGGTTGATCTGACGTTTGGATTGCTTCGGCTGGCCGGTCCATCCCGACCACGCCGAGAGTATCACGCGCAGCCGGGCGATACGTCAAGTAAAACCATAAACTGACAACTAGCTCTTGGGCTTCTTCTTCGGCTTGCTCTCTCTGCCCTTATATACACCGTCATCGGCCTGGCTGCGCGGTTCTTTCCAGGCCTTGTCCATGAGTTCGCCCAGTTTCTTTGCGATATCGGGATGCTTGTCGGCCAGGTTGTTTCTCTCGCCGATATCCTTGCTCAGGTCGTACAACTCGATCTTCCCGGACTCGTGCTTCATGCCCTTCCACTTACCTCGGTTTGCGGCGGTATGGGTGTTTTCCTCGAACTTCGAGTTCTTCCTCACGCCTTTCCACTTGCCCATGCGGAGGCCTTCATTGTGGTACCACGTGTCGTCCCAGTACATGTATTCATGGGTCTTCTGCTCGCCCTTGCCGAGCAGTGTCGGGACAATCGAAATACCGTCGATATCCTTGGGCACTTCCTTCGAGACGCCCGCGAGCTGGGCCAGAGTCGGCATGACGTCGGGGAAATACCACGGATGGTCGCTTGTCTGTCCGGGTTTGATCTTGCCCGGCCAGCGCACGACCATCGGTACGCGAATACCGCCTTCGTACATCGAACGCTTGTGTCCCTTCATTATCCCCATCGAGTTGTGAATACCGTCGAACCGCTTCGCCCCGCCGTTGTCGGAGCAGAAGAATATGAGCGTGTTGTCGTCGATCTTGAGCTTCTTGAGCAGGGCGATTATCTCGCCGACCTGGCGATCGATCATGGTGTCCATGGCGGCGACGACTTTCGCGTCCTTCTTCCATGGTTTGTCCTTGTAGATCGCCCATGCGGGATCTTCCTCGGGGATATCGTAGGGTGCATGCGGGACCGTCCAGGGGCAGTAGCAGAAGAACGGACGGTCCTTGTTTTCCTCTATGAACTTGATCGTCTCGTCGTAGATCGCGTAATGCGTGTGTCGCCCGTCGAGTTCGACCTTGACGCTGTTGCGGAACAGGTGCGTGTAATACGTGTGGGCGTGCCACTGGTTGTAATATCCGAAGAAGATGTCGAATCCATGCTTCTCGGCGGCCCCTTTCTTACCCTGGTTGCCCAGCCCCCACTTCCCGAAGCCGCCGGTGGCGTAGCCGGCCTTCTTGAGCACGTCGGCGACGGTGATTTCCCCGGGGAAAAGCGGTATTCCGCCGCGGTTGTCCCTGACAAAAGTGTGCCCCTTGTGGTATCCGCTCATCAAGACGCTGCGCGACGGGGCGCATACGGTGCATCCGCCGTAGCAGTCGGTGAACTTGACGCCCTCGGCGCACATCTTGTCGATGTTCGGCGTGAGGATCGTCTTGCTGCCGAAGCAGCCCAGATCGCGATAGCCCATGTCATCAACCATGATGAAGATGAAATTGGGCTTGCGGGCGCCGGCGGCTTTGGCGCTGGCGCCGAGCGGAAGGGAAAGAGCAACTGCTCCGGCAGCCGCTGACTTCAAGAAACCTCTACGATTGGGCTTATTCATTGCTGTTCTCGCTTACTAATGTCATCGCCGGAACTAGAAGTACATACTTTTTCATAATAGCCCCTCGAACGGCAATGCGGTGTCTATCGGTCCCACTCGCAGATGAATCCGCCGACGCGGCTGGACGGGTTGGCGTTGTCTCTCAGGCCAACGGAGGTCATCGATGCGTAGTTCGCCGCTCGCCCTTCATTGGGCTCACCACTGGCCCACAGTTTGACCTCGCGAGAGAAACCCCTGCCGTTGATCCACAGCCACTTGCCCTCGGCGGGCTGGTCCGTGGCGCCTACCCACAGGCGACCGGACCCAACCAGTTTCTGCAGGAATGCCATTTCGCCGGACGATTCGATCGTTACCAGGTGCCCGCCGAGTTTTTTGCATGCCTTGACCGCTTCGGCCCACGGTATGCTCGCCGCAGCGATGCTCTTGTAGTGGTGGCGCCCGAATGCGACGGCGTCTTTGGGGATTCTCGCTGTTGTTACTGACTTCCTGGGCCCCAGGCGCGCGAGTTCGGTCTCGATTCTTTTCATGGCGAGAGAGGCCTGGACGCGGGGTATGTCCGCCCGCTCGTGCTGGGCGACAAACCGCTCGTGCTGGGCGACAAACCGCTCGTAGTAGCGGTAGGCCCGCTGGAGAACGATGCGCTTACCGGCGCCTGATGCCTTCGGCCTGAGCGTTTTGTAGTACCAGTTGCCCAGGCTCAGGCAGTTGTCGGCGGACAGTTCGTCGGTACTCTTTCGGGCCAATGGAACGTGTTTCCGCATGGGCTCGCTGACGGTGTCGCTCATCACGCTTTGGGCCTCTGCGGGCGCATCGATCTGGACCACGTACAGGCGCATCAACTCCTCGCGCGACTTGGTGTCGTTGGGGTCGATCTTCAGTTTCGATTTCAGTCTCTTTATCTTGGTCTCGACGAGCGCGGCGCTGCCGGCCTGGGTGAGCTTCCAACGGATCTCCGGGAGCATCTCCTTGCGGTAGTAGGACGCCGGCGTCCGGGCCGACCTGTAGTGGGCCAGGGCTTCGGTCGACTTCCCCGCTGCCATAAGCGCATCGGCAGCGGACATCAGGGCATCGAGGTAGGCTATGGCGGCGGGCTTCTTCGCCTTACCGACGGCACGGGTGTACTTGCTGCGGAGCAGTCCGAGGCGTTTGACCTGCCAATCGGTCTTGCGGTCTGGGAACTTCTCTTCGAGGATGTCCATCACCCCAAGGGCGATAGGCAGTCCTTCGACACTGGTGCCCGCGAACGAGAGAACCTTCTCGTACAGAAACACCTGAAGCGTCGGCGACTCAGAGACCGCCGCTGCCGATTCGAGCAACTCCCTGGCGAAGGCGATATCGTCGGTTTTGGTTCGGCTGGACAGAACGCGAGCGGCTTTCTTACCGAAAAGCTCCGCATAGTCGCTCTTCGCGTCGCCCAGCGCGGGCGAAACGGCGGTGCATACCGCTGCGACCGCGAGCCCAAGGGTCATCAGTTTGCCCATATCACGCCCGTCCCTTCAAGTGCGTCGATCGGAACGATCACGGGTTATCTCCCATGACGTTCAGCACCTGCGCAGACTATAGTAACGAGCCCTCGATGTCAATGTCGCTGCGTAGATGCGGTCAGGGGCCGGTCCTGTTCGCAAGTCGAACACGCCGTCATTGCTTCAGAGGCCGGTAATGGAAGTACCGGAAGCGGGCCCGGGCTTTGCCTGTCGCAAACAGCGCCGGGCGAAGCGAATACCATCCCGGTGTCGCCTGGGCGGCATCGATTCCCGGCTGAAGGACAATCCAGCCACTCTTTGGGGTCTTGTAACAGAAGCGGACATCCTGTTTGTTGTTGACGATCCGGAGCGTCACGGGACCGGCGCCAATGGCGGGCTCTTTCTCGCTGCCGTACCGGCGGAAGCCTTCTTGTACGCGGCGGAGCCTCCCGTCGGATGAGATGGACGGTCCGATGTAGATGCCGGGCGTACCGAACAACATCAGCCCCGCACTGCCTTCGCCTTCAAGAGACACCTGCGTTTCGATTTCGTAGCCGCGGTGCATCGCCATTACCGTCAGCGGTTGCGACTTGCCAGGCGTTGCCCCGCGTCCCTGGAGTACCAACTCACCTTTCTTCAACGCGAACCGGTCCTTTTCGTACTGCTGGTAAAACTGCCACTGGATACCGAGTTGCTTGCCGTCGAACTCATCGCTCATCGGCATCGCGGCGCGAGGCAGACCTTTCCATCCGTCCGGCCAGCGAGCAGCGGGGCGGAACCAACCGTCGCGAGTCCACTCGATCGGTTCGATCAGTGTGCATCGCCCGAACGTTCGCTGCGAGTTCATGTACCCGTGCAGCACGCAGTACCACTTCCCGCGGGGGCCTTCCACGAGCGTGCCGTGCCCCTTGGACCACCAGGCCTCGTCGCGGTCCCACGTCCGGATGATCGGATTGTGGGGTGAGTTTGCCCAGGGGCCCAACGGGCCCTTCGAACGCGCCGAGACCACCATGTGGCTTGTCGCCGGACCTGCCGTTCCGCCTTGGGCGCTGGTAAGGTAATACCAGCCTCCGCGTTGCATCAGTTTGGGCGATTCCAGGTAGAACCCCTCGATCGTCCAGTCCCGCGGTATCGACCAGCCTTTGTAGACTTTCTTCGATTTCTCCAGGGCTCGGCAGCCGTCGGCGGACAGCTTAACCGCGGCACCGCCCGAGAGATGCATGTATCGCTGAGCGTCGGGGCCCACAACGTGGCCCGGATCGATTCCCCCGACCCCGAGTGATACCGGCTTGGACCATGGGCCCGTGATCGACTTGGACGTCACGACCCAATTCTTCCGGGCGGCGGGATAGTAGATGAAATAGCGCCCCTTGTGTTTGATCAGGTCCGGGGCCCAGATGGAGCCTTCCTGGTTGACCACGGCTCGCGCGACGGGTTTCCAGGATTGCAGGTCCTTCGAGTGCCAGATCAGCAGGCCCGGCTGGAACTCGAAACTCGTGTGCGTCATGTAGTAGTCTTCACCGTCCTTCAGGATCGTCGGATCGGCCCAGTTACCGGTCAGCAGCGGGCGGGCTTCAGTAGGTCGTGGTTTGATCGGATCGACCGCCATCGCCAATGACGCCAGAAGACCCACGGCGGCAAGGGACAGGGTGGCGCACCGTTGGACGGTTTTGTATCTACCATTCATCATTGTCTCTCCTATGCTGCAATCACCCGGTTATTTCTTCGCCGTCCCATTTGTTTTTGGGGCGGTTTTCAAGCGGTATTCGTACATGTTGTATCCGACAGAGCGGCTGGCCTCGATGGTCTCGCTGTACGGGCGGTCGCAGATGTCCACGAAGCCGATCTGGTAGTTTTCGCCGTCGCCGCGACCGGTGGTGGCCTGGTCTTTGTACTGGAACCAGTGCGTTCCGACGATCAGCGGGTTTCGCAGCGCCCCGCGAACGTAGGCGGCGTAGAGCTCGCCGCGGTGGGTCTGGTTCTTGGCTTTTCGCAGGCCGGTGTGGAACATCCCGCGGTCCAGGGCACCGAAGTGGAATTCGCCGATGACGATCGGCTTGTCGATGTTGTCGGGTATGCGGAGACCTTCGACGCTATATTTGTAGCGATTATAACATACTACGTCGCAGTATTTTGCGGCTGCCCTGGCTGCGAGATTGTTGACCCACGCGAATCGACAACCGAGGTAAAGCTGCTTCGGGGCGACCTTCTTGACCTCGTCGCGGACCGTTTTGAAGTACATCTCCGCCGTCCTGGTGTAGAACGCGGTGAGGTCGGCGCGTGCTTTGTTCTTGTCAGGCGCGGTGCGGGAGGCCAGCAATGCGTCCCACGACTTGTGCTTTGTCGACCAGGCTGCATTGACTTTGGCGATTGTCGAGTATTTGGCCCGGAGGTCCGCGATGAATGCCTTTTTTGCCGGTTGGTCGGCTCCGCTGACTAGTGCAGCCACCGCCAGTGAGACATCGTTGCCCCACGCCAACTCGTTGTCCACGAAATATCCGATGCACATCGGGTCGCCGGCCGATTTGCCCTTTTCGCGGGCCATCCGTTTGGCGATCGCCTTGGCGAATCCGGGATCGAACACGTCGTGGAACTTCCCCCAGTAGCCTTTGGAGCCCTCGAGCTTCGGCGTGTTGGTGTGGATCGTGCCCACATACGGCGTCTTCCGCATGAGGTAGATATTCGAGTCCGACCAGTTTGCGATCGTGTTCATGCCCCAACTTCGCAGGCGGGCGTGGGTTTTCGCCGCGAATATCTTGGCCCACCTGTCGTCGTATTTCCGCCGCAGATTCGCCCTGGCGAAGTCGTATGTGCGATACGGGCTGTGATCCTTGTAGTACCCGTGAGGGGCCCACGAGCCCTTGCCGTAGTACTTCGAGAAAAGCGATTTGGCGTCGGGCAGGTTGCGGAAATAATGCTCGCGATCGGAGATCGGAGTGGCGGCGCGCGCGTGGACGCAATCTATCCCGTGCGACCAGAAGAGTCTGCCCTCAGGGTCCACCAGCCACCACTTGCCCGCGTGTTTTGCGGTGCGGAACCATCCGGTGGCCTTGAGTTGCGGACCGCCGGTCCACCCGCCGAATTCGTTCCATTTTTTCGGGCCCGGATGGGCTGCGATGTCCTTTGCCTCAGCCGCGGCGCTCGTTGCGAAATCCTTGATCGAAGCGGTCTTGCCGGGCCAGTCCCGGTGCATGTACTGTCCGAACTCGTCGATCATCGGAAGGAATTTGTCGGGCGATTTTGGCGCCGTATACGGACCGGTGGCGGTGATGTTGTCGATGAGCACCGAATGGTCCGACTTGGGCTTGGGCGAGAAGATCAATATCTGCGTGACGTTTCGCAGATCTATCGCTCGGGGAATGCTTGCGCCGGCAGCGGGGGGGTATCCCCGCATTCCAACCAACTTCACGCCCGGTCCGTCCTTGCGGGTAAAACGCCCCGCCAGCGTCCCGCTCTTGCCCGGAGCCAGAGTGATGCTGAAAGTGTTGCAATTCTTCCGCCCGTCGGCCCCGGGATTATCGACGCGGCAGCACAGCGTCACCTCGGTGCGCCCGAGGTTCCGTACGTCTATCGCTATCGACGTCCATCTCGACAGATCCCACTTACCTTTCGGCGCGACGATGGTAATCCCCGGCCAGTCGCTTTTGTGTCCGAGGTCGATTCGCAGGGCGTTCCTTGCCAGAGCGACTCTTGCATTCTGGGTCTTGATCCCGGCGACATTGAACTTTCCCTCGAATCCTTCGATCAGCATGGTGTCTGCGGCGCGGGCTGATCGTGCCGCCGAGATCGCCGCCAGAATAAGAAGAACCGCCGGTAGCAGCGAGTGTCGTATCATCTTTTGACCCATGGGGGTCTCCATGTCCTGAGTAGTGATTGCAGGCGCCCGCGTATTGTCGACTTTTCGCGCGGGCGTCGCAAGCGTCCGTAAATCCTGATGAAAACTATCCACCCGCGCGGTAGCATGTGATCATGAGCAACTACATCATTGAGCAACTCGACGAAATCGATGCGGTCCAGTGTCCGTGCGGTGCAAGTCGCCGCGGGTTTATCAGTCCGGACAATCCGACTGTCAGCCAGCATCTGGTCGACATCTCCGCCGACAGCCGCGTGCATTATCACAAGAAGATCACCGAAACATATTTCATTCTCGAAGGCACGGGCCAAATGGAACTCGACGGCGAACTCATCGACGTGAAACCCGGAATGGGTATCCTGATCAAACCGCTCTGCCGCCATCGTGCCGTGGGCGAACTTCGCGTGCTGGTGACGGTAATTCCCCCGCACGATCCCGATGACGAGTGGTTCGACTAGCGGCCGGAGCTTTACAATGCGAAGGAGCACATCATGGCGACGAAAGTGCAGAGTGCAATACTCTGGACGGTTCTGGTCGGATGCATCGTTCCCGGGGCGGTTTATGGGGCGATCGCGCGGTCGGTGACGATTACCGTGCCCGAGCGCGGCGGGGCGGCGAGAACCGGCGAGTACGTGAACTTCGGCGTGCCGATTCCCCGGGCCTGGAAGATTACGGATCTGGCGGCGCTGCGATTGACTTCGACCGACGGTAAGGCGATCGGCGCACAGTTTGAGGTGCTGGCTCGCTGGGGCGGCGGGCCCGATAGCAAGACCGCTCCGGTCAAGTGGGTGCTCGTGGGCTACCTGGAGTCGATGCCAGCCAAGGGAAGCAAGACGGTTGTCCTCGATACACTCGGACCGGGACGAGCCGCCCCGGTGAAGATAAAGATAGACGCGACTAAGTCCGGGAAGATGATCGTGGATACCGGGGCGGCACGCTTTGAACTGAACACAGGCGACCGCTTCAATCTTTTCGAGCAGGTGGAGGTGGCGGGCAAGAAACTCCTGACACCGCTGGTTCCGCGCGAGGCTATTCGATACACGCCGGCTGGCAAGTTGAGCATCGTTTCCGGCGGCAAGGCGAACCTCAAACCGCGCGCTACCAAAGCTGTCATCGAGCGTGCCGGACCGCTCGGCGCCGTGGTCCGCGTGGCGGGCAATATCCTCGACGCGACGTCGCGACCCGTACTTAACTTCACTGCCCGTCTGCACTTCACGGCCGGTCGCAGCGACGTGCGAGTGGACTTCACCGTCGAGAACAACCATCCGATCATACCAACCGACCAAGGCCAGCCCGGAAATGCTCGCCATCAGGGAAAACCCAACAGCGTCTACATCGGCGACCTGTCGCTTCGCCTGCGACTTGCAAAAACCTCCGCTCCGCTCCTGGTACTCACCGAGCAGGACACGAAGATCGTCTCGCCCAAAACGCCCGTGCGCCTGTACCAGGATTCCAGCGGCCTGGCGACGTGGAATGCTTACGTTGGTAAGGTGGGGTGGCCTAAAGAGAAGGCGCTCGCCCATCCGCGGGTTCAGTCGTACTGCACGAAGAAGGGGTACCAGATAACCGGCGGTAATCCTCCGGCCGCTCGCACCGGTGACCAGGCTCTTGGGTGGATGACCGTGCAAGGCGCCGCTCGCATCACCGCGTGTGTTCGCGACTTCTGGCAGAACTTCCCGAAGGCGATCACCGCCGATCCGGACGGTACGATCTCAGTTAGCCTGTTTCCCGCGGGCGAGAAGTTCCGCCACAATTTCCGAGTCGGAGAGAACAAGACTCACACCATCCTGCTGGACTTCGGTGCGGGTCCCGCCACAAACGCTGAGTCGCTGCGGTTGTCTCAAGCGTTTAACCGCCCTCTGTTTGGTTCGGTCAGCCCCAAGTGGTTTGCGACCACCGGCGCCCTGGGCGAAGTTCCTCCCGCTGACATCAAACGCAACCCGCTTTACGAGCGCTACGTTCGCGTGGCCTTCGAGCCGAATCCCGATTTCGACCCGAACAAGGATGATGCGAACTTCGGTAATAGGACATTGCAACAAGTTATCGGGTGTTACAATATGTACGGATGGCAGGACTACGGCGACGTTCCGCTGGACTACGAGGCATTCGGCGACAACCAGGCCGGGCAGATGAACCTGAAATACTGGTTTCTGCACGGTATGCTCGTGCAGGCCTGTCGTTCGGGCGACCGGCGCTGGATGGACCTGGCCCGCCCGGCGGCGATGCACCTGGCGGACATCGACATTCTCCACATTCCCGACAGCGGGGCGTCCCACTGGTCGCACGGGGCGTATTTCGGGCACAGCCAGCACGGCGAGCCGGGCAATACGAATCCCAACCGCAACAGCAATTCCCCGTCGGTGGACCTGTCTTACGGCGTGCCCGATCTGCTGCTGGCGTATTGCCTCACCGGCGAGCGGCGTTTTCGCGATGTGGCGATCGAATGCCTGTCGGCGATGAAGAACATGTCAGAGTTCAGCAACTTCAAGGATCCGGTCTTCCAGCGCGAGCGGGCGAACCTGATCTTCGGGTATATGGAGGCGTATCGCCAGACGGCCGATGCGAAGTTGCTCAAGGAACTGCGGATGATTGTCGGTCATACCGCCGACCTGTCCAACAAGCAGTGGGTGACGGACCCCGCCGCTTACGGAAAGAAGCATCCGGAGGCGTACGTGCGGATGTTCCAGTTCAACCAGGTAGTTTGGACTCTGGGGCGTTACCTGGATTTCTGCGGCGAATACGGGATCAAGGACGATCTTGGTGTGGCTGGGGCGGTGGAGGCATACGCGAACTTCGTAATCAAGTTCGCGATGACCGAGTACAAGCCGGGACGTGCGGCCGTGCCGTACGACTACGTCTTCGACCGCAGCAACAAGAGCTATCTGGACCAGAACAACTGGGCGCTGGTGACCGCTGATCTGCTGGCGTATGCGTACAAGTACACGGGCAAGAAGCCCTACCTGGCCACCGCCGCCAAGTTCTACGCGACCGGTACGATCGATCCGGTCTGGAAAGACGACCCGCCGGTCTACATGGGTACAAAGGATCTGGTAAATGCCTGCAACTGGGGCCTGGTATACATGAACCAGTCGCTACGAGCGGCGGGCAAGTAGCAGGGACTCCCCAGTCCCTATGAGTTGCCTTTTTCCTTGCCCCCAGGCAATTGACACTCGACAATCTGTTCAGCGGGACGCACAGAATGCCTGCCTCCGATACCCCATGATGGCGAGGGCAGAATGACTGACACTGCAATTACAGAAATCACCTATCACTTCGGGGACGCTTCAGTCCCTCCGGAATACCATAGAAGTTATTCCATAACGGTTACTGCTGATAAAGTCAGAGTTGTTGTAGACAGTTATGGAGAAATCCTGGCGGATGAGACATACACAATAGCACCTTCACAATTTGATGATCTTAAAAGATCGCTGGAAAGGAACAACATTAGAAATTGCACATTGGTTGACGACGAAGACGAAGGCTGGACAGGCGGAACCATCGAAAGCATTACTTGCTCGGACAAGGATAATGAAATATTCTCCGGATCAGTTGATCACTGTGGAGAAAAAGACACGGGAAACCTTTGCGGTGATATTCCATGTTTTGCGGAAGATGTGAAGAACCTCGTGCCTGACCTGGAGAAACTGCTTCAGTAAAATCATACAGGCCAGTGAATATGAAGCAAAAACGCAATTCCATAATGCAGGCGGTAAAAGAGGGTGACAAAGCGAGTCTGATAACCTCACTCGAAAAAGGTGCCGACGCGAACGAGAAAGACCCGGAAGGAACAACTGTTCTGATGGCCGCGGTAGCCGGCGGACATGCTGACATCGTGAGGATTCTGGTAGAGCGGGGGTCGGACGTAAACGTCAAGAACGATTCAGGTTTTACGGCCCCGGCGATGGCGATCAGTACAGGGCATGTGGAAATAACACAAACCCTGCTGAACAATGGGGCAGATGTGAAACTGAGAGTCGGGCCATACGGTTCAACCTTGTTGAATGTCGCCGCAGTTTCCGGCGATCTGGATATCGCCAGAGCGGTGCTGGACAAAGAGCTGGAAGTGAACGAACAGAACGAAGATGCTGCAGCGCCTCTAATGTCGGCGGTATTCGGAGGCGATGTAGATCTCATCAAAGTGTTGCTCAAACTCGGGGTCGACGTAAATATCAGAGACAAATACGGCGAGACTCCCCTGATGAAAGCTGCAAACTGCCGCAACTATGAGATCGTGACGATACTCGTTGAAAACGGGGCGGATGTGAATGCCGGTAACGAAAATGGCACGACAGCCTTAATATTGGGAACACAAGGCGACCGGGATCATACGGCAAGAGCGCTGCTGGGCAAAGGTGCGCATGTGAATGAGAAGAACAGCAGGGGGGTTACCGCCCTGATGTCATCCGCGTTTTATGGCAACACCGAGACGGTAAGGTTGTTGCTGGACAATAATGCGGAGGTGAATGCCCGAGCCGAACATGGTGAAACCGCCTTGATACTGGCGGGCAATATGAATACCGCGAAGATATTGCTGGAGAACGGGGCGGACGTGGATACCACAGATGAATCCGGCAGGACCGCTTTGATGGAGGCCGCATTAACGGGCGACAAGGATACTGCAGAAACACTATTGAAGCATGGTGCTGATGCAAACGCACAAGACAACAGCGGCAAGACGGCAATGATGTGGGCGGTGAGGGCGGAGGATAATCATACGGGACTCGACTTACAAAATGACCTTACATGGAAGCTTCTGAAAACCAGATGTGGTCTATACAAGGAGACACCAGCGGACAGGACCCGCATGGATACCGTGCTCAGGGATGTCTTGAAAATGCTGCTGGAGAACGGGGCGGAGGTGAATACCAGAGACTCCGATGGGTGGACGGCACTGAAATTAGCCAAGGTGTGCATGAATAGAAAGGCTGTGAAACTGCTCGTGAGCGCCGAAGCAACTCTATCGGATCAGGACGTTATGCATTTGGATTTTCTGAGTGCGATAAAGAACGACAATCTGAAGAAGACGCGAAGTCTGATCAACAAGGGTGTAGACATTAACACCAAGAATTACAGAGGCGTGTCGGGCCTGGCAATTGCCGCATATTGGAATCATATCGAAATTGCAGGATTGCTGATAGACATGGGTGCGGACGTCGATCAACAAGACCACGACGGCGTGACGGCCCTGATGTGTGCCGAGCAGAGAGGTAATGACGAAATTGCCGAACTCCTTAAAAATGACAGGAGACCCCAATGAGCGAAGAACTGATGGCGGTCATTGATGTAATGGCGTATGGGTACGAAGTATCAGTTTCGATTAACGGGTTTGATATCGGAGTCAAGGGCGGCAAATCGGAATCGAAAAGACTCTTTGGGGAAGGCGACCCCATGGTGTCGGGACTCCCCGCGGATATGAAGAATCTCGCGTGTTTGAAATCCGGGGAGAATGAACTGGAAATAACATACAAGCGACTGACGGATGAAGATTTCGGTCCAATGACTATTGAGGTCAAATCAGCAGAGCAATTCGAGAACGACGAACATGCGTTCTTTCTTAGAGAAGATACGGATGATATCGATGAGCCCGGGAATGTAACGGGGAAGTTCAGTCTCTAATGGGGAAGTTCAGTCTCTAATTTGGGTTTTCATCCAATGTTGGTGGGTTTCCTTCCCGGGAAGGTAATGGGGGACGGAATCGGGCGCCGCCCAATTCTCTTTGCAGTTATGATATCGAACGACTTAAACTGGTATCCGTGAGAACAGAAGGAGACTTGTGAAGATGAATCGGAGACAATTTATAAAGAACAGTGCGGTCGTCGGCGCCATGGTCGGTTTGCCTGCGGTTATTCCTTCCACGGCCTTGGGCAAGGACGGAGCTGCTGCGCCCAGTGACCGTGCGGCGATTGGCTTGATCGCCTGCGGGAACCGGGCGAGGTATGCGGGCAGGTACAAGCAGTATGCGAAGTCTGAGGTCGTGGCGGTTTGCGATCCTATCGATTGGCGACGCCTGCATTTCAAGAAGATGTTCGGAAACTGCGCTGACCACGTTGATTTTCGCGAACTGCTGGGGCGCAAAGATGTTGACGCGGTTCACATTGCAACGGCGGACCACTGGCACGTTCCGATCGCGCTGATGGCCGCCAAGGCCGGCAAGGATATGTACACCGAGAAGCCGCTGGGGATCTCCATTGCCCACGATCTCGAATCGCGGAAGATCGTCGACAAGCACAAGCGTGTCTTCCAGTACGGCGCCCAGCAGCGGTCGTCGGTGTACCCTCGCATGGGTATCGAGCTTGTGCTGAACGGGCATATCGGCGAGGTCAAGGAGATCCTCGTCAAGTGTCCGAAGGGACATTCCGGCGGTTCGGGTCAGCCGGTGATGCCCGTGCCGAAGGGAGTCAACTATGACCTGTGGCTCGGACCTGCGCCCAAAGCGCCGTTCTGCGCCGATCGCGTGCTCTACCAGCCGGGCAAGTGGTGGATCGAGAGAAACGGGATCTATCACATCCATGACTACGCAATCGGTTTCATCGCCGGATGGGGCGCGCATCCAATGGATATGCTGCAGTGGTGGGCGGACAACTCTGGTATGAAAGAGCTGATACCCGTGAAGTACGAAGGAAAGGGCACTGTCCCGACCAAGGGCCTGTTCAATACGGTAACCCATTGGGACGTGTCTTGCCAATACGCCAACGGGATCAAGATGCGGTTCATGGACAACGACACCGCCGGTAAACTGAAGCTGCATAAAGGTTTTCGCGGGGGTATTGCGGTCCTCTTTATCGGTACGGATGGGTGGGTGCGCGTCTCGCGCGGCGGCTGGGAGACTTCATCGAAGGCCCTTACACAGAAGGCGAGGAATCCGGGCAAGAAACGCCTGATCGTCAGCACAGACCAGATCACGAACTTCGTCGATTGCGTACTCTCCCGCAAAACGCCGGTCGACGATCTCCATTCGGCGGTGCGCTCGGACGTTGCGACGCATCTGTGCGACATTGCGATTCGCACCGGCCGCCCGATTACCTGGGATTCAAAAGCAGAGACGATCAAAGGTGATGCTGATGCGGCGAAGATGATGGCGCGCCAACTGCGGAAGCCGTGGACACTGTAGGGTATTACCGGGAATGTAGGGAGCGTTGCCCAAAAGCTCCAGGCTGTTTGGGGTTGAAGATGAAGGCGTTTTCCATTACGTTACCACTGGCAAAAATGTTTGGTGACTCGATATGCATCGGGATTGTCGTCGCCAATTGCGAATTCCCCTAATTAAGGTAGATGGAACAATGAAGCGAATCAGAACGATCTGGGCGATCGCCATGCTGGCGGCGATGGTGTTGACCTCCGGCTGTGCAAGGACCTCCCCCAAGCCCGTCCCCAAACCCAACTCCGACTCCAACTCCAACCCTATTGTCATCATCGAGACGTCGATGGGTGTGATCAAGGCAGAACTGTGGGCCGACACCGCGCCCATCACCGTCAAGAACTTCCTGACCTATGCCGACGAGAAACACTTTGACGGGCTGATCTTTCACCGCGTGATGCAGGGTTTCATGATCCAGGGCGGCGGGTTCGACCCGCAGATGAAGGAAAAGACCACCCGCGGTCCGATCAAGAATGAAGCCAGCGCCGACAAGAAGAACGATCGCGGCACGCTGGCGATGGCCCGGACTTCCGCGATCGACAGCGCCACCTCGCAGTTCTATATCAATCTCGTGGACAACGGCGCCCTAAATCATCGCGACAAAACGTTTCGGGGCTTCGGCTACTGCGCGTTTGGAAAGGTGATTGAAGGGATGGACGTGGTGGACAAGGTCGGCGCCGTACCCGTCGGGAACGCCGCCGGCCACCAGAACGTTCCGACCACGCCTGTACTAATCAAGAGCGTCCGCCGCGGGAAGTGATCGCTGATACCACCCCGCCGCCGCGACTGTAACAGGTCGCAACGTGTTGCAATCCCGCTACCGGCTAACGGCGCTATGACCCCGGAGCACCTGCGTTCTTTGGCCTGCCCGAGTCCGTGCTGAAAAGATTTGCGGCGGGGATTGGCTGCTTCTTGATACCGGGTCCCTCCCAGCGGATGTCAAATTCCGCCCCTCGGCGGCGTTCGAAGTAGTCCAGACGGATCGGATGCAGGCCTGCCCGCAGGACGATCTTACCGACCCGGGTCCTCACCTTCTTGTGCCAGTCGTCATTATCGGCGACAACACGCCCGCCCACCCAAAACCGGCTCCCGTCCCGCGAACGCAGGATGAACGTGTAGCACCCGTCGGCGGGCACCCGAATGACGCCGCGGAACACCATCGCGCACCCATCTTTCCGACGCGCACTGTCCAGGTCGAATCCCTTTGACCGCCCGCTCCGGACCGGTTTCAGGCGGCTCGTGTCGGGAATGCTCAGAAACTTCCCTTCGTAGTACGCCCAGCGAAGACCGCCCGCCAGGCCCTTGACTTCCACGGCCTCCAGCGGTTTGCGTTTCGACGGCGGGGGGCAGAGCGGGCACCAGCACACCCCCGTCAGGTTGTTCACAATCAGCCGGGGCTGGCTTTTGGCGACCTTCGCATGGCTGGGGTCCGTACCCCCCATGATATTGTCTTCGAAGATTCGGCGTTTCTTGTCGTACCGCTCCTGCAGCCCCATCATGTGTCCGGCCTCGTGCGCGGCATCCAGGATATGCGGACCATCGGGGTTTCCGGGGTCCACGGGTCTGCTGACTCTCGTGGACCACTCGCCGTCCAGGCTTGCCCCGCCGATCGAAGGGCTCCAGGTCGTCTTTCCCACGTAAGCCAGCGCCGACGCGCCGCTCGGTGTGTGTACGTGGCTTCCGACAAGAGTACTCCACGGCGGGGCGGGCGCCCGCATCCAGCCCTTCGGGACGTCTCGCTTCGATGCAAACACCTTGGGGACCAGTTGGACACCGGCCGGTTTCTTAAACTTCAGATACCGGTCCTTCTTTTCCCCGCGCCACAGGCTCTCCATGCTTTGGGCCCATTTCCGGGCCGCCTCTTGCGTCGTCCCGACAAAACCCGTCGGTAACGTGATTATTATCTTCCCGTTCTTCATCCGGGAGTCGTGGGGTCCCATGTACGCCACCACGTCTTCGGACGCTGCGCGGTCCGGTAATTCCGGGAAGATGATGGAGCCCACCTTCCATGGTACGACTTCCATGCAATGCCATCCCCTCAGCATCGGCTTGCAACTCTTCACGCGCCTCGTGTTGACCTTGAAGACGATCCGACATCCGCAGGGGTCGTATTTCCGATAGCCGAGTCGCCCGTTCCAAACGTCCGTGATCTCCTTTGCCCACTTGGCGATCAGCTTGTCGGAGCCCCCGGCGAAGGCGATGTTCAGGGTGACGATAATGCGGTCGTCCTTGACCTGGCACGTTGTCCTGCCCAGCGCCGCCTGGCTGAAGGTCGAGATGAGGGAGACCGCTACGATCGCCCGGACCCACGTACGGATCCGCCCGCGCGATGAAAGCCTGCTCTCCGCTGGAGTAACGTATCTCACCGTTCTCGGATTTCCTTTCACTGACTGACAGGAGGAAAAGGCGGGCAGAATCATACTTACCTCAATCGACATCATACCCGAACCGCCAGTGACTGAGAACTCGCAAACTCAAGATCTAACGCATGACCCCAATTGCCCCCAAAGGCGCGCGAAACCGCAAGCGGTTACGTGATGCGCGAACAAACGCGTGCGTATCCTGTGCGTGATCACCCCTCGACAAAACTCCCATCCACTGGAAATCACATCCAGTCTCAAGCGCGCCAAGTAACCGCTTGCGGTTTTGCGCGTCGTCGTTCAACCCCAAATCCCAACCTCCAAAGCAGCATCAATATCCCTTGACATATCTTGACTAATCCAGAACTCGAAAAGATTGTCAGAAATTTAATTCCGTAATTCCGCGGACGCCTTACTGGATTATGCGTGTGGATTGGACGCAACTCAATAATTAAGTATTGTGTCCCAATCCTGTCCGGCACGGCAGTTGTAACGGATTGATAGCGGACG
>CAZSLS010000043.1:0-38245 GCA_964607575.1 uncultured Planctomycetaceae bacterium | reverse complement strand
GCTCGATCTGCCTGAAGCTGACGGTCAAGGGCAAGAGAGTCAAAGCCGCCGAGGCCTGGAGGAGCAAAGACATCGGCACACAGTACGGCGGGTGGGTCATCCACGACGGACATATCTACGGAAACTGCGGGTACAAGTGGTCGTGCGTCGAGTTGAAGACCGGAAAGACAATCTGGCAGGGCAAGGGTGTCAGGAAGGGCTCTATCGCCTTCGCCGACGGAATGTTGTACCTGTACAGCATGGAAAAGGGACAGGTAATCCTGGCGCCGGCAACGACCAAGGGACTGAAACACACCGGCGAGTTCAACGTATCGGGAAGAGGATGGAGCCGAGCCCACCCGGTGATAACCGGCGGACGGATGTACCTCCGCTTCGACGACAATCTCTACTGCTTCGACGTGAAGGCGAAATAGACAACTAACGACAATTCCGATAAGCAAAGATGTTGAAAGTTCCAATGAAGTTGGTGGAAGAAACTCACTTGGGCTTGGCCATTACCAGCGGGGGCATGCGGAAGTCGGGGGCGTCTTTGTCCTGGAGGCCTCTCTTACCCCTGTACGTGCCGTAGTACGGGCTGTTGGCGTCGATCCACGTGATGATCCTCACGAATTCACCCTGAGTGATCTTCCCTTTGCAGGAGGCGCTGCGGATCTTCGCGGTCAGCTTGCTTAGATGCGATCCGAAAGTAAGCGGCGGCGCCGGTCGGAAACCGGACCTTCCGAATCCACACTGCCTGGTACTGACCAGTCCGCGCCCGAGAATGTTCTCATACGAACGATTCCAGGTCTCGGTCGGTACGCCGGTAAGATCGAGGCCGGCTTTGGGCTTCGATCCGCTGTGGCAGCCGATACAATGCTTGTTCAGAACCGGCTGGACGTCCGAAGCGTAGTGGATCATGCGCGGTCCGGTCTCGCCCGGCTGGGGGGCGAGTGGCTCGATAGGATATTTCATCGCCTCAGGCCGGCCTCGCGCCATGCCCGGCGCCTTGTTGCGATGCTCGTGGCACCCGATGCAGGACCTGTCTTCGCCCGGCATCACGTTGATGAACGTAGGCATGTGCTGCAGCAGCAAGTAGTTCTCATCGAGCGCCTGGAAGAAGATATTTTCTCTGGCGGGTACGGTGAAGAACGCCGATCCGTCATCGCGGACCTTCGCGACGCCATAGACCTTCTTGCGATGCACATTCCCGGCCATGCCGATTCGGAACATGCCATTTTCGTTCGTGGGCCACGGTAGAACGCCCATCACCCGAACGTACTTTACCCTCCCGCGCTCGATGCCCGTCATCCCCTGGTAGATGTCCTGGACGAACATCGTGCTTCTTTCTTCTTTCTTCGTGTCAACAGGTTTGACCCCTGCGATCTGTGTGGGTTTGAGCCGAGGAACCAGCGGGGTCGGCAGGAAGCAGGAGATCTTCGGATCGCCATAGAGCTTGGCGCGGTTGCCCCACGCGTCAAGCGCGTAGAGCCCGTACTTAGGCTTGTCTTTGGGACCCTTGGCGCCGGGAACGTGAGAAATGAGAAAGAATTTCTCCGAGAACGGATGAGGATCCAGGAAGTAACCCATACCCCAATTTGCCGTGTACATGCACGGATAACCGATCTCGGGCGTGATGCAGGTCATGGCTTCGGTGGAGCGTCGCGTGATGCTAATGTCCACCAGTATGACCGGACCGCCCTGGCGGGACATGTGCGAGCACCCGACCGCCACGAACCGCCGGCTGCCCGGAATGCTCCGGGGGGTCAGCATCCCCGACGGTCGTGTGATGCTGTTCTTGTACAAGTGATCCACGTGGCTGCCGTCGGGGCGCACCATCCAGAGGCCCTGTCCGTTGCCGAGTCCCTTGTCGACGTATTCCCATCGCGTGTAGGCTACCCGGCCGTCGTCGAGCACGGAGGGGCCCATTTCGGTGAGCGGTCCGGACGAGAGGCGGCGGACGTTCTTGCCGTCGGCGTCCATCACGTACAGGTTGGTGACCGTGGCGGGAAAGCAGAAGACGTTCTGTCTGGAGCGGCTGGAAACGAACGCGATCTTGCCGTTGGGCAGGTAGACGGGGTCCGAATCGTTGAAGCCGCAATAGATCGTTTTGCCCGCCGCCTTGGCGCGCCCGAATGCA
Organism: uncultured Planctomycetaceae bacterium; assembly: GCA_964607575.1. Taxonomy (GTDB): domain Bacteria; phylum Planctomycetota; class Phycisphaerae; order SM23-33; family SM23-33; genus BS750m-G57. Next base: position 36,129 of record CAZSLS010000043.1, on the reverse strand, counting down.
TCTTTCCCGGCCTCGGGGACGCCGGTCAACTGCCGCACGCTGCCGGCCACGCCGATCCCCGTCGCGGGGTCGATGTCCATCTCGTAGATGTGGAAGGGCGTGTCCTTCGTCCGGTACCCGAAGACCACCTTCTTTCCGTCGTACGACAGGTCGAACCGGCTGAACAGCCCGCCGGCCAGTTGCGGGGCGATGTCGGTGACCTTTCCGTCGGGCGACACGGGCGAAAGGATGCACAGGCTGCTGCCCAGATTCTTGTTCCGCTGCATGTGACCTTCGTAGATATGGCCGCCCTGGGGCTTTCGCTTGAGGAACAGGAGCTTGTCGAACGTCTTCAGTGCCGGATGGGCCAGCATGGCTGTCCGCTGCAGCGCCTCGAGTTTCATCTCGGTTTCCTGCTCGGCGGGCACCTTGCCTTCTTCGCCGGCCCAGACTCTGGCCATCGCCACCCTGCCCTTTGGCGCAGTGACAATCGTCCTGGGCTTCTTGTCCAGCTCGTCCAGGTGTTTGAGGTACTCGCTGCCGCGGGGATACTGCGAACCGAAGGTCTTGGTCATATCCTGGATCGACTCGCGCAGGGCGGCGATGTTAACCGCGCCGGCATGCAGGAACACGCTGCGCTGCTTGACGGGGACCTTGTCGTAGTGCGGCATTTTGCGCGGAGAAGCCTTGGGAAAACCTGACGACGAGCCCACCCGCAGCGCCAGCAGGTTTGGCATCGGGCCTTTTCGGGTCAACTTCAGGGTGTGCTTGCCCTTGGTGACCGGCATCCTGACAAGCTTTCCATCCTTGCAGAATCCTTCCCACCTCTTCGGCGCCCCGCTGCTGTTTGATGTGAATACCACCGGCTGCTCGTAAGGCGCCGAAGCGGGCGTAGCGCCAACGCAAGTCATGCCCATAAACTTGTCGTCGAGAAAGACCTTCACCGGACGGGCTTCGGCCGAGGTGTAATTGACGTGCAGTGTGGACTGACCGTCCGCGGCGAATTCGATATCGTATTCTACTACTCCGCCGTCTTTCTGCTCAGGCGCGCTGCCCACCACCGGTCCGGCATCAGCGTATTTGTCGGGGCTTGCGTAGATCATCACGTTGCCGCGATCGAACGTCCAGGCGGGAATCTGCAGCGTTCCGGCCGGGCGCGGCTCGGGAGTCGGCTTGACCGGCGCCCGAAGCGCCGCAACGTCAACGCCGGCGGGAGCATCGAACGCCTTGCGATACTTGGCGGGTACGCTGTCGATATCCCGCACTTTGTACTTCGGCGGTTGCCAGTCGTCCGGGAATGGCGCCGCGGTCTGGAGTTTTAGCGCCACCAGGTTAGGCAGCGGTCCCTGGCTGGTCAGGACGAGTTTGTGCTTTCCTTTCCCTCCCGACAGTGGGAAGGCGCGCCCGAATCGATTGCGAAGCGTCTGCCACGTGGCGCCGCTGCTCTTGAACGTGGGGATGTTGGGCGTCTTCGAAGTCGCTGGAGAAAGGCTCACGCGCGTGCAGCACTTGCCCATGTCCTTGCTGTCGAAGAAGACCTGCACCGGCCGCACCTCTTCGGTGGCGTAACAGATCTGAAGCGTGTAGCCGCCTTTGACGGGGAAGTTGATGTCGTATTCGACGGACCAGCCCCATGGCGCCCGCGGCCCGTTGACTACCAGCGGTCCGGCGTCTGCGTACTTGTCGCCGTCCGCATGTATCTGCCCGGTACCTCGATCGAACGACCAGGCCGGAATCACCAGAGTTCCGCCATGGGCGCGCTGAGGCGACAGTGCGACGCTCCAGGCGCCCAATTGCGCTACGGCGAGGACGTTCAACATGAACCGGCGAAACCGCAAGCGGTTGTACGATTCAGTATTCATCGCAAATCTCCTTGGACAGAAGAACGTAATAACTCTTCTCTGATACCAAATAATATTGTAAACCCTTACGCGCATTGCGAGAAGGTTTTTCTCTGGAGTTGCCCGTATGGATTCCCGATCACAACTGTTTCCGGCAGCGACGATTTTGCTTGCGTGATTCAGGCGCCACAGGTGTGCCGGACCAGCAAGTCTTATGCTCGCACAACGCCCAAACAAACATGAGTTCTTGACCGCACCATATCGCCTCCTAAACTGTTGCCTCCCAGAAGATAGCGATATCCTGGAGGCTCACCATTGCGCGACCAATCTGTCTCGAACATTTACAGAGCCCTGAATCGGCATGTTCGATTGGTCATTACCGCCGTCGAGTTCCGGTCGGGCGTCTTCCTGTCCGCGGCATACCGGCATGCGAGCCTACAGCGTCCAGCCCTTGCGGTACTCGCGATGCAGCAGCGCATTGGCCTTGGGGACGTTGAGGATCTTGCAGGCTTGCGGGTCATACTCGATCGGCGTCCCGGCCAGGGCCGCCACGTGGACCAACTGGATGAGCTCATTCATGGGCCCGCCGATGTCGAAGTTGGAGAATGGCTTTGCGCCGCCCTTGCACGCGGCGAGCCATTCGGCGTGGTGGCCCGGCGAGCGGGCGATGCTCTTCTTGGGCCCTTTGAAACCCTTGAACTCGGCTTCCGGTAAGAGCTTGTGGCGAGTATTCCACGGGCAGTTCGACAAGATCGCCGCCTTCTTTCCGCCGACCAGGCAACCCCACGAAGTCATGACGTGTCCGCGCAGGACTTCTTTGGGCGGCTTGAGTCCGCCGTTGTACCAGTGGAGCTTAATCGCCGGCAGCTTCCCGCGAGCCGGGAAGTCGAATTGCGCCTTGATGCGGCGCGGATAGCTTTCAGCGTGGATCTCCGAGGCCTTGGCCTCGATGCGGATCACCGGCGCCTTGGCGGATTTCTCCGCGGGGTCGGGGTTCCACAGCAGGTCGAGGCGCAGTGCGCGGAACGCCATGTTGATGGTGTGGCAGCCCATGTCGCCTCCGCCGCCGCTGCCGAAGTCGCGCCACCTGCGCCACGCTGCGGGCAGGTAGCAGGGGTGATACGGACGCAGCGGCGCCGGTCCGACCCACAAGTCCCAATTCAGCTCCTTCGGTACCGCGGGCTTGTCCTTGGGTCGTTCTCGCGGACCGTCGCCGCCGGCGAGCCAGACGTGACATTCACGCAGCTCGCCGCAGACGCCCGCCCGAGCCAACTCCACCGCTCGCCGAAGGCCCTCGCTGGCCGATCCCTGGTTGCCCATCTGTGTGACGACCTTGTGCTTGGCTGCCGTCTTGCGCATGAGGTGCGACTCGTAGACTGTGCGCGTCAGCGGCTTCTCGCAGTAGACGTGTTTGCCTAGTTTCATCGCCGCGATTGCGGCCGCGGCGTGCGTATGGTCCGGCGTGCTTACCACAACGGCGTCGATCTTTGCGTGCATTTCGTCCAGCATCTTGCGGAAGTCTTGGTAGCGCTTGGCGGCGGGGAACTGCTTGAAGGAACCGGCTGCTCTCCTGGCGTCGACGTCGCACAACGCGACGACGTTGTTGCCCTTACCGGCGGATCGAATGTTGCCGCCGCCCTGCCCGCCGACCCCGATGCCCGCGATGTTGAGCTTCTCGTTGGCTGCGAAAGCACGAGCCGAACGGCTGTCCTTGAGGATGATCATGCCGACGGCGCCAGCCGCCGAAGTCTGCAGAAATCTACGTCGATTGGTTTGAGCGTGCATGTGTGTACTCCTTGATATAACTGATAGGAAATTCGATTCCGCCTTAGCCCTATCTATCACGTGGCGCATCCGTTTGGTCCGTTTCGCGGGTTCGTTGAGGTCCAGAGATCGTCCCTGAGCCGATTACAGGCAATATAGCACCCGATCCCAACCCAGTCAAAGACGGGATTCCTCTGGCGCGGTAGGCGCGTCGATACCCGAAAGAACACTGCTATGCACCCGCGAGATCATTGACGCTCCTGAAAAGTCCCAACAACAACCGCTCCGCCCCGCTGGCGAGTTAGGGAAATGCTAACCATACGTTCGCATTAAGGCAAGCACTGACACGGTCTGGAACATGTCCGCGTAATGGGACCATCAGGGGGCGGCGGATGGTCTGCAACGAGAAATGGTCGTGCGATGTTTCGGCCGAGTTCCGGCCGATCGCGGATTGCGTTGCGCGCTTTGGTGTCAGGCGGTACGCGTTGCGGAAAGATCGATTACCTTGATGCGGCCAGTGAGACGTACACCGCCGGAGCGGACCGTTTCAAATAAGGGAGGCACCTGGAAACCGGCGGGCGCCGCGCGCCGTATCGCGTTGTGGATTTGTGCTCTGTAGGCGGCGACGGTCAGGATGCTCGGTGTGTAATCGAACTTGGCCTGCGCACCGGCAAGGGCGATCTCCTTGTTTTTTCGGAAGCCCAAGAACTCTTCGTTAACGCCCTCGTCATCATGCAGAGCGTCATTGAGGGCCAGCAGGATCTTCACGTGGCGATTCTGGAGACGCACCTTGATGGTTACGGTCAGAAATGTCAGTTCCAGGATGCCAAAACTCTTCCGGTCGAGCATGGTCAGCTTGATCTTGGGACGCTGCTTATTGAATTGGTTGTGTTTATGTTGCGGCATCGCATTCGGACTCCGTCAAGGTATGGTGTCAAAACCGCGGGATTCGCGGGGACCGTCCCGGTCGTCGAACATCGCGTTACGCCGGATCGGGGTCGTCGGGTTCTCCTGCGGGCGTCAAGACGGCGTCTTCGTCGTCGATGTCATCAAGCGCTGACCACTCGACGATCCCCCCCTCGAATTCATGCCGGCGATACAGCTTCTTGTTCGACAGTACGATCATGTCATCATTCTGATTGTCGTTCCACGCATCCGGTTTTGTCATGGTTCTTTCCTTCTCTCGCGGTTAGTTATGGTCTGGCCATCGACGAGACCGCCAACTCGTCTGCGTGTCTTATGCAAGAGGCGTACCAGCGGCGGGAATGCTGCGAAACAAGCGATTTGAGGCCGAGTGAGTTGGGGACTGGTGACCGAAAAGCGGGAATCCGGGTTTTTGCGTAAGTGAAAATCCCCGATTTCGTCACACCGGGAGGACAAAGAACTCACCCCTGTAAATCACGGACGATCTGGCGACGGAATGGTCGGCGGGGGCATCGACATGTCTACGAGATTGGATTAATTCGGCGTTCTGTAGAACAGTGGGGGCCCAGGAGTTCGGCGGTGTCTCAGGTGTTCTGCCTGTAATCGCGCCAGTCGATGTCATGCGTCTTGCGCCACTTCCTCGAAGTTGATTCATCTATGCCCATTGCGTCAGCGGCCTTTCCCACGTTCCCTTTGGTTTGCTTGAGGAAGTGGTCAAGGTAGAGGATCTCGACTGCTGATTCCACTTCTTCTTTCAGCTTCTTTTTCTGTCCTTTCACGGGGGTATTGAAATCAATGAAATCTTCTATCGCTATGGCAAGTGGGGGTAATCCCGGTCCAGTCGGCATTGATATCGAGTGGATTTCCGGCGGAAGGTCGCTGGGTTCAATGGAATCTCCCTTGGTGTTGATTGCCCCTTGCTCCAGGCAGTTGTACAGTTGACGAACGTTGCCAGGCCAATCAAAGTCCATGAGAAGATCTAGAGAATCCTGATGCAGAGAATAGCGCCCCCCGGCAATTTGACCGAGGAAGTATTCGCTCAATTCCTCGATATCTTCCGGGTGCTCGCGCAGCGGGGGAACAGGGACATGTAACGTCTTGATTCGATGGAGAAGATCGCTACGAAACTCTCCCCTCTTGACCTTCGCTTCCAGATTGCGGTTGGTAGCACAGATGACGCGTGTGTCTACGTGGACCACGGTCTCCGAGCCAACCGGCGTGATCTCGCCTTTGTCCAGTACGCGGAGCAACTTGGCCTGCATGACCGCCGGCATGTCGCCGACCTCGTCCAGGAACAGCGTCCCGCCGTCGGCGTATCGGAATTTTCCTTGGCGTGCCGAGGTGGCTCCAGTGAATGCGCCCTTAATGTGACCGAATAGTTCGCTCTCCAGCAACGACTCGCTGAGTCCAGCGCAATTCATCGGTACGAATACCATCTTGCTCCGGCTCGATCCGCGGTGGATGGCTTCCGCCACGAGTTCCTTGCCGGCCCCCGATTCTCCCGTGATGAGTACTTTGGCGGTCTCGGATTCGCTGATTCTCCCTATCAGACCTCGGAGCTCATTCATCGCGTCGCTCTTCCCCCTCATCTCCTGAGAGACTGGATCGGCAGGTTTCAGGCATTCCTGAATCTGCTTTAAGAACTGCCAGGCTGCGCGCATGTTGGTCACTTTGCGAAAGGAGACCTGCCCCGAGTCGATGGCCTTTGCCAACGTGGAATGCTTCGGCATGCCCTGGTCTGTCACAATAAGTGCCTTCACGCCGCTATTCTGTTTACGGGCCGCGAGAAAGACCTCGTCCCCTGTCTTCGCGCCTTGCGCGGAGATGTCGGCCACCAGAAGATCAAAGCGGGACTTGCTAGCCAGAACGATGGCCTTGTTAACGTTTGTTTCCGCAGTGATATTCTTATAGCCGGCGCCATTCAGTTGGACCGTGCGCAGGGACATGCTGTCGTTATCATCCACGATGAGAAGGATTTTGGTGGAGAGTTTCATATCATTGCCCTTTGCTGCCCGTACCGTCGATCGCGGAGGGGTACGTTCGACACGACCCGGAAGTGCGGCGAGGTCGATAGCGCTGTCCTGTCCGGGTCGGTGCCTGCATTTGGCCATGTGTAGTTTCCGACCAATCCGAGCCCGGCTTCCATAGCTGTTTGCCCAATCATTGGCTCTTGGTTCCGGCAGGGTCATGTTGCTGCTTCCCTGCGTGCGGTCCGTTCAGGGGCAGGTACAGGCGTACCGTCGTGCCTTTCTCCTTTCCGCGCCCCGATCCGTCGGCGATTTCGATTCGTCCTCCGTGGCTTCCCATCACCATGCGAGCCATTGTCAGGCCCAGACCTGGCGCATCGGGCTTGCTGGAATACAGCGGATCGAAGGCCCTACTCTTCTCCTCGGGGGTCATGCCGACGCCATTGTCCTGAACCGCGATGACAACGCAGTTCTTACTCTTGTCGGTTCGCAGTGATATCTGTATCTTTCCGGTGAAGGTACGTCGTCGTGTGATCTTGTCGGCCAGGGTCTCCAGAGCGTTGTCCACAATGGCGGCGACCGCCAGTTTGAGCTCGACTTGATCAGCGATCACGTGGACGGGCCCTCGCGGTTTCCTGGCGGTTATCTTGACGTTCGAGCTGATGTGCATTGCTTTGGCTTCTTGTTTGGCTCGGGCGACAGCGAACTTGACCACGCCAGTGACATCCGTTTTCCGCGGGTCCAGTCTGGGCATATTGGACAGTACCCGCAAGTGTTCCAACATGAACTCGATCCGATCGGCACTCCTGTTGATGGCTTTGAGTTTTTCGCCGGTTTCCTCGGGTTTTGAGCTGCGGGCTTCCAGCAGCTGCAGGGCCCGTCCTTTGATGACCGTCAGGGGGTGGCGCATATGGTGCGCCATGCCCGTCGGGATGATCCGGATGGCCTCGAGTTCCGCCTTGGCGGCGGCTTGTCCCCGTTCGGCTTCAAGGCGGGCGAACCACTGCTGCGTACGGTCGATCTGGATACCGGCGACACGCGCGACAGCCGTTAGAAATCGCTGCTCGGAATCTCCGAAACCGTCCGGTTCGCTGTCGGTGACAAGCAGCGCCGCAACGGGTTCGTCCTGCACGAGGATCGGCACGACAATCCAACTGGCCAACGCCCGTCCTTTAGCACGCTTTCGGGAACCCGGCGCATCGTCTCTAGTGACGGCCCTGCGTTCTTCTACCGCCTGCCTGGCGTCTTTTCTCAAAGCGCCGGTTTTGAGGCGGCGTTTGATGACTGAAATGTCCTTGGATTTCTCGTGGCCCGCAGAGTTCTTGATCTCGCAAATCTTCTCGGATTGGTCCAGGTGAAGCCAGAATAATCGTTTGTTCCTCCCGCCGATTCCGGCGAGGGTACATTCGAGTGCGTGCTTGGCTATAGCATGGATTCCGTCATTGGCGTTTGGTAGGGCGGCGGCATCTGCCAACGCCTTCAGTTGGCGTTTCATCTGGTGTAAGGCGCGGGCGCGCAGGATCGCTTCTGCCGCCTCGGAACGGTCAGTGAGGGGCTTGGTGATGTAGTCCGCAGCACCGCCTCTGATTGCGGAAATAGCAGTGTCTGTGCTGGCTTGTCCCGTGATGAACACCACAGGGAGGTCTATCTGCCGGCGTCTGAGTTCGTCGAGAAACGTGACCCCATTGTCTCCCACGTCGGGGAAGATAATGTCCACCAACGCAACATCGTATACGTCTTTCCCGCGCAGCACGTTCCGCAGGGCGCTGGCCAAATCATCGAACTCATTTACTTCCCATTTGTAGGCATGACGCAGGCCCAAGGCAAGTGGTTTCCTGAATGTCGGATCATCATCCACGAAAAGCAGTTTCAACGGTCTCATCTCTTCTCCTTTTTCAAGAAGCGGGGTAATGAAAGCATGAACCGGCTTCCTTCGCCAACAGCGCTTTGTACGTGGATGGTGCCATGATGCTCTTTTTCGACGATTTCGCGCACCACGTGCAGCCCCATTCCTAATCCAACATCCTTGGCTTTCGTGGTGAAGAACGGATCGAAGATCTTTTTTCTCACATCAGCGGGCATCCCCGTACCGGTGTCAGTACAGGTGAGTACCACGCGGTGTTTCGGGCGATATTGCGTTCGAAGATGGATCGTTCCGCCTTTAGGCATGCTGTCCCGAGCGTTCATGGCGAGATTCATCACGGCATGTCCCAACCGATTCGCATTGCCTCGCACGGCTGGAAGTTTCTTGGCCAGTTCCAACTCGAACCTGACCTCGCCCTGGGCAAACTGTTTGTGTAGCATTCTCACAACTTCGCTGACAATATCGTTCAGGTTGCACGAATTCATATCATCCGATCCGGGTCGCCCCAGGCCTTGCAGGCATACGACGAATCCCCGAAGAAACTGGCATGACTGCAGGATATGCGCCAGCGAGTCATGGACGACGCTTTCCTTGGACTCCCACTGGTCACGCATGGCGTCCAGAGCATTCTGAGTGCCCAGAAGACACCCGCCAAGCGTGTTATTGATCTGGTGGGCGACCGCCGCAGACAACATACCGACGCCCGCCATCCGCTCCATGGCGAGCATCTTAGTTGTTCTGCGATGTCTTTCGACGGCCACCGCCGCCAGGGATGCAAAGGACTCGAGCTGGTTTACGACCGACCCTCCGAATTTGTCCGATTGCTTGCTCTCCATATTCAGGACGCCGATGGTCGTCTTGCCTGCGATCAGGGGTACCGCCGCTTCGGATACCGTGTCATCGTAGAACTTCACGTACAGCGGGTGCTGGGGGGCATTTCGCGTTACGCGACGTCTGCCCGTCCTGAAGGCGTCTGCAATGATACTTTTTTCTTGATTCACCTTCAGGTCCACCGGGCGCATCGGCGGCGCCATGCTTGATAGCGCCTTCATCTCGAGGTTTTGACCGTCGTGTGAGACGAGATGTATCATGGCTCGGTTGGTACCCGCCAGCTTTGCGGCGCTATCGACAATTGTCTGCAGTGCAGCTTCGAGACCGGGCTCCACCGCTAACTGCTTTGCCGACTTCCACAGCGCCCTCAATGCCTCAGTGTCTCTGGCGATATGGACCGCCGTACCGATCTGAAGGCCCGCGAGTTTTGCCGTCTGCCGGTCCGCTCGAAAGAACGATCGATGCAGCACTTCGCCCCTTCGCGGTTTCTTGTTGATGAAGAGAAGTACGCCGATGACGCTCTTGAAGCTCCTAATGGGCACAGCCAGCAGGTCTTCGATCCGACCGGACTTGAGTACTGACGACAGTTTTTTTCCGTGGCGTTCATCCCAGGCGGCATGGCGGCGGACTCTCTCGAGTACGCCCATGACAGGCTTGTCGGTCTTCCCAACGTGAGCGATAATACCTTCACCCGGACCAAAGGTCAGTTTTCCCACATTGGTCGCGTCGCCGCCCCGGATCGCCCGGAGTACAAGTGTCTTGTCCAACTCGTGCTGCAGGAATATGCCGATCGCCTGGGCGGGGACGGCCTTTCCCGCCGCCCTCAGGACCGACTCCAGCAAGCGTTTCTCCGAACCTCCAATGGCGCGCGCGGCGATGAGTCTGGTCAGTTCGTCCAACGCTTTGGCCTGGTCCCGGGCTTCATTCAGCAATCGGATATTTCGAATGATCGAGGCAATGTGTTCGCAGAACTGCTGCAACCACGCCTTGTCGTAGTCGGTGAAACCATTCGGTACGCCCTTGTGCGCGTTGAAGATGCCGATGAGCTCATTACCAGCTCGCAACGGAACGAGTATCTCCGATCGCACTGATTGCAGGAATTTCAAGTAGGGCGTCCCTTCGGCATCCTTCAGCAACTTCTTGTGGATCCTCTCTTTCTGGGTATCGGCGATGACCCACGGTTCATCGTCCCTACGGTTTGCCACGCGACCGCAGAACCCCTCATTCGGTCCCACGCGCTCGGGCACACGGCTGGCGTACTTCCCCGCGACCGCAACTCGCACCATTTCGCCGGTCACCGTGTCGCGGAGGCGAATGTGTCCGGACAGACAACCGATCGCCTTCAGGCCCTTCTTCAGGCAGACCTGGGTGGCCTTCTTTAAATCCTCGATGTCGGCAACTTCGCGGCTGATGTCGGCAGTGGCCTTCAACTGGTCGAGGACGCGGCGTTTCTGGAGCGCCGCGGCGATTGCCCCTGCGACTCTAACCAGCATTCTCTCGTCAACTTCCCTGAAGCTGATCGTTTTGGCGCAGCTCACAGCCCTGATGACGCCCTCGACTTCCCCCCCGATGAGGATCGGAGCCGCCATGAACTGCGCGTGGCGCTGATTCCGATTCCGGGCCAGCTTCTCGGTGTGACGGTTCTTTCGCGACAGATTCGGGTCGATCTGCGACAAGGCTTTCTTGTCGCCCACATCCGCCAGGCGCAGCGACCTGCCGTGCTGCAAAACCCATCCGGTCATGCCTTGGTCGTCTCCGGCTTTGTAACTGATTCTCTTCTTTCCCTTTCGCTTCTTGATTCCCGTGGTCGCCGCCAGGACATAATCGTCCGAAGCGTGGTCGCGAATGAAGATACTGCAGGCTTCAGCGCCAACGATATCGGTTACACCCGCCACAATGCTCGGGGGGAACCCGTCGGACAACTTGCCGGGGCTGTTGAGGGTACGCTCGATTTCACCGAGGCGATGCCTGGCGTAGAGTTGGACGTCATTGAACGACGTGGCGACCAGGTGCCCCAGATGGGACATCGCGGGCAGATGATATTCACGGTCAAAAGCCTCGGGTTTATCGCTCTCGATGGTAAGGACCGCCAGGGCACGACCGTCAAAAACGATCGGAACGCTGAGATGTGACCGGGTGTCGGGAAATACTTCGACGTAGTCGCGGGCTTGCTTCACGTGTTCTATCAGGCGTGGCATCTTCAGGCGGGCGGCAGTTCCGGGGATTCCGGCTTCCTTGATGTCGTATGGTTGTGCCGGATTGGTGGTCCACCCTTGGCCTTCCCAGGCGGTCAGATACATCTGTTGTTTGCCCTGTAGATTCTCCTCCACGGTACGCACACTGGACCAACGAACATTCGGAAGCCGGTGAAGCGCAGCGACAGTGATGTCCAACAACCGCTGGCGAACTTTGCTGGCATTGGTCCGCTCCCTGAACATCGTGTCCAATTCATGCACGATCTCCGCCACGAGGCTAAAGCTTTGCAGGCGGAGATTTTCGATGGCCGTCGCGGCGTGCGTAGTGAGCATTGACAGCAGGACGACATCGTTCTGGTCATAGGCCCTCTTTCGATTGGCGCCCAGTTGAATGACGCCGATGGTGGCTTTCCTGCCCTTCAAGGGCGCCCCCAGGCAAGCCTTGATGCGCCTGTTGCTTCCCTTCTTGCGATACTCAGATGAAATCCGATCGTCAGCGTCGAGGTCTGGTATGACCGCCGGTTCGCCTTGAGTGTAGATCCAACCGGCCAGTGAGCTGTCTATCGGGATTGAGCCTGTCCGGATCAATCCCGGATTCAAACCACGATGTGCGACAAGCCGAAGGACGCGCCGCATATCATCGGGCATCGTGATACAGCACGTGGAGAAACCGAAGATGTCTTCGACAGAACTCATCATCGCTTCCCATACATCCTCCTCGGTCTGTGCAGCATATATCCGCGCGGTCCCGTCCTGAACGGCCAGCAACGACCGACCGTAGAGAGCGGCGGTGGCAATGAGTTCGGCGGTCTTACCTGCCTCGGTCGCGATCTTGTGCATTTTTATTTTTGAGATGCGGGGCACGTCGCCAGCGGCTTCTACGAGAGCATCTCCGTTCAACCCCAGTTCCTCCGCGACCTTCCGGAACCGGGCTTCGTCTGCCTTCGTCAATTTCTTCGTGGGAAGGGCCTGACCCCCCAGAAGCGTACCGATTGTCCTGTTTCGCAATCGAATTGGCACGGCGAAGTCCAGCAGACCCGCATGGCATCGATAGACGACGGGCTTGTTCTGCTTCCTGGCCTGTTCGGCATGTTTCCGGTCACAGTCGAGGCACCGTTGCTCGCCTTGGGGAGTTGAACGTATGAAGTCGCGGCAGAATCTTTGTTGCTTGCTCGGCTCGCCGACCCAGTCGCCTTTGGCGTCTATCACTCCCGACGCTACTCCGGCGGCTTTGGCGAAGTTGTCTTGCGCCTGCCAGAGAAGGTCCTCGCGGATCAATTCCTGGAGGCTCAGTGACAGCCCGGACGTGTTTTGCGCCTTCTTGGTCTTCGGAGTCTTCTTCCGGCGTTTTTGTTTTCTTGCTGCCATTCGTCGCGACCTCGCAAGAGCGTGCAGCCTCCATGCCGCATCATGTTATGGAGAATGTTGAGTGTTGGAATTGTACTTCCGGCCTCGTTTCCGATCAAGTTCCTTATTGTCAAAATCCACTCCATCACCGGCGTCATCCACGATCGACCGAAGACGGGTTGGGGAGACGTTATGCGGTCCGATAATCGGATATGGTGCTCAAGCGGTCCGATGGGATGTCCGAAACAACGATAGGGTCGGAGCCGGTGTTGGGAGAAACCACCGTGCAAATACGCGCACCAGAGTCGGCGGACGCACAAGTCCATTATCGGGCGAGCTTTGCGACACCTGAAACCGGCACGGTCATATCAGGACGATGGGAGAAGACAAACGCGGGCGGATCAAGTCTTACCCAACGTATGGAGATAAGAAATAAAACTGACGCACAGACTCATCATGAGTGAAGCGAGCAATACCGCATGAACCCCATAAGACAATCAAGTTCAGGAACGAGTTCATTTGAAGAAGCCGGATCGGCTTGCAGCAGGCTCACCAGCCGGTTCCGACTTGCAGCTCTCCGCGCCATCCTGTTGGCGTGTGTCGCCGGAGTCGCGTTCGCCGCGCTGCTCCGTCTTCATTACACCAAATTCAGGGGAGACATGGTCGGGATGTTCCAGAAACACCAGACTACCACCGTATGCAACATGGCCGCGGACATGCAGTCTGAGTTCTCGGAGATCGAACGGGGTCTGCGGGCACTTGGGATGAACGCCGATCTCCTGGCGACGGGTACGGATTGTTCTAAAGCAATGGCGCCGTTTATCCAGAGTCATGCAGATGTTCTCGGGCGTGTTTTCGTGGTTGACTCGAGCGGAAAGACCATTTGGCAGACGCCGGCGGGGTCGGACCGACCGGAATTACAGCGGGGAGATACGGCGCTGGACACCGATCAAGTTCGGTATTGCTTTCGACCGGAGAGAAACGTGATTGAGATAGTAACGCCGATTCGGTCGGCGGAAAGCACAGAGGGGACTGTCCATTGTGAAGTTGACTTGCGGATGTTTTTCTTTCGATGTCAGGCGGGTGTTACAGACCGCCTGCAAGGTCCGTGCTGGATGGTTGGCCAGGGAAGATCGATCATCGCGGCTTCCGGAATGGCTCCAACCTCCCCCGGTAACGAACAGGATGGTGGGGGCCTTCCCGCCAACGATTCGATAGCGGAACTCATTGAGCGAAAATGTATCGCACTTGGGCTGAAGGGGACTGTACAAATCGAGGTTGAAGGCGATCTCATGTTCACGGCGTACAGCCCCTTCGTACTCGGCGACCGGCGCTACGGTCTGGCGATCGCGGGCGACCTGTCAGCCATTTCTGTTCCGATGAGGGCTCACGAACGGCTTATTTACTCGCTTCTCGCGGCCTTGACCCTGCTATACATCGCCGTGGTATACGTCGTCTATCGAGGCGATAGCGGGCGAATCAAGAATGAGGAGGAACAGCGATCCGCGGCGGAGTCCGCCAATCGGGCAAAGAGCGAGTTCCTTGCGAAGATGAGCCACGAGATTCGTACCCCTATGAACGGTGTCCTGGGAATGATGGAACTGGTGCTTGAAGGAGAATTGACGGACAAGCAGCGCAAGTGCCTGGAACTATCCAAGCAGTCGGCTGGTTCTCTTCTCACCGTCATTAACGATATTCTTGATGTTTCAAAGATCGAGGCCGGTAAGTTGGTGCTGACAAATATTGCTTTCAGCCTCCGCGACTGCTTGCAGAACACCGTGGATGTGTTCCGGCACCAGGCAGACGACAAAGGCGTCGACCTTATGCTTAGGATTCATCCGGATGTTACAGACTCATTGATTGGCGACCCAGGGCGACTGCGCCAGATCCTGACGAATCTCGTCGGTAATGCCATGAAGTTCACCGAACGGGGTTGGATTGCAGTAGACGTCGCTGTCGTCTCGAAGGACGCACGGCAGGTGGAACTTGAACTGGTGGTAACCGATACCGGCGCAGGTATCCCCGAGGACAAGCAGGCCCTCGTTTTTGAGGCGTTCGAGCAAGCTGATGGTCCCGTGTCCCGCAAGCACACGGGTACGGGATTGGGGTTGGCTATTTCGACCCAGTTGGTCGAGGCGATGGGTGGGAAGATTACCCTCGATAGCAAGGTGGGTGACGGAAGCACCTTCCGGTTCACCGTAGTGTTTGGGATGGGCAACCCGCAGATTGTCACCCGGTCCCATGACGATGCGACCGGAGGGCCTCTGGCAAGGTGTCGGGCTCTTGTCGTGACGGCAAGCGACGCCAATGCAGCGATGATCAGACAGGTGTTAGGTGACGCCGGTGCGCACTGCACCCGCATTGCCTGGGGAGAGATCGCGATTGGGGAACTGGACACTGCCGCTGGAGAGAGCAAAGCATTTCAGGTTGTCCTGCTGGACTGGGATATTCAGGACATGGACGGTTTTGAGTTGGCTCGCGATATTCGCGAGGCGCCGGGTCTGCCCCCCACACCGGTGGTCATGCTCACTTCAGTTGGATTGCGCGGCGATGCGAGCAAATGCGTGGAGTCCGGTATCGCCGCCTACCTCGCCAAGCCATTCGATCGGGTCCAACTACTGGAAGCGGTGACTGCCGCAATCGAATCTTCTTCCGAAGGTGATACCGGCAATCTGATCACTCGCCACACCTTGCGCGAACATCAAGGGTGTTTCAGGGTCCTTGTCGCCGAAGACAACTACGTGAACCGCGAACATGTTACGATGCTCCTGGAGAACTGGGGCCACACCGTCATCTGTGCTGAAAACGGTCGTCAAGCGGTAGCCGGACACGCAGATGAGTCATTCGACCTGATCTTGATGGACATGGAAATGCCCGAGATGGACGGGCTGTCCGCCGCGCGTGCCATCCGGACCGCGGAAAAGGCCACGGGCTTGCGCGTGCCCATCATTGCCATGACCGCCAATGTCCTGGATACCGCTCGACAACAGTGCAATACCGCGGGTATGGACGGATATGTCTCGAAACCGATGTCGGGCCAATCGCTTCAGCGGGCGATCGAAGATGTGATGTCCACCGGGAGCGAACCAGCGGGCGGCGAGGACCATGCGGGAGATCAAGGCACGCCCGGTCCGTCGCCAACTGGCGCGTGGGACGCTGAGGAGGCGCTGAGGTACGTTGAAGGAAACCCCGATGCATTGCGACGTCTGATTACATCCTTTCTTGCGAACTTACCGAAGATCATGGCCGAGATACGCCTTGCCCTGGAGAAAAGGGACGATCAAGAACTGAGAAAACTGGGCCACAAGTTCAAAGGGTCTTTGGGACTCATGGGCGCCGTGTACGGTCGGATGCTGGTCGAGGATATCGAAACTGCCGGACGGAATGCCGATTGGCCCGACGCAGTCAGGACCGTGGCGATGTTGGACAAAGAACTGGCAGTGCTGCAGGTGCAATTGGGAGAGTTTGTCCAGGAGGAACAGACATGCGAGTTCTAGTTGCTGATGATGATCGTATAATATGTGTGGTACTCAAGAACGCCCTTCGCAGTTGGGGCCATGACGTGGTCGTTTGCCACGATGGCCTGGAGGCTTGGGATGTTCTCCAAAGCCCGGATCCACCCAGACTGGCAATCCTGGACTGGCTGATGCCTGGGATGGAGGGACCGGATATCTGTAGGGAACTCCGCCGCCAAGAGACGGGCTGTTACACTCACATCCTGCTGCTGAGCGCCCGCAGCGAGAGAAGCCACATCCTGGAGGGCATCAAGTCCGGGGCAGACGACTACATAACCAAGCCGGTGGACATGGCGGAACTTGAGGCCCGCACTGATGCTGCGGTGCGTCAACTCCGATTACAGGACGAACTCGTGGCCGCCCAGGGTATGTTCCGTGATGAGAAGAAGTTGTCCCTTGAAATGCGGGACGTAGTCATCTTCGCACTGGCGACGTTAGCCGAGTCGCGAGATCCGGAAACCGGCTTGCATTTGAAGAGGGTCCAGACTTATGTGCGTCTGCTCTCCCAAGCCCTTGCCGACGTTCCCATGTTCCGGGATCAGATCGATACGAACTTCATCGAACTTATCTACAAGACCAGTCCCCTGCATGACATAGGCAAGGTCGCGATTCCGGACCACATCCTTTTGAAGCCAGGACGGCTGGACGACGGGGAGTTCGAGGTCATGAAATCCCATGCCGCCGCGGGCGCCGAGACGTTGAACGCGGCTTTGCAGCAGTGCCAGGGAGCGGAGTATCTCCGAATGGCAAGAGATATCGCCGGAGCCCACCACGAGCATTATGACGGAGGCGGCTATCCGATGGGGTTCGCAGGAGATGATATTCCCCTGTGTGCCCGCATCTTCGCGGTCGCCGACGTCTACGATGCGCTCCGCTCCAAAAGGGTCTACAAGGAAGCCTTCACTCACGGTATCGCAAAGAGCATTATCTTAGAAGGTAAGGGTACGCAATTTGACCCCGATGTCGTCGATGCAATGGAGCAACATGCCGAGGAGTTCATGATGATAGCCGCCGACAACGTGCAGGAAGCGATTTACTCGTAGCCGACCGAGGATATCGAAACTACCGGACGAAACGAGGACTGGCCCCACGCGGTCAGGACCGTGGCGATGTTGGACGGAGAATTGGCGGCGTTACGGACGCAATTGAATGAATTTATCGAGGAGAAACAGACATGCGAATTCTAGTAGCTGATGATGATCCGGTGTACCGGAGTATGTTGCAGGAACTGCTGACAGGGTGGCATTTCGAGGTGATACTGGCCTCGGACGGCCAGGAAGCCCTGGAGGTGATGGACTCTGAGGATCCACCGCAACTTGTGTTCCTGGACTGGGAGATGCCAAGAGTCGACGGTTTTGAAGTGGCCCGCGCCATCCGTAGCGGCGACACCGGTCAGAGGGCATACGTTCTCATGATCACAGGCTCCAAGCAAAAGGAGGACATCATGCAGGTCCTGGTCTGCGGCGCCGATGACTACCTGATCAAACCGTTCGATCCGATTGACCTGAAGATTCACCTTCGAAGCGCCATGCGAATCCTGCATCTCCAGGAAGAACTCGACGAACTGAGGAAAGCGATTACTGAGGGAGCTCCCAGAAAGATCGTATGGGGTACACGCTATTGAGAATTAACCTGCCTCCATTGCCTGTACCGCGTTGAGTTAGGGTCTGATTGGCGTTTTGCGCATCTGCTCCGGAGGATCAAGTCTGGGCGCACACGTCGACGAAGTCGATGTCATATTGACACGCCATTGCAGGGCAATCTCCAATGTGCGGTCGAGGAACGTCCCCGGTTCACTGCGTGAAACTGCCCCCTAAGCCCTTCTTGAACCGAGATCTGCCATGCGGATGAGTTTTGGGACCATACGGGGTTAACTTGACGGCAGATAATCCCGGGAGTAACCTGATGGTGTGCAATGGATCGTCGTCCGTGGTCTCTTCGGACTATACAGCAACCGCATGCTGAGGCGTGGAAAAGGAAAGTTATCGTATGTATGAGCATATCGACTCAATCATTGTGGGCGTCTATTTTGTCCTGGTATTCATCGCAGGCTATTTCGTTAGCCGCCACTACAAGAAGGCCCCCGCAGCAGAGTTCATCACCGGAGGACGCGACAGAACGTGGTACCAGATTGCATTGGCTTTGTTTGCGATGGCTGCCGACCCCGCCATTCTCGCCTTGTGCGGACTGGGATTCTTGTGGGGGTTTTACATTATTCAATGGAACAGCGTACACATGTGGTTCACCGCATGGTTCGCGGCGATGTTCTTCGTCCCGATCTACTGGCGATCGAAGATATCCACAACCCCGGAGTATCTCGAGAAACGATTCTCTCTGCCATGCCGAATCCTGTTTTCGCTGCTGCTGACGTGCGCATTGGTCGTCACTCTGGCTGGCGCGGTATACCTCGGGGCGCTCCTCTTGGGGAATGTTCTCGGTTGGTCGTTGTGGCCTAGCGTGATTCTCATTTCGATCATTATTGGTTTCTACGTGATTCTCGGTGGCATGAAGACGGTGCTGGCGATGGATTTCTACCAGGGGATATTCGTCGTCATTACATTGATAATAGTACTCATTGCTGTCGTCCACAATATCGGCGGGCTTAAGGTCCTTGCGGAATCAACCGTGACTTCAGACGCCGGGGTGAACATGGGTACGATTGTTCCGGCATCCGATTGGTCGCTGACAACAAAAACGTTCTTTCCCTGGCAGGCGATTGTGACCTGGGCGCCGATTACGGGGCTGGCGTGGTTGGTCTGTAATTTTTCAATGGCTCAGCGCCTGCTCGCGGCCAGGAGTGAACGAGACGCCCAGAAGGGACTTCTTGCTGTTTCCGTTCTCGCGGTATTCTATCCGCTGGCATCGTTTATAGTCGGCTGCCTGATGCGGATCAAAATGCCGGACGTCCCGCACGATGAGGCATTTGTTGTCGCCATCATGACATTCGTGCCGGAGGGACTGCGAGGTCTGTTGATTGCGGGTCTCATGGCCGCATTGCTGTCTACAGTTGACGGAATGTTGACAGCGTCCTCGGCGCTCTTTGCCGGTGACTTCTATTCGCAAGTCATCAGAAAAGATGCGAAACCGCCTGAGTTGAAGAAGGTGGTGCGCATAGCTGAGGTCGTGACAATACTCCTTGCGCTGGCGCTTGTCCCGGTCTTCCAGGCGGCGAGCTCCGTGATGGGGCTCATTCAGGATTTCTATGCGTATGTCTTCGGAGTGGTCATCGCGATCTATCTCATCGGGATGTTCACGAGAAGAATCGCGCCACGGTCCGGATTCATAGCGATGGTCAGCGGCGTGTCTCTTACGATAGCCCTGGATATATTCACCGATATCAATTTTGCCTACCTCGGAGTCTTGTCCTCTATTGTCACCGTCGTTATCTTTTTCGCACTGAGTGTTTTCGAGCAAAAGCGAACGCCGACGATCGATCTTGAAAACTTGACGGTATATACGCTGTCGGACGCGAAAGGACCGTGGGTTGGTCTCAAGGCATGGCCCGGATTATGGAAATGGGCTTTGGCCCTTGGCGCATCGTGGTTCGTATTTTCGTACGGTTGGGAATCTCTCATGCGTTACCTGGCCAATTCGTAAGGGACAAGGAAATAAGATCATGGACAGACGCGAGATCGTGACAAGAGCCATTGAATTCAAGAAACCGCCTCGGCTTCCGTTCTGGCAATCGATTATAGATGGCGTTCCCAACGATGTCTGCGACTGCTGGGAGATGGATCGGCAAAAGAAAGGGTGGTTTTTTGACCCCAACTCCTGGCCGGACAGATACAAGACGTACGACGACTGGGGATGCGGATGGACGGGAACCGACGTCGAAAATATGGGCCAGGTCAAGCATCACCCGCTAGCCGACTGGTCGAAGCTTGATTCCTACATCCCGCCGAACCCGAGAGACCCATTCTATTTTGAACGGTTGGACGACACGATGAAAGATGCCGACGACCGCTACGTCGCCGTGACCAGTCATTTCCATCTCTTTGAACGACTCCACATGCTTCACGGTTTCGAAAAGACGCTCGTGGACCTCTGCATGGAGCCTGAAAAATGCGAGAAGACCCTCGACATGATTCTCGAATGGAAACTCGAACACTGGGGCGAACTTCATCGCCGTTTCGGCGACAGGGTCAGCGGGCTTTTCGTTACCGACGACTGGGGCACGCAGATATCCACTTTCATAAGCTGTGATATGTTTGAACATTTCTTTGCCCCACGCTATCGGAAGATGGTGCAGGCCGTTCACGACAACGGATGGCATCTCATGTTCCACAGTTGCGGTAAGATCAATAATTTTATTCCGAGCTTCATCGACATGGGCGTCGATGTCATAAACCTGGAACAACCGCAGTTGTATGGCATAAAGACTATGGGCGAGATAGGCGCCGGGAAAATCTGTTTTCTCACCACCTCGGATATTCAGAAGACTCTACCGGGCGGTAACCTCGACGAGATACGATCTGAAATCGCCGAACTGATAAACGACTGGTCGACTCCTGAGGGAGGTTTCATCGTTTTTAACTACGGTATGGGCGAGGCAATTGGTGTTTCGGAAGAAATAACTGAAGAGATGTTCAGAGAATTCGACAGACAGAAAGACTATTGGGAGCGCGCGTGAGCACGACTGTAAGCAACAATGGTCAACCAGGCTACCTGCTGACCAATGACCAGGTAAAGGTCCACGTTACCGTTCAGGGCGGACATCTGACCGCCACATTCAACGAGAGTATTTCGCCTTTCTTCACCGCGCCATGGTGGAACGAGGCGGATATCGGAGACGCCGACCAGATCATCAAGATCCTTCGCGGCGATTTCTTCTGCCTGCCTTTCGGCGCCAACACCGAACCATACGAAGGCCATAAGCATCCCATACACGGACAGACATGTAACGACTGCTGGGATTATGTCGGATTGGACGATAGTGATGGAGCCAAGGCGCTCAGTTTGAAAATGGATCTCGATGCGGACCGTGGCACGGTTGAGAAGATCATACGGCTGAGAGACGGCGAGCCGTTGATCTACAGCGAACACATCGTTACGGGCTTCGAGGGTAAGTCTCCGGTGGGTCATCATGCCATCCTCCAGTTCCCCCAGGAGCCAGGGTCGGGCATTATCGACATGACGGAGCCCGTAACCGGTTTCACTACACCCGCGCCGATTGAAGATCCGGCGATGGGCGGTTATACGCTTCTCAAATCGGGACAGGAGATATCCGACCGCACGAAAGTGCCTTGTTGCGACGGAGGCTTGGCGGACCTGACCCGCTATCCCACCCAAAAGGGATACGAGGACGTGGTACTCTTCATGAGCGATACCTCGAAGGAGTTCGTCTTTACCGCGGCCTCATTTCCGGGCCAGGGATACCTCTACTTCCAGCTCAAGGACCCAAGTGTATTGCCCCAGACGCTTTTCTGGCTGTCCAATGGCGGGAGGCACTATGCGCCTTGGAGCGGCAGGCTTTCGGGCGTGCTTGGAATGGAAGAGATTGCCGGTTTCTACCACTACGGTATAAAGGAAAGCGTTGAACCCAACTTTCTACAGGAAAGAGGATTCAAACCGTTTGTTGAATTCAGGAAGGACCGCCCGGCTTCGATAAAGGTGATCGCGGGAGTTGTCGCGGTCGCCGGCGATTTCACGGGAGTCAAGGACATCATACGAAGCGGTGACGGCGAGGTCACGATCCTTGGGAAGGGCGGCCAGAGCATAACCGTTTCCTGCAATCTGGATTTCCTGATCGCCAATGGGCGCTAAGGAACAGAGGACTTGGGCCAAACGCCCGGGGCATGCCTGTCTGCTGCCCGTTGCCTCAACGCGCCGCATCGGATACATTCACTGCAAATGCCCTGTGACCCTGATGCCGGAGTGAAAGCGAAAGTTCCGAAGAACGTCTCCGCAACCGTTCTACTGGTCTGTCTGATTGCGGCTGGAACACTCCGCGCCGCACCACCCATGATGGACCCGGGCCTCGACGATCCGGACCGACCGTGGTGCTACGCGGCGCAGTCGACGACCGTTATCGGCATGCCGTTTGTCCCCGAGCCCGTACAGGTTACCTACGACGGCGCCGTCTACACGCGCTACGCGGAGCTTGCATTCTTCTACGGTAAGACACTCAAGCCTGTCATGGCCCGGACCAAGACGTTTCTCGACGGCTGGATTCCCGTGATCGGTTTTGGCTGGAAGGACGATGGCGTTGACTATCATCTGGAGATTTTCAGTGCAGAGTTGCCCGAGTTCGGCAGGGCGAACCTGGTTCAGTTCGCCAGGTTGACGATGACGAACTCGGGCAAGTCACCGGCCCACGGCGTGCTTGCGGCGGCCACGAGAGCCAGCGCCGGGCATTTCCGCCTCGGCAGGCCTCGTTTGCCCGTTGCTGTGACCACGCGCTTTGCTATGCGCGACAGCTATCTGGCCCGCGACGGCAAACTGGTCTATGCATTTTCGGGCGGTGCTCAGATCTACGCCGTACCGGGCGTGCCGTATGAAAAACCATACCTCGCGAAGGACCTCCACATAACAGATCGCATCGCCACCGGGTTCAGCGTGTACCGTCGCACGCTCAAGCCCGGCGAGACGTTCACCGCTACGTTCAAAATGCCGCGCGTCCCGACGGACAAGGTCGAACAGGTCAAGGCGGTAACGGCCGCCG
The DNA here is from genome assembly GCA_964607575.1 of uncultured Planctomycetaceae bacterium. Taxonomy (GTDB): domain Bacteria; phylum Planctomycetota; class Phycisphaerae; order SM23-33; family SM23-33; genus BS750m-G57. The sequence goes on along the minus strand of CAZSLS010000043.1, from coordinate 13,241 downwards.
ATTACCAGCGTATGCGCGACCAGACCGTCCGGTACTGGCAGAAGTTGCTGGGCGGATTCGAGTTCGAGATTCCGGAAAAGCGCGTAAACGAGTCCTATCGTGCTTCTCTGGTACACCTGATCCTGGCCACCCGCACACAGCGAGGGGGCAAACGCCAGGGCAGCGGACTGCCCTATGATGCGCTGTTTCTGAACGACTATATCGACATGCTCCTGGCTTACGATACCGCCGGATTGAATGAGTTCATCGAGCCGAACGTCGACTGGCTGATGCGCAAACAGCACAAATCCGGCATGTTCATCGACGTCCACAATCGCGGTAACGATTCGATTGTCACCTCGCACGGGCAGGGGTTGTTTGCTCTGGCCTATCACTTCGTTGTGACGCGGGACAAGGCGTACGGGCGGAAGATATACCCCAGCATCCGCAAGGGTGTGGCGCTTATCATAAACGACCACAAGACCAACAGATACGGTCTGATGCGCCCGTCGATTCCCTACGACGCCCCGATGGTGACCGGTCATCACACCTGTCACAATCTGTTCGCGCTTTTGGCGCTTCGGACGTCCATCCGGGTTGCCCGCCTGCTCGGCAAGACGGAGGACGTCAGGGCCTGGAGCAAGGTGAACGACAGCTACACCGCCTCGATCGTCAAAGCGATTGACTCGATCTACAAGAAGGAGGGCTACATCCGATCGGGCCTGTACGACTGGACCGCCGGATGGGTGCAGGGACGAAGAGGAAGGATCAACCATTACCCCAATCAGGACTGGGAGAACAACCTGTTGGTCTACCCAACTGAACTGTTGGGTCCCCGTGACCCGCGAGTGGTCAAGACGCTGGCGGAAATCCGTAGGAGGAAGTACCGCGAAGGGTGCATGAGCTACCGCAATGGCATGCACGTTCACCAATACGTTACGCTGAACCAGGCGAATCAGTACCGGGCGATCGGCGACCAGAAACATGCCCTGCTGGACCTCTACCACGTCCTGCTGCATAACGGTTCGACGCACGAGGGATTCGAGAACCTGGTAGAGCCGTGGACCAACCGCACGCCGTCTGCGTCTTGCCCGCCGCCGCACGCCTGGGCCGCGGCCAAGACGGCTTTGTTCATTCGCAACATGATGGTCTGCGAATACGGGGGACGCACCGGGATCGATGAGAACAGCCGGGACCTTTACCTGTACTCGCTGATCTCCCCGGCTTGGATCAAACCCGGTAAGAAAGTTACCATCCGCAGCGCGCCGACGGAAATGGGCAGGATATCCAGTACGCTTTCATTCACACCCGGCGGCGCAGAATTGACGGTCAAGCCCGAATTCCATCACTCACCGCGATATCTCGTATTCCGCGTACCGTACTGTGTCAAGCTTGGCAAGTTCACCTCCGATGCGACCCGCGCTTTCGAGAAGGACGGGCTGATCTTCTTCACGCCGGACGTGACCAGGGCGTCAATCAAGTGGCGGGGGAGACCCGGCGCCCATGACGGTAACTTCCAGGACATCCTGAAGAGCTACCGCAGCGAGTTCCACTTCATCGTGAAAGACGGCAACTACGATCCCGCCCGGGCCGGTAAGCCCTTCCTGCTGCCCGATGAGAAGGACCTTCCCGCCGAGCCGTTGAGCTTCGACCTGGTGCGCCGGGCTTTCAGCAAGGAATTCAACAGGAGATTCGCCGAATACACGAAGAAAGGCGGCAAGCCGTATCCGGTCGAGCCGCCGGTGCTGATGACTGCCGCCCAGCGGCACGCCGCCGGTGCTAAACGGTTCGGTGAACCGATAACGAAACTTAAACACGTCAACCCCGCCGTCCACGGTATCGCAGTGAACAAACCGGTCACTGCCTCGGCCTCGTTGGCGCGTTACCGGCCCGCTCTGGCCACCGACGGCGTGACCGACAACCTTCAATCGTCCTGGCAGACCGATCCGTACCCCGCTTGGTTGAAGATCGATCTGACTAAGTCCACCACGATCGACCGCATACACGTGTTTCCCTACTGGGGCAGCGGGCGGTTCTATCGCTACACGGTGGAGGTCTCGCTGGATGGCAAGGGTTGGACCCGGGTGGCAGACATGAGCAAGAACCGCCGCCCGGCTGCGCCCAAGGGCGACGACCACCGATTTCCCGCTCGCCAGGCACGCTACGTCCGCGTCAACATGCTCTACCACAGCCTCAACAGGGGCGTGCATATCATCGAGGTCAGGGTCTTCGCCCCGACCGGGAAGTGACCACCGACGACACGGTCGGCCAACTCGACCAGATGGGCTGTCCGCTGCAGCAGTCAATACGTCAGTTCGTATATGCGAACCTGGAGTTTCTTGAACGTGTCACTGAAGCGGCCGCCCTTGACGCCGATGGTGCGGTCGGAGCCTGCGACGCGAACCGTTCGGATCCCCTTGCCAAGCGTGAAGGTCACCGTACCGTCGGCGTCACCGTTGTTTACGGCAAAGATGTAGCCCTTGCCCTTGTGAGTTCGCGCCAGCCAGTGCAGCCACGTCGGTTTGGTGGGGTCGATCCGGGCCTGCACAGCCGGCGGCGGTTTGGTCGACAAGAGCATCGGCGCCGCTGAGTCGATCTCCGCGGCGATAGCTTTGAGATAGGTCCATTGGGTCTCGAAAGACACGTCGGGGTTTCGGCGGACGTCGAACCAGGAGTAGAAGACCAGCCCGGTGGCGCCATTGCAGATGCACTGCCAGGCCATCGACCGCACCTCGTCTCGGGTCGGGGTGCGTTGGGCCTTCTTTCCGGAGGCGGTCTTGCGGTAATTGGCCCAGTTGTGCAATTGTGGTACCTGCCAGATGGGTCTGGCCCGACCGGTTTGGTCGAACGTTTCGGCCGTCCACCGTCCCGCCATCGACGCGGGGCTGCTGGCGATCGGATATGGGTCCGTACCGATCACGTCGAACGTTTCGATGTAGTCGGCCACCTCGCGGTACTGATACAGCACGACCCACGCCGGATGGTTGGCATCCTCTTGGGCCGTCCACTTCCGATGCGCCACCAGGCGGGGCATGTACGACTGGGGTAGTTCGTCGTTGAGGTACCACGCCAGCAGGGCCGGATGATCGCGAAAGCGCCGAACGGTGGCGCGGACCTTTCGCTCCTCGTCGGCCGGCGTCTTGATGTCGGCGGGGCTCCACTTGCTGCCCGCGTAGAGATCCTTGATCGAGTAGATCACCTTGATCCCGTGCTTATGGGCCAGGTCCATCTGTGCCTTTGTAGGCCGACCGTACGGCATGATGCAGTTGAATCGGCTGGCGGCGTAAACCCCCAGCTCCTTCGCATTGATACTCGACCAGTACATGCCCAGCGGGAAGAATGGCTTGCCACGCACTATCAACCGCCGGTGCGCGTCGATCGTGCATGTGGGCGCAAAGTCATCCGGCGTTCGGACAAGGTCGTGGCCGAGCGTCTGGATCACCTTGTCCCCGGGTCCGGTCAAGCTGACGATCAGCCGATAGCGTCCCGGCGCCAGGTCGCCGGCGCGGAGCGACAGTACGAACGCCGCCTTGTCCCGCGGCTGGAACGTTGTCAGGCCAGAACTCCTGTCGCCCTTGACTGAAACGATCCGGGCGGAGACCTTGACCTGTTTCGGCAGCAGATCGTGGTCGCGCAGGTTCAAGCGTACGCCCACGCGAACGTCCCTGGGCCCGTCGCTCGTGATCCTTCCACGATAAACCGGCGACAACAGCATGGTCTTCATAGGCTTTTCGGCTACGCGGACTAACTCGACGTCGTCGAACCACGCCGTACCGGTCATACCTTTGCGAACGTAGCAGGTCAGGCTGAACCTCGCAGCCTCGGGCGGTATGCGCGTGACGGCTTCAATCTTCGTCCAGCCCCGCGTGCCCTTGACGCCGTGGGGATACGTTCCGCCCATCCACTTGCCATCGGCCCGGGACCATTCCAGACAGATCGAGGCCCCCGAATCGTTCCCCGCGATGTTCTTGGTTTTTACCCAGACGCTGAAGCGACACTTCCACCCGGCCCGGAGGGGCACCGAACGCGAACAGAGTTGATACCGACCGGTATCGGTGTTGACATACTTCAGCGAAGCCTTGCCCGTTCGCGCCACGCCGGCGTCTCGCGAGTATACCGCCTCGCTGCCATACCAGCCCTTGGCGGTTGCTGATCGCCCGCCCGCGGCCTCGAATGACCCGTTGGCTACAAGATTGCCCTCTGCGGCGCGCAGATCGGCAGAAAATCCCGTAAGCGCGACAGTGGCCATGATTGCGCAGCGCACACGAAATGCCCATAGGGAAACCATGAAGGGGATTCTAGCCCCGCCGCGGCGACTCTTCCATCACCATATCATTTTCCTGACCCAACTCCATCTAGTCTTCTCCAATTCGAGTCCGTTGACAAGGGCGATTGGTGTGCTTAAGCTGGCGATAGTCGTTGGTGGCGGTCCTTTCTCCTTGCAGAACTGGACCTGCCCGGTTTCTACGTTTACGGAGTGCGGCTTATGCGACCTACCTTGCGAATCGTCTTGCTTGTTGCGGTGTTGATAGGTTGTCTTGCATCGCAGCTTCCAGGTGCGCCTAAAAAACCATGGAGTCGTGGAAAACCCGGCCACCCGGCGGCCTGCGGGGGGCGCTGCAATTGCGCTGCCCTGGGGATATCGCCCAAGGAACACCGTGTCGTAACCAATCAGCGCGCCGAGATCGTCGCCGACTGGCGGGCCCAGGACGGTATGATCGAAGGCCTGAACGTCGAGGCGATCGTGAAAGTGGTCGCCGGTCTCAAGTCCGACGCCGGTAAGCTCGGCGCCGATTGCGATAAGTTGGTCAAGACCAAGACCCCGGCCGGCGATCCACGCTGGAGCAAATTATATATCTCCGCCTGCGAGAAACGCCGCGAACTGCGCCTAAAGCCCTACAGCGAGAAATTGAAGCGGATCGTTTTTGCCAAGCACTACGAGTTGGGCGGAACCCACTACGCCTACACCGAGGGACTCTCCGACGCCCAGCACGAAGTACACTTCGTGCCCGGGGCCACCCTGTGCCTCTTGGAAATGGACGGACTTTACGCCAGGTTCCGCGCCCTGATCGACGATCCCGGCGGCGTGATCCGCGACCCCGACGTCTCGCACGACGCCAAACGCATTCTGTTTGCCTGGAAAAAATCGTTTCTCAAGGACGACTACCATCTTTACGAAATGGACCTGAAAACCGAGAAGGTGCGCCAGATCACCTCGGGTCTCGGCCACGCCGATTACGAACCGGTCTACATGCCCAACGGTAACATCGTCTTCAGTTCCACCCGCTGTGTCCAGGCGGTCGATTGCTGGTGGACCGAGGTCAGCAACCTGTTCACCTGCGACGGTGATGGAAAGTACATGCGACAAATCGGCTTCGACCAGGTACACACCACCGGGCCGACGCTTACCGGCGACGGGCGGGTGCTCTACACCCGCTGGGACTACAATGACCGCGGGCAGATGGCGATCCAGGCCCTGTTCCAGATGAACCCCGACGGTACGAACCAGCGGGAACTGTACGGTAACAACTCGTGCTTCCCCACCACGATCCTCCATACCCGCTCGATTCCCGCCACGGGCAAGTACGTGTGCATCCTTTCGGGCCATCACTCGCGACAGAGAGGTTGGCTGGCGGTCATCGACCCCCGCAAAGGGCGACAGGAGGCCCAGGGTGTGCAACTGGTCGCGCCGGTGCGCCAAACGAAGGCGAAAACGGAAGACCAGGCCTGCCAGAGCGGAAACCAGTTCAAACATCCTTATCCGCTCAGCGACAGCGCGTTTCTGGTCGGATTCACCGCCGTCAAGCCCGGGGCGAGAGGGAATAAAATCGGCTCGGGCACTCAACCGTATGGTATCTACTTCATGCAGATCGACGGCGGGCGGGAACTGCTGTACAAGGATAACAACATATCCTGCACCAGGCCCATGCCGATCCTGCGGCGTTCGATCCCCAAACGCGCTTCCGCGGTCGACTATACGAAGAAAACCGGAACGGTCTACCTGCACGACGTTTACTCCGGACCGGGGCTCAAGGGCGTCAAACGCGGGAGCATTAAACGCCTCCGCGTGGTAGCGCTGGAATTCCGCCCGAGCGCTCGCGGTGTGCCCAAGAATCCTCATGCGAGGTTCCAGGATGTGAAATCCCTGCCCGAACCAAAATCGACCGGGCACGAGAGAGTCTCGATGGGAGGTAAGAATAAAGGTCCCATCAGCGGTGGTCTCATTAGTAACGGTATCTCCATCCCGGGCGGTACGTGGGACGTCAAGAAGGTGCTGGGGACCGCCACGGTGTACGAAGACGGTTCGGCCTGCTTCAAGGTGCAGGCTCGCGCGCCCGTTTTTTTCCAGGCGCTCGACGCCAAGGGGCAGATGGTCCAGAGCATGCGGAGTTGGATGACCTTGCAGCCGGGTGAATCGGTCTCGTGTATCGGCTGCCACGAGCGAAAGAACATAGCCCCGCCTGTCCCGTACTTCAGCAAGGCGCTCGCCGCGGGGGCGCAAACCCTCGACCTGAAACCGTTCGTTGGCCCGGCGCGAGGATTCGACTTCCCACGCGAGATCCAACCGATTCTCGACAGGCAATGCGTCTCGTGCCACAAACTCGGAAAAGACCAACCGCCCGACAAAGACAAGAAACTCGCCTTCAGCCTCCGTTGGCCCGAATCCTACAAGGCCCTTGCCGACCGCAAGTTCTGCAACTGGATTAACGCCCAGTCGAAACCGCCCATGCTCCCTCCGTACCATAGGGGCGCCTCGCAGAGTAAATTGATCGAGATACTCAAAGACGGTAAGCACTACAAAACGAAGCTGTCGGCTACGGATATGGAACGGTTGATCATCTGGATCGACCTGGGCGTGCCCGCCTTCGGTGACTACACCACCCCCATAAACCACTACCACCGAAAGAAACGCCGCCACTGGAAGGCCCAAGAGGCCGAAAACATCCGCCAATACCTCGCTCGCCCGCGATAAGGCGCCCTTGAAAAAACTGGATTCCGACAACATGAGCAACGATCGCAACCGTCTGGTTTCATTCGCCGGCAGCCTGGTCTGTCTCTTTGCCCTGTGCGCCTGTGCGGCGGGAGAGGTAAAGATACCGGCCCCGTTGACGCCGGCGGTAGCAAAGCAGAAAAAGATCCCCTCATTCTACAAGCAGTATATCATGGTCGGCGATCTGCCGATCGTCAGTTCGGACAAGGTCTCCAAAGCCGCTCTGGTAGAGGCCGCCCGGTTGACTGAGAAAATGCTGGCCGGTCGACCGGATATTCTGAAAGCAATGGTGCAGCGCAACGGGCGCATCATGGTAGTCGGCGTGAAAGAGGGGATCACAGACCTCCCGGAATACGGGTGGTTGAAACCGAAGGTATTCTGGGACATGCGGTCGCGGGGCTTTGGTGGGGGGCATGGGAAGGTTAATACCAGTTGCGCCGAGGAAAATCTACTCTGTCTCCCAGACGACCTCTACGAAGAGGAGTGCATCTTCATCCACGAATTTGCCCATACCATCCACGAAACGATCAATCTCGGCGACAAGGACAAGAAGTTCGACAAGAAGTTGAAGAAGTTGCACAAGCAAGCTATTGCAAAGGGATTGTGGAGCTGTTCTTACAAGCCGATGTACGCCGTTGTGAACGAAAGGGAATACTGGGCCGAAGGTGTGCAGTCATGGTTCGACTGCAACAACCAGAACAACTTCAAGCACAATCATATCGATACGCGAGAGGAACTCAAAGCGTACGACCCGGACCTGGCTGGACTGATCGATGAAACGCTTCGGCTCACCGAGAAAACGGACTGGCGATACAAGGCGCCGCGGAAGCGCCCTTACGTTACCGCGCCGGGTGAGTCGCTCAAATGCGATCCATTCTACAAGAAGCACGTCAGGGCGCGGGACTTCGCGATCCTCAGCTCAGACAAGGTCTCCGACGTCGCTCTGCTCGAGGCCAACCGTATCGTCAGGCACATGTTCGCCTACCGTCATGACATCCTCAAGGACATGATCCAAGCCGATCTCCGCCTCGTGGTACTCGGCGAAAAGGAAGAAATATCCGACATTCCGGAACTCAAACGCAAAAAGACGCCGAGGAGCGGAGATAAGGCCCCGCCGATCGTCTGCAGCCAGAAGAACCTGCTGAACGAAAAGGGCGACCAAAGCGTTCTGATCCGTGAGCTTGCACGCGCCATTCATGTGGTATGCGGGCTGAGACCCGTCGACGAGAAACTCGCCAAAGCGCTGGAAGCGTATGAGAAAGACAAGAAGGCTTCGGCCCGGATCTTCAGGTGCCAACTTGGCGTCAAACCGATCGATCTGCGCTTTGACGAGAAGTTGAAGCAACTTCACACCAGCGCCTTGGCAAAAGGGCTTTGGAAAGACACCCTCGCCGGCGCCGGCCACGTGGATTATTGGGTCGAGGGCGTGCAGTCCTGGTTCGACGCCAATGCCCAGGGGACTGACGGACACAACAAGGTCAACACGCGGAAAGAACTGGAAGCTTACGATCCGGATCTGGCCAAATTCATTGCCGAAGTGTTCCTTCACACTCAGCGCGTTGATTGGCGATATGAGCCTTCCAAACGGAGACAAGAGCAATGAAGAGACGCGTTATTGGCAATGTTCTTTCATTGTTCGCGGTCGTCGCGGGCGTTTTCGGCATCTGGACGATTGCATCGAGCGGTTCTTCGGCGCGGGAACAGGATAAAACCAAAGGCGCCGCATATCACTCGCCTCTGTCGCTGGCGGTCTCGCCCGACGGTAAAACGCTTTACGCTTCGGACCCCACATCCGGGAAACTCGTCATTCTGGACATCGCCAAGAAGACCAAACTGGGCGAGATTGCTCTAAAGGGCGTCCCGCGGGGACTGGCGATATCGGCTGACGGGGGCAGGGTCTATGTGGCCCAGCGCGGCGCCGGAACCGTAGCGGTCATTGACACCGCCAAGAGGGGAGTTACCAGCCGGATTACCGTCGGCAAGTGGCCCGAGGCGGTCGCGCTAGCCGAAAAAGCCAAGCGCCTTTACGTGTGCAACCAGGACACCCATAGCGTTTCGGTTGTCGATCTGGCGCAAGGCAAGGCGATCAAAGATATCCCCGTGGTGCGCGAGCCGGCTTCCGCGGTTGTCACGCCCGATGAAAAGTATGTCGTGGTCACGAACCTCCTGCCCCGCGGCGTGAGTACCGATACTTCGCTGGCGGCGGTTGTGAGCATCATCGACAGCGCCAAACTCGAAGTGTCTTCCACGGTGAAACTTCCCGCCGGTTCGACGGCGGTCTACGGCGCGTGCATAAGCCCCGATGGGAAATGGGCCTACGTGGTCCACCAACTGGGACGGTTCACCATGCCTGTAACTCAACTCGAGTTGGGCTGGGTCAACACGTACGCCCTTTCGATTATCGACATTGGCAAGGGCTCGCGGTTGGCTACCGTACTTCTGGACGATCTGGAGATGGGTTCGGCCAATCCGTACGACGTGGTCTGCTCGAAAGACGGTAGGCAATTATGGATCAGCCACGCCGGCGTGCATGAGATATCGAACGTCAATATCTCACTGGTCCACGAGTTGCTCGATGGCAAAATCCCCAAGGCGCTGGCGAAGATCCGGGACGGTTCGCTGCCGGACCCGACTCCGGAGAAGGGGTATCGAGGGCTCCCGGCCATCCCGGACGACGTGCTGAAGGCCCGCTCGGAGGCGAACATCTGGGTTCGCATCAAGGCCGACCCCAAAAAGGTCAACGAGTTGCAGAACGATCTGACGGCGCTCTACCTTGCCGGGGCGATCCGCCGGTTTCCCACCGGAGGTAACTCTCCTCGGGGTATCGTCCTGTCGCCCGACGGGAAACAACTGCTGATAGCCAACTACTACTCCGGTTCGATCGCCGTCATGGATGCGGTCACCGGTAAGCTCCAAGGCGCAATATCGCTCGGTGCGCAGCCAAAACCGGACGTGGTGCGTCGGGGCGAGATACTTTTTCACGATGCGGCACACTGTTTTCAGCGCTGGAACAGTTGCACGAGCTGCCATCCCAACGGGCGGGTCGACGGGCTCAACTGGGATCTGATGAACGACGGAATCGGTAATCCCAAAAACACCAAGAGCATGCTGCTGGCGCACAAGACCCCGCCGTCGATGGCCACAGGCATTCGCGACAGGGCGGAGACCGCCGTTCGGGCAGGTATCCGCCACATCCAGTTCGTGGTCTTGTCGGAGGAAGACGCTACCGCCATCGACGAGTACCTGAAATCACTGAAGCCGGTTCCCAGCCCGCACCTGGTGAATGGAAAGCTCAGCGAAGCGGCCGCACGGGGCAAGGTCTTGTTCGACGGTAAGGCCGCCTGCGCAAAGTGCCATCCCTCGCCGCTTTTCACCGATCTGAAAATGTACAACGTGGGCGTCCTGTCGCCAAACGACAACAAGAAGCACAAGGGCGCCTACGACACCCCATCGTTGATTGAAGCCTACCGCACGGCGCCCTACTTGCACGACGGACGCGCAATGACGCTGAAGGACGTGTTGACCACACACAACAAACTCGACCAGCACGGTAAGGTCAAAGGACTGAAACCCGCCGAGATCGACGACCTGGCAGAATATTTGCGATCCCTGTAGATCGCTCCCGAAAAGGAGATGGCTGATGCGTAATTACAGAATGACTCTCGGTATCCTGGCAGTTTTATCGGTGGCGGGAACTTTATTAGTGGAGCAGTGTCCCGCTGCTCGGAAAGTACCGTCGCCTCCGGACCTGACCGCCGGCGGAAAGCGCGACCCCAAACAGGCCGACTTCAATCTCGGGCCCACCGGCGCCCGCGGATGGGTGTGGGGCAAGGGCGGAGGATCGTACAGTAGTCGACAGATTCTGATCACCGCTGTGACGCCGGGCTCGCCGGCGGCGGGCGTTTTGAAAGTCGACGACGTCGTACTCGGTATCGGCGCCAAGGCGTTCGGCGAAGATTCTCGCCGCGCGTTTGGTCGGGCGATTGACCCGGCTGAGGCAACAGGAAAGCTCCATCTGCTGATCTGGCGCGGTGGACGAAAGATGACCGTAACGCTTCGCCTGAAGGTCCTGGGGGCGTACAGCAAGACCTGGCCCGGCAACTGCAAAAAGTCCCGGGCCATTGTCCGCCAGGGCTGCCAGTGGATCGCCGCAACGGAGCTGAAAGGCATCCCCGGCGACATTAACGCCCTGACCCTGTTGGCCTCAGGCGACAAGCAGTACCTCCCGAAGATCAAGGCCTACGCGCACGCGGTCGCCACGCTCAAACGCGAGCTGAAGTTCGAAACGCAGCGAGGGCACTTCTGCTGGGGATGGGGTTATCGGACGATATTCCTGGCCGAATACTACCTCGCCACCGGTGACAAACTGGTCCTTCCGACGCTGAAGGCCTACGCCTTCGAGATCGCCCGCTGCCAAAGCCGCGCCGGTACGTGGGGACACCAAGGCGCCATGCCGAAGGTTAACGGCGGGAAACTCCACGGGCGGCTGGGTGGATATGGTGCAGTAAACGCCGCCGGCCTGCCGTGTTTCATCGGTATGGTGATGGCGACCGAGAAATGCGGTATCGATGATCCGGTGATCAAAGCCGCCGTCAAGACGAGCAGCCGGTTCTTCAGCTTCTACGCCAACAAGGGCGCGATCCCTTACGGGTTCCACGACCCGCGAATGGCCGAACACGACGATAACGGTAAGAACTGTATGGGCGCATTCGCGTTTGACCTGCTCGGTAAGAACGCCGAGGCCCGCCACTTCGCCCGATGGGCGCTGGCGTCTTACGACTCTCGCGAGTTGGGGCACACGGGCAATTTCTTCAGTTACCTGTGGGGACCCACCGGCGTTCAACGCATCGGGGCAAAGGCCTTGTCTGCGTTCATGGGAAAGCAGCGGTGGTACTACGATCTTGCCCGCGATCACAAGGGACGATTCCATTACCAGGGTCAGGTCGGTAGCGGCCGGCAGAATTACAGCCGTTGGGACTGCACGGGCGTATACCTTATCGCCTACACCCTTCCGCAGCAGAAGACGTACTTCTCCGGTAGGGGCGTCAAAAGCGTAAACATCCTCAGCGATCGGGGTATCGCCGACAGCATCACCGCCGGGGCGGGATATACGACCTGGGATCGCGGTCATGCGTTCTATTCCGCCAAGACCGTCGATCAACTGTTCGGCGTGCTGGGCACCTGGTCGCCACTGGCCCGCCAGCGAGCGGCAAGGGCGCTGGCGGAGAAGGAAGGCGACTTCACTTCCCGCCTGGTCCAAATGCTTAAAAGCAAAGACCAAAACGCCCGTTTCGGGGCCTGTCAGGCGATCGAATACCTCAAGACGCCTCCCGTCGGGACCGTCGACGCGCTGATCGCATTATTGGACGACAAGGATCTTTGGCTCCGCGTCAGCGCCGCGGACGCGCTGGCCGCTATCGGTGGCCCGTCCGCCCGAAAAGCCGCACCCAAATTGCTCGCGCTGCTCGAAAACGAAGACCCCGCCGACACGCTGATGATCGAGTCTCGCTTCATCGGTGAGGCATTGTTCAAGAAAGGCCGTCGCTCGGGCAAGACGGGCCTGCTCGCCGAAAGTGTCGAAGGAGCCGACCCGAAAAAACTGCTCGCCGCCGCCAAACACATACTCACAAACCCCTGCGGCGGCGCCAGATCCAGCGTCACCTCACTCTACAAAACGATGACTCCCAAACAACTCAAAGGCATCATGCCCGAGATCATCGCCTCCATCGAGAAGCCCGGTTGGAGCGTCATGTTCTCAAATGGTGTACGCGAGAAGGGTTTGGTCTTCCTGGCGGAGAACCACATCTCCGAGGGGCTCGATCAGCTCATGAAGATCATCGAACCCAATCCGGCGAGGGGAAATGAGGGCTACTGGTTCGCCCCGCGCGTAATCAAGATATTCAAACACTACCGCGGCGCCGCCAAAGCCCACCTGCCCAAACTTCGCGAATACCAGAAGGCCTACAAGGCCAACCGCGGGCTCGGAAAAAATGAACGGTTTCTCAAGCAAATGGCCAAAACCATCGAGATGATCGAAGGCGACACGGACCCCCCAAAGCTGACAAGTTGGAAAACCCTCTGAATTCGATCGGGACATCCAAGCGACCGGGTTCCAACAGCGCCACAACCACCAGATACGACAATTTGCAGACTCTGGGCGACAATTTCCCGACCGAATTCTTGTGTGCGACATTAAAAGGTGGCAGGTCATAATGTCCCGTAGTTAAGAGGAAAACAAGGACAGCCGCAAAACCAGATGGGGATTACATGG